>NZ_JAAHGM010000011.1:142579-498588 GCF_010692625.1 Okeania sp. SIO2C2
ACCCTTGCTATTTTACTATTTTATTTGTATTATTGAGAGGCTAATGTTTTTATAGTCTAGTCAAGCACAAATATTGAACTTACTGAAAATCAACTAATTTTATTTGCAAGTGATGGTGATTATTTGAACAAACTAGCCTGATTGGAGATCAAGAAGTGACTATACCAAAAAAAATCTGGTTTTTATGGTATCAAGGGTTTTCACAAGCACCATTGGTTGTGAGAAAGTGCTATGAATCTTGGAAAGAGTATAACCCTGACTGGGAGGTTATTTTTTTAGATGAAAACAATATCAAAGACTATATAACTCTTTCTTTACCGGAAGAAAAATTATGCCAACTTCCTAAAACTAAACAATCTAACTTAGTCAGACTTGAATTACTCTCAAAATATGGAGGGGTTTGGGCTGACGCAACTAGCCTCTGCAGAGTCCCGCTAGACAAATGGTTAGGAGACTATACTCAAGCTGGCTTTTTGGCCTTTGTTTACAAAACAAGAGGATACGGATGGATTTTTAATTGGTTTTTAGCTGCAGAAAAGTCTAATCCTATCATTGTAAAAATTAATCAAAAGTTAACTTCTTTTTATAGTGATAATGAGTTTTACCATAGTGGTACAACAATATCGAAAAAAAGACTTAAGTTTTTGCAGTTGTTTTTTAATAGGAAATATAAAACAACTAGATTTTGGTCTTCATGGATTGTCAGGAAAATTTTTAAAGTTTATCCCTATTTTATTTTTCACTTCATATTTGCTAATTTAATAAATTCAGATCGAGAACTTTTGGAACTATATAAAAAAATGAAGCCATATTACAATACTGGAGATGATCTAGGTAAATATGGGTTGCTTCGTCCTTTAACAGCAGAAATTAAAGAGCGAATTGATAGCAGAGTTGATCCAGTGCACAAGTTAAGTTGGAAATACAAAGAAGAGAATTATACTTCTTCATCCATTTTACATTATTTATTAGAAGAAACAAACTAAACAAAAACGGAGTGCGACTCGTTCCTACTAGTAATCTTTAGAGACTTAGGTATTTTTTACCCTGGTTTTAACAATGTTACTTGTCTTGAGGCGTTAGCGGAGCTTTGCGTCAGCAATCGCTCTATTGAGCATACACTATATATAGTGTCTTTATATAGTGTCTTTGCGTAAGTCCTGAGTGATATTAAATCTGCTCGGGTTCGGTAAAAAAAAATGTTCCATCTGAACGTCATTACCAAATCTTTATCAATTTCCTTCCTGGCCTTCTAACTCCTGAGTTATCACTCTTGTAGTTGCATTTCAACACCATTGTAGCATCGACCTTTACATCTAAACTTGTTATTGTACAAAAATGATCACGATAGACCCTTGCTATTTTACTATTTTATTTGTATTATTGAGAGGCTAATGTTTTTATAGTCTAGTCAAGCACAAATATTGAACTTACTGAAAATCAACTAATTTTATTTGCAAGTGATGGTGATTATTTGAACAAACTAGCCTGATTGGAGATCAAGAAGTGACTATACCAAAAAAAATCTGGTTTTTATGGTATCAAGGGTTTTCACAAGCACCATTGGTTGTGAGAAAGTGCTATGAATCTTGGAAAGAGTATAACCCTGACTGGGAGGTTATTTTTTTAGATGAAAACAATATCAAAGACTATATAACTCTTTCTTTACCGGAAGAAAAATTATGCCAACTTCCTAAAACTAAACAATCTAACTTAGTCAGACTTGAATTACTCTCAAAATATGGAGGGGTTTGGGCTGACGCAACTAGCCTCTGCAGAGTCCCGCTAGACAAATGGTTAGGAGACTATACTCAAGCTGGCTTTTTGGCCTTTGTTTACAAAACAAGAGGATACGGATGGATTTTTAATTGGTTTTTAGCTGCAGAAAAGTCTAATCCTATCATTGTAAAAATTAATCAAAAGTTAACTTCTTTTTATAGTGATAATGAGTTTTACCATAGTGGTACAACAATATCGAAAAAAAGACTTAAGTTTTTGCAGTTGTTTTTTAATAGGAAATATAAAACAACTAGATTTTGGTCTTCATGGATTGTCAGGAAAATTTTTAAAGTTTATCCCTATTTTATTTTTCACTTCATATTTGCTAATTTAATAAATTCAGATCGAGAACTTTTGGAACTATATAAAAAAATGAAGCCATATTACAATACTGGAGATGATCTAGGTAAATATGGGTTGCTTCGTCCTTTAACAGCAGAAATTAAAGAGCGAATTGATAGCAGAGTTGATCCAGTGCACAAGTTAAGTTGGAAATACAAAGAAGAGAATTATACTTCTTCATCCATTTTACATTATTTATTAGAAGAAACAAACTAAACAAAAACGCTTGCTATTTAGAGGATATGTATGTATTACCTATTAAACTTTGCGACCTTAGGCACAAATAAAAATAGGTAGTAATAAAGTTTACTTGGGTAAAAACTATTTAAATGCGAGCTAACGATGAATATCAAAGATTTCAAGTCTGTTTTAATTGTTTCTGTAGCAATAGTATTAGGAGTTTTTGTTGCTCCTACAAAAGCTGCAAATATTTCTAGAGTAGTTAACTTTGAGGATTTGACCCTTGGACCTGAAGAATTTTACAATGGTTCTGATGGCGCTGGAGGATTTACGAGTCAGGATGCTTTTTTTTACAATAGCTTTAATTCCACCTTTGGAAGTTGGTCAGGATGGTCGTATTCAAATACCTCTTTTAGCTAATCCTCCTATATAAGTTAAATTTCTTTTTTCTAGTTGATTCAAGAATGATGTATTGTTACCATATCCCCCATCAATTAACACAATTTCAGGCCGATGTCCTCGCTTACAAACATTGATCTACTAGAGACATTGCTAAGTCCGGTTTCTTGACAAATTCTGGGTCTTTTTTTCCTCAAGGTAAAGAATCTGCTTTTTGATATCAAGCTATATCTAAAGGTAGACTTTTTACTCCATCATCAAGATGAGTAGTAACCACAACTACACCATTATCTGTTTTTCCTATTTCTCCTATATATTGGCGCCCTACTCCTGCAGTTAAATTACCACTTCTTGCTCCGTCTTTACGCCCTCGGAAACCTCAGCGCAGGCGGTGCGCTTTTTCTGTGGCCTGAATCGTCTATAATTAAAGCAAATGAACCAGAAGGTTTTGTTTGACGACATTCCCACATCACTTGAAGACGACGCTCCCATACCAGCATCTACGGACCAATTTGCTCTAACTAAAAAATGCCGTAATTTTTGGTACCTGTGACCTACGGTGTTATTCGACATTTGAGACAAGTTTTTTCTTTGACTTTCTCCTAATCATCCTCCTATATAGTCTCTAAACCCAGTTTTTTGAGATGAGTGTCTTTAATACATCGTTAAAGCGATTTGCGTAACGCAACGCTACCGCGAACGCACCATCGATGGAAACAAGAGGGCATGGCCACTGAAGTTATTTCTTTGATCAAACTTACCCACGGCCAGTAATTAACGTAAAATACATATCAGGTATACATTATACCCTTTTTTTTACTGTTTTTTCACTAAAGTCCCGTTATTCATTACTAATTGCTGATAGCTGACTGCTAATAGCTGACAATCTTTCCGACTACCTCCTCTATAATTCCCATTTCTCCTGAATTCTGAATTCTGAATTCTGGCTCCTACCCTTACCAAAAGACTTTCTCAGCAAACCCTAATTAATAATTAACAATTACCTCTCCTTGAAAAGAAGAAGATTGACGCGGAGCGTGAAAATTTTTTATTTTTTCTCTTTTAAAGGAGAGGTTTTAAACCTTAATTATTCGGTAAATGTAATAGTAAGGTGCGTTTTGCTGACGCAAAGCTCCGCTAACGCTGTGCGACATGAAACGTACCCTACAACTTTCCCACTCCCCCACCACCAGGAGTTTCAATCACAAATACATCACCCACATTCATCTCCACAGTGGCGGTACTCCCCAATTCTTCAATTTTCCCATCACTGCGTTCTACATAATTTCTTCCTACTAAACCATTACCCCCACCATTCAAACCAGGGGGAGAAACAACCCGATGACCTGATAATATCCCGGCGGTCATCTGCTCCAAGAAACGTATCTTCCTAATTACTCCATTGCCACCTTTATATAAACCTTCCCCTCCACTCCCGGAACGAATGGCAAAATTTTCTAACAATACTGGAAACCGCCATTCCAAAACTTCGGGGTCGGTTAACCGGGAGTTGGTCATGTGAGTATGTACTGCGTCGGTGCCATGAAAGTTAATACCTGCACCGGAGCCTCCACAAATAGTTTCATAATATTGATATTTACTATTGCCAAAGGTGAAATTATTCATGGTTCCTTGAGAGGATGCCATTATTCCTAGAGCATTGTATAAAGTATCGGCGATAGTTTGAGAAGTTTCGACATTTCCCGCAACAATAGCTGCTGGATATTTGGGGTCTAACATACTACCTTCGGGGATAATAATTTCTAATGGTTTGAGACAACCTGCATTGAGGGGAATATCATCATCAACTAGGGTACGAAAGACATATAATACTGCTGCTTTACATACTGCGGTTGGTGCATTGAAGTTTGTGGGAAGTTGGGGAGATGTTCCTGTAAAGTCTATTTTGGCACTGAGATTTTTTTGGTCGAGACTGACAGAAATTTGAATTTTATTGCCGTCATCGAAGGTAGATGTGGAATTTTGTTTGTTGAGTGATGAAGAGAGTTTTTTGATTGTTTGCCGTACTGATGTTTCGGCGTTATTTTGGACAAATTTCATGTAGGTTTGTACGGTTTCTAAGCCATACTTTTCTGTCATTTTTTGAAGTTCTTGTGTACCTTTTTCATTTGCTGCTATTTGTGCTTGGAGGTCGGCGATATTTTGACTGGTATTTCTGGCAGGATATTTGCCGGAGGTGAGAATGTTTAATATTTCTGTTTCTTGGAATTTTCCGTTTTTGACGAGTTGGAAGTTATCTATTAATATTCCTTCTTCTTCTACTGTTTTACTATGGGGTGGCATGGAACCGGGGGTAATTCCTCCAATATCTGCATGATGACCGCGGGAGGCTACATAAAAGATGGGAGTTTCTCTTTTTTCTGTCTTTTCAGGGGAAGTTAGGGAAGTAGTTGTTTGATTTTTAGAGATAATGTTTTCATTGCCAGAAAGCTGTACAGACTTCAAATTTTGAGTGATAGATTTATGGTCTAAAGTAATTTTTGTATTGGATAAAGTTTCTTCAGTGGAATTAGTTTTAGGAAAAGTATTTATCTGATTTTCCCACATTAATTTTTCATTGCCAGAAAGCTGTACAGACTTCAACTTTTGAGTGATAGATTTATCGCCTAAACCAATATTTGTATTGGATAAAGTTTCTTCCGTTGAATTAGTTTCCGGAAAAATATTTGTCTGATTCTCCCAAATTAATTTTTCATTGCCAGGAAATTGTACAGACTTCAACTTTTGAGTAATAGATTTATTCTCTTCCTGTTTTGCAATGACAGGAGAATATTTTATCTGGGAAAGTGAAGTATCTTTGGTTTTTTGGGGAGGCGGAAATACGGGGGTAATAACTGTTATGTCTGGTAAATGAGTACCGCCGTTATAGGGATTATTTAAAACATAAACGTCTCCTGGTTTGAGGATATCTTTTTTGTCAGAAATTACGGCATTAACACTTTCACTCATGGAGCCTAAATGTATAGGAATGTGAGGTGCATTGGCAACTAATTGACCGTCTTTGTCGAAGATAGCGCAGGAAAAGTCTAGTCTTTCTTTGATGTTTACTGAGGAGCCAGTTTTTTGTAATGTAATTCCCATTTGTTCGGCGATCGCTCGAAATAGGTTATTAAATATTTCTAGCATTACTGGGTCTGCTGATGTTGGAATTTTTGTTTGAGATTTTGTGGTTTGTTCTAGAGATTTTTCTGTGGTTTTGCTCTTGGTTAATACGAGATGATTTTTGAGGGTTAATTCTGCTTGCCATCCTGGTTCAATAATATTTGTTCCGGTTTTTTCTATGATTAAAGCGGGACTATTAATTTTTGTTCCTGGTTGTAAGTTTTCTCGTAGATAAATAGGTGTATTTTGCCATTTTCCGGCGGTGTAGATTTTTGTTGTTGTAATTGGAGTTATGGCAGTTTTTTGAGTGGGAGATTTTTCTATTTCTTCTGGGGTTTCCATTTGTTGAATAAGTTCTAGGGAAACTGCTTCAATTATTAGGGATTTTTCTGCCATGATAAATCCATATCTTTGTTGATGAGCTGTTTCAAATTCGGATTTCATTATGGAGATATTTTCGGCAAAGTCTACGATTAATGTTGAGTCGCTGCCTTGATATTTGATGTGAATTTTCGATAAGGATATTTGATTTTGATTGGAGTTTATTTCTTGTTTAGCTTCAGTTTCTAGTGTGGCTAAAACTTGTTTGATTTCTGGCAATAATTCTGGAGTTAGTATTTTTTCAACTGCCTTTTCTTTCATAACTCGAATATCTGCTAATCCCATGCCATAAGCTGATAAAACTCCGGCATAAGGATGAATAAATATTTGTTTCATCCCCAAAGCATCAGCAATTAAACAAGCGTGTTGCCCCCCAGCTCCGCCAAAACAACAAAGAGTATATTCTGAAACATCGTAACCTTTTTCCAAAGAGATTTTTTTAATCGCATTTGCCATTTTTTCCACGGCTATAGCTAAATATCCACTAGCTACTTCTTCTGGTTTTTTACTATTACCTATTTCTGCTGCTAACTGAGTAAACTTTTCTCGCACAATTTCCAAATTTAAAGGTAAATTTCCATCTTTCCCAAAGACTTTCGGAAAAAATTCCGGCTGTATTTTTCCGACCATGACATTACAATCTGTGACTGTTAAAGGTCCGCCTTTTCCATAAGCAGCAGGTCCGGGATTTGCTCCAGCAGATTCAGGTCCGACACGATAACGAGAACCATCAAAAAATAAAATTGAACCTCCACCAGCAGCCACAGTATGTATTGACATCATCGGAGTTTGTAGCCTTACCCCTGCAATTTCTGTTTCAAATTCTCGTTCGTATTCTATTGTTTTATTTTCTGCTCCAGCGTAATGAGCAACATCAGTAGAAGTACCGCCCATATCGAAACTAATTATCTGATGAAAACCAGCCATTTTACTTGTTTGAACTGCTCCAACAATTCCACCAGCAGGTCCAGATAAAATACTATCTTTACCTTGAAATTTTTGAGCATCTGTTAAACCGCCATTTGACTGCATAAACATTAATTTAACTGACTGTCTTTCTGAAATATTGCTGAAAATATTTTGGGCAAAATTCTTTTCCTTTTCTGCTTCCTGTTCTCCGTTCCCTGTTCCCTCTTCCCTATTCCCTATTCCCTTTTTTTCTAATAAAGAATTACTAACTTGATTGACATATCTTAGTAAAATTGGTGATAAATAAGCATCAACTACAGTAGTATCTCCCCGACTAACTAATTTCATTAAAGGGCTAACTTCGTGAGATACAGATATTTGAGTAAATCCTATTTCTTGAGCAATTTCTTTAATTTTTTGCTCGTGCTTCGGGTAGCGATAACCGTGCATTAATACAATGGCACAACTTCTAATTCCTGCCGCATAAACTTCTTGAAGTTGAATAGTTAACTCTGTTGTTTGAAGTGGAATAATTTCTTCACCTTTAGCTGTATAACGTCCCTCAACTTCAATAACTTTCTCATACAACATTTCCGGCAAAATAATTTCTCTAGCAAAAATATTTGGTCGATTTTGATAACCAACTCTTAGAGCATCTTTAAAACCCTTCGTAATAACTAAAACTGTACGATCACCCTTCCTTTCTAATAAAGCATTTGTAGCCACAGTAGTACCCATTTTAATCACTTCTATTTCTTCAGAAGGAATTGGTTTATGTTGAGGAATTCCTAATATTTCACGAATTCCTTGTACTGGAGCATCTTGGTAAAGATCAGGATTTTCTGATAATAGTTTATGAATAATAATTTGACCGTCCGGAGCTTTAGCAACTATGTCAGTAAATGTACCTCCACGGTCTATCCAAAATTGCCAAGACTTGTTAGTAATAGATGTGTTAGTCATATCAATTTATAATTTAATAAATTTGAGTAGTTTATAACAGGATATTTAGAGTTATACCTATACTTATATAGGTGAGGTAGACTTGATTTTCTTTTCTGTTCGTTAAAACTGCAAATCTTATATCTCATTCAAGATATCAAAGCTATAATTGCAAAATTTTAACAGTTTGATCGTGTTTTCCACTCACCAAAAATAATTTGTCTGAGCTAAACATATTAAGGAGGCAGTCTACATTTTCTGATAGTAGTTCATAAATCATAATTTTACAACTGATAACTGAAATGACCATCCGTAGCTTTAGCAACTAGATTGGTAAATATTCTTGTTAAGTTTATTCAAAATTTCCAAGAGTTATTAGTAATCGATGTATTAGAAAATAATATGTTTATAGATTTTTGACTATCAATTGAATTTGACTTAAAAATTAGTAGTCAATTTTAGAGATAATATCATGTCCGGTAGCATCAGTCTTGTATAACAAAGGTAAAGAAGAAGGAAGAGGGAAGAAGGAAGAGGGAAGAGGGAGGAAGGCTACCCTCGCAAGAAAAAAACCATTATTTCCTGTAGATATTCACCCTTGGGTTTACACTAACGATATAAACGGACATGATATAACTTATATCTCTAATCAAATCTATATGATGCAAAAAACAAAACTTCTTTTTGATTATTTCATATTCTTAAAAACATCAAGAAAATGTAGTTGCTTTGACTTTACTATTACATCACCAGGTTGAATATTTTTTGCTTTAGTATTTTTTTTATTTCTGAAAACTTCTAAGTCTAAGTCACTTCTCCCTTGGTGTATAGAATTAACATAATAATCCCAAGTAGCAGAGTTTTTCTAAATAGTTTGATTATGTAATCTTTCCAAAGTTAAACCATCTGGAAATTCACAAATTTTTGACATTAATTGTTGATGTAAATTTTCTATTCCTTTTTCTCTGAATAATCGTAAGCATTTCCTGCGGAATGCTGCGCAAACAGCCGTCAGCTATCAGCTATCAGAAGAGTGCTTTTAGTTAGTGATAAAAGCTTTCTTAATTGAGAAACGAAAAATCTTACTACAAAAGTCAGTTCCAAAGTCTATATTCATGTAAACCCCTTTCTTCAGCACAGGATCTTATTGCTGATAGCTGATGGCTAATAGCTGAATGCTTACGAATAATCTGTAAATTTCATCTCTAGTTCCAAATTCATTTCTAAGTTGCATAGAATAATATTTTCATCAAAGTTGCCTGTAGATTTAAAGACAGACAAGTTAATAAATTTCATAATTATCAAACAGGATTGGGTTGCACAACCCCACCTTTTAAGGCGAAATATTTTTGGAGCGAAGCTCAAATCCATGTTACAAAAATTACTTCTGACTTATGACTTTTTAATTAGGGCTTGCTGATTAAATATCAAAGTATTGACTGATATTGGTTTCAGCCTTTTTTTGCCTTTAAAAAGTGCAAGCTTTTCGGTCGCTCAAGCTCAGAAAGCTAGTATTTTGGGGCGATTATGGCAGAACAATCTTGGGACAATTTTTCCGACTACCTCCTCTACAATTCCCATTTCTCCTGTCTCCTGTCTCCTGTCTCCTGTCTCCTACCCCTACTAAAAGACTTTTTCAGCAAACCCTAATTATGAATTCTGACTTCGTTAAGTGCCACCTAATACCCAATACCTACAACCTAAAACCTAGTAGTCAATAGTAGTAATAGTGATAATTTTACTGATGATCATAAATAATTTAACTCAATTTTTTATACTTACCAATTCATACCAAATCTGCTTCATAAAAGATATCTATAATTTTTCCCTATTCGGTCATAAATACAGTTTTGTCAAACTTTTCTATCCCATTGCCATAACATTAATTCTATAAATTTATCTTTTCTTTTGCGGGTTTAATACCCCACTGTCTAAACGGTGCAAACGGCATAGCTACCTTCTTCAATATCATTCGTCTTCATGTACCTTCCCTTCAGAAATTGCCGTTGTTTCTATCTCCATTTTCAAATTTCTATGATTACCTATTTCTCGTATCCACCTCAAAAGCGTATTTGCTAACCTCGCCGCTACTACAGTTCCTTCAAAATTAAAATCAGGATTTTGTAAACCCTTTCCCAACATTTCCTTACCTATATCTGTAATAAAAACTAATACTGCTCTATTTTTTACCTCAATTCTAATTGCTCCTGATTTTTCTAACTCCTCATATACTCCTTGATATTTACCTATTTTTTTACCGTATTTTTTCCTTTTAACTCTAGTAGTTAATTCACTTTTTTTTACTCCTATTGCTGTTTCTCCTTCTCCCCCTAAATCCCATAAAGTAAGTAGCAAACGAGTTTTATTTACATCCTCAACACTTTCTTCTCCAAAACTTTCTTGAGCGGACTCTAAATTAATCTTTTTTTCTGCTTCTAAATTCTGATTTTCTGTTGACATCTCCAGATTCCCTTATTTTTATGAAACCATCAATAAACGCCATTAGGTAGACTCCTATTCTAGTTTCTTAAACCCACCCACGACCAATTAAATGATTGAGCAATTTTAAGTTAATATTGAGCTATCAGAAAATACTCTAATAGCTTATTTTTTATGAACAATCAGAAATGCTTTTAGACAAAAAAAGCTAAATATTGAGCATTTTTTTGTCATCTCTATACTTTGACACATTTTCTGTTCACAATTAATCAATGCAGAATGTTCTGCATTTGTCAAGTTTACCTCTAATACTTTTCTGACTACCTTACTTCCTAACAAACAAGGAACTTATAAAAAAATATTTTCTAAACTATATTGCTCTTGAAGATAGACACTACAAGGTAAAAGTTGATTTTGATTTTAACAATATTTTGGTCAGGGTACTGCCTCACTTTCCTGCTAAAATAACTACAACACTTTTCATTTAAGTAGACTATAAAATTCTTTTGGGTTGGGAGTAGGGAGTAGGATAATGCTTTAGCTACTGTAGTCTATCTATGTGAAAACCGCTATTGAACATAGCAAATACCAATAACAGAAGCATAATTTATAGAGTTCTTTGCTTAATTTGGTGCGTTATAATTTTGGCAAAATAATCAGCAGAGGTCTCCTATTCAAATTTTTAGAAGACCTCTGTCTTTTATGTATTTAAAGCTTCTAGGAAATTTTACTCAAAAAAACTGGGCAGAAGGAAAGACCAAAATTGGTAATTCCCATTTTCTACAATAGAGTCTATATGCTGGTGGAAAAAGTATAGGTATTCAAATTCCACTCAAATTAAAGACCATCAAAACCTTTTTACTAATAGACTTGTTGGAATTATTTCTACTTGAATTCTTCTAACTGATCTAGTCGTAACCAGATATTCGGAGTTGGTACTTTGCCGAATTTGACAAAAGCGTAATCTCCTTTTGTATCAACAACTTCTCCCTTACTATCAAATATATAGGGAGGAAACCTTGTGTCACTAGCTTTGGCCTCTAAGCTATTTTCAAGTTTTTCTCGCACAACACGAACTACACTACCTTTTTTAATGTTTGCCATATATGATTTCTATCCCTTGTATTTTCTGTTGAAATTCTAATACGGAATGGGAGTGAATAACCCGACGTTGAACCTAACAGTTACCGAAAAATATTGATAGGTGGTTGCCAAAATCTGGTCTTATAGCAGGGAGATTAAATAGGAGCAGACAACTCTGAACTTCTACTGCCCTTGGTGAAGTTCTCTCCTGTTAAATCGACCGATTATAACGGGAGCTTCTCAAACAAAGAAGTTTCTTGTTTCCCAGGCTGACTAATGCCTAAGCCTCCACAAGCACACAAGATTATACCCACCTCGTTTAATGCTTTATTTAATATGTTAATTGCTGCATTTTCATCTCTATCTAAAACTGTTTTACATTTAGGACAAGAGTGAGTTCTAACTGATAAAGTTTTAGATACTTTTTGACCACAATTACTACAATTTTGTGATGTATTGTGAGGATGTAGGGGCGAATGGCCATTCGCCCCTACTTACATGAACACCGCTACCAGATTGATCGGGTATTAGCCAACGTTTCCAAGCTTTATCTAGTCTTTGTAAGTTAATTTGTTGAACCTCTGAATATATTTCTTTGTAGTCAGGAAACAACTGTTTTGTCTGTTTAAGTGCTGATTGTTGAAAATAATAATCTGGTCTACTAGAAATTTCACCAATAGGACATGAAATTAATGAACAACGGTCAACTTGACATCTAGTTCTATTTAACCAATCTAGTCTTTGGCCTAGAGCATAATTGTAATGCCTTCGTAACAGTTCTAGCCAATAATCAATTTTGACTGACTGTTCAGGAGTGGGCTTAATTTTGTAGCAATGAGTAATTATCATAATTTTTCTACTACTCTTTAAGCGCTAGATTTGAACAGCAATGGACACCTGTTTAATTTTCTCTCGGCAATTCCCCTCCCGTTAAATGGCTCGATTATAACGGGAGGGGAATTGCCGAATCAAGTTGGCATTGAGGACAAAAATGAGTAGACCGACCCGCTAGTTTAATTTTCTCTAAAGAAGTATCACAAATTCTACATGGTTGACCAGCACGATTATAAACCCAAGCCACACCACCATAATTGCCATTAACTCCCTTAACATTTAGGAAGTTGCTGAATGTTGTACCACCTGCATCTATAGAGTTTTGTAATACTTTGAGTATAGCTAGATGCAGTTGCTCTATTTGGGTTTCCGTCAAATCTTTGCACAGAGTTGTTGGTCTAATACCACTGAGAAATAGTGCTTCATCAGCATAAATATTACCCAACCCAGCAATTGTTGTCTGGTCTAAAAGGGCTGTTTTAATTGGTCTGTGTCTTTTGTCAAGTTTCTTGGTAAGATATTCTGGGGAAAATTCAGGAGAAAATGGTTCAGGACCCAATTTTTTCAGACCAGTAATAATGTGAGATATTTCTGTTGCGGGTGGTACTCTCCACATCTGGCCAAAAGTGCGTTGGTCTACAAATCTTAATTCATCAGTAGGATGACCTTCATTTCCTGAAGAGCGATCGCCGAAAAATATTCTCACTCGCGTGTGTTTATGTAGACTTTCTTCTGGTTTTACCCATAATAGTTGGCCTGTCATTCGTAAATGTACTCCTAACCAACCATCTTGGTTTTCTTTGAGCTGCGTAAGTTTGAGAATTTTTGTGTCCCACTTGTAGAGTTGGGCAAGTAAATATTTACCTCGTCTATGCCACCCTGCGATCGCTTTTCCCTGCAAATCGCCCAAAAAATCACCTACAGAAATTGGGTGGGCAACTGTGCGTTCTAACAACACTTCCCCACCCACTATTTTTTTATTGAGAGTCAGTTGATTGAGACCTCGTTTTACTATTTCTACTTCTGGCAGTTCTGGCACAGTGCTAATTATTTCTCACAGTATTAATTATTATAGATACTGTAGAAATTTTTTCTAGTTCAGCATCGATCTGAGACAGTTTTGGCCTGTTTTTGTTGATTTAACTAGAATTGCTCAACTGAGGTTTTGCATAGCTCTGGGTTCAAAGAATAGTTTGAGGCTAATTCTTTTTACCTTTAGGAGCTTCTACCTCTACTACTTCTGAGGTACCAAAGTTATTAGTGTTAACGCCAGCAGCACTACCACTAAAACCTGCATAATTTACTTTGTCAAAGCGAACAATAACAGGGTACTTAATGCCACTTTTGTCAACGGAAGCAACTGTACCAATTTCGTTATACCAGTAGGATTCTTTGCGTAAAATCCGAACTTTAGAACCACGTTGAACCATGAATTTTTTTTCCCTTAAAATTTAAGAATGGTAAAATCGTCCTCTCATACTATATCTTTTAAGTCTGAGATTTTTTTAAGTTTTGTTGCAATTAATTGAGCCAGGATACTTGAACAAAATGAGCTGGACGACCCCATAAATCTTGAGTTACAGAAATATTTACCACTCTTAAATTGAAAGGAATAGCAGTTGTTAAATATTTTTGGGCTAAATTGCCTAGCTCTGGTGCTACTTGGAACGCTGCTGTAGCTGCAATGCCAAAACCTAAGAGTTGCTCAATTGGTTTTCTAGGCATAAGTGCATTTATACCTAAAGCTAATCCTACAGTGAGAGTCATTGCCACTGATAAATTTGTGCCACATCTAGGATGTACTGCCAAGTTCCATTCTCCAGAAGTAATTCGCTGTAATGCTACTTCTACTGCTTCTTCTAATTGAGATTGAGTTATTGAACCATAAAGGTAAAACCCTTGTGGTGTAGACATTCCTCCAATTGATTCGTCAAAGGATGTTGAATTTCCTGAGTTTATTAATTCACTGAGTACCCAAACTGTAGCGTGTTCTAGAGCATGAACTTGTCTAATTGTCAATATTTCTTTTAACCCAGGAATAAATTCTAGTTGTTGGAGAAAATCACTATCTTGTGTAGGGTGGGGGGCAAAATTAAAGGGAAACTGTTGGTTTCTAAAGGAATTAGAGGTGGTTGCTTTCATGTTTTTTTAAATTGTTTGCTCTTAGCAATTAAATATTTCTAGATTTTATACCTATACTCTTTTCTTCTTTTTAAGATGTATATACCAATCTTAATTTAAGCTGTGAGTTCTTGTAGATATTGAGAAAATAGGAAATAGTTAAATTATTCAGAAAAATTTAGTGAATTATTTGAATGTATAAAATTATTTTCTCATTCAACTTATAATCATTTTATCTTCTCTAATTCATAGTGCTAAATAAATCTTGCAAATTCAAGTTTTGTGCTTTCTAAATAGGGCTTGCTAATTAAATATAAAAGCATTTAGAGGTAAAGGTTTTAGCTTTTTTACAGCGGAAAGAAGTACAACTTTTTAAGCTTGAGCGACCAAAAATTTAGAATAAAAGGCAGAATAATTGCAGAAAAATCAAGGGATAAAATATCCGACTACCTCCTCTAAATCTCCCATTCCTCCTGACTCTGTCTTCCTGACTCCTGACTCCTACCTCATACAAAAAGACTTCCATAAGCAAACCCTAAATATCAATAAAAGGTTTGATTTTGGCTCAATTTTTGACGCACAGGAGAGCTTTAACTATATCATCTGTTCTATCTACTTGTTAGTTATATAATTTCCGTTTGAATATTTAGGGCTTGCTGATTAAATATAAAAGCATTGACAGGTAAAAGTTTTAGCTTTTTTACAGCGGAAAAAAGTGCAACTTTTTAGGGTGCATCTCAATGCAAGAATAAAGCCAAAAATTTATCGCTTTTAGGCAACAGGCAACAGCTCATCTGGCAACAGGCAAAAGGGAATAGTGGGACTTACACAAAATAGAAGTAGAAAATAGGCTCAAATATAGATAGGAAAAGGCTTTGATGTCAAAAATGCATAAATCCTTAATGACTAAGGGTTCTAGGCATTTTTAGGGCATTGACGTAATTTCCTGATCTAGACCGACACGAGCGCCATTTTTCGACCTAAAAATGGGGGTTGCACATTATGGAATGATATTACCAAAAATTAGTTTAGACTTTAACTAAAAAAACTATTAATTAGTCATTCTAGCAATTATCAAATCCAAAATCCTGTTCATCAAAAATATAAAATCATTCGTCACTGTGCAACGCCTAAAAATGTTTAAGTCCCAATAGGGAATATATAGGAAAAAAGTATTTTTGCAAATGTGAGATGCACCCACTTTTTAAGCTTGAGCGACCAAAAAGTTAGGATAAAAGGCAGAATAATTGCAGAAAAATCAAGGGATAAAATATTCGACTACCTCCTCTAAATTCCCCATTCCTCCTGACTCCTGAGGAAGTCCTCCTGACTCCTACCTCATACCAAAAGACTTCCATAAGCAAACCCTATTTATAAATATAGCAGTCGAAACAAAGGGCGCGGACATTTACAGCATATTTCTGGCAAATGAGGTACAGAGTAAATGATGAAAATATTGTAGTGCGGGCATCTTGCCCGCGATGGATGTACCTCATAACAACGGGAAGCGCTGTATAAAGGCTCAAATGAGCGTCAGGGATTACTTTTAACTTCTGACTGTCAGATGTGCGTCTTACATTCTGAGGAAACCTTG
This sequence comes from Okeania sp. SIO2C2, assembly GCF_010692625.1. Taxonomy (NCBI): domain Bacteria; kingdom Bacillati; phylum Cyanobacteriota; class Cyanophyceae; order Oscillatoriales; family Microcoleaceae; genus Okeania; species Okeania sp. SIO2C2. Next base: position 158,706 of record NZ_JAAHGM010000011.1, read on the forward strand.
CCAATTAGCACTTGATGCATGACTTTTGCCTAGCGCGGAGCGCTATAAGTCCGCAAAAAGTAGGGATAATAAAGATATTTTGTGTCGAAGCGAAAGTAGATATTTTTTCATCATAAAAAATCGGTAAGTGGGAAACCAGCCTGTTTTAACGGCTGGATGGAAACGATGCGACGGGTTTTAACCCGTAGTCCAAATTCGTGTTATCATTAACTCCAAAGACACTCAGACCTCTGAAATCTAGGTGAAAGCCCGATATCTAGTGGACGCTTCAGTTAAAGGATAGCTAGCCGAAAAGGTGGCTCGGTGCTTGCCAGCACTCTGTTTCCAGCCGTTAGACAGCAGGTTGTAACGAGCGAGCGAGTGAATCAACCAACAACTTAAAAAGTAGCCTCAATGGTCTTTGACCGGAGAGAGTAGTGGCAATTGGCACCGCCTTGTGAGCTGCTGCTGGATTCGTACTACGGTACGGTGCTTGCAATGTGGCCGTTTCGATCAATGTGGAAATCGTGGTTTTAACCCGATAGAAAGCTCCTAGTCACGTGGATTCGTGACTTTAGTCCGTGGAGTGTCAAAACACTATGAAACAGCTCTGATATTACATAGTTCTGGCGTTGCTGAAGCACGTGTATGATATGAATTCTAATTACTTAAGAGTCAGTCCTCAGGAGTCAGTCCTCAGGAGTCAGGAGGGAAGAAAGAAGAAGAAACAGGAGTAGAAGGAGGAGGTTTTTTGCTCGCCCTCTTATCCGGACAAGATATCATACCTCAAATCAGCAACGCCATAGTTCTTAGAAGAACTTAGCCTTTTCGGCTATAGTTAACTGAACACCAAAAAGGCTTTGTTATTTCTTCATCTCCGTCCTATTGTGAAATGATGAATTTTTCATTCACATATATAATAGTAGTATTTACTACTGCTTCATAAAACTGATACAAAGCGTCACATAACGTAACAAATTGATGTTTACTTCCTGCTTCTACTGAGGCCGTCGGCGGTTACTCATCCACAGGCATTAATGGTCAAGCCAACCGCATCTCTACACTCTATACTTACATTTAAGTCTTTGTCAATTAACATAACTAAAAAAGTCCTCAAACCCTTACTACGCCGTTCCTAGTAGGGAGCGGGATTTCAGGATAGGTCTACGTCTATATAGATAGATAGACTGCCAGAAATGCGAATAGCAGGGATTAGTGCAGAAGATACAAATTTCACCCTCGTTACTACTTGCCTGTGAGAACTAGCGTATTATGTCAATAAATTGCGCAAATTGTTAACTAAGTCGAAACTCTATTTATTCTTGTCTTTGACCATTACGGAATACTCCTGGAAATCTTTTTCCTTCAGCATCTATAATAATCCCTACACCATGAGGTATTCCTCCTCTTAATTCTCCTTGATAACGAATTCCATTAGGATATGTACAACTTCCTCTGCCATCTAGTTCTGAATTATAAAAATCTCCTTGACATCGTATGCCATCAGCACGAGTAAACACTCCTGGACCAAAAGGAGAACCTGCAAAGAAATCTCCCTCATAGCGATCGCCATTAGCATAAATAAATTGACCTTGACCAGTAGGCTGACTACTAATCACATTACTAGAGAGATTCTCCACTAAGTTAAATTCTCCGACAAAGCGATCTTGATTGGCAAAAGTAATTGTACCCGACCTAATTTGTCCATTTTGGAATACTCCTGTAACTCTGGAATCATCAGAGAATATAAAAGTACCCTGTCCATTAGGCAGACCATTCCGAAACTGTCCTTCGTAGCGATTACGATTAGCATAGACATATACACCACTTCCTTCTGGTCTTCCATTGACAAAATCTCCAGCATAATTATCTCCATTGGGATAATTGCATTTAACTCTGCCAGTAGGAGGGTTTCCTTCACAAAAAGGTGCTTCTGTTTGTTCTTGTGCCATTAAGGACTGAGGATGCCACATCAAAATTGTGTATCCCAGGCAAGAACCTGTTAATATCGCTATTTTTAGTTGTTTTATTGATAGCAGCATGGCCTATACTAAGCCTATTTATTAATTTAAAGAGTTTCTATTATTTCTTGATTCCATTATATCCATTATATACAGTTGCACAGAACTGTGGAAATTGATTCTAATTTTACTCCAGAATTTCTCAAGATACTTGATACTTCTTGCAAAAATATTTTATGCTATAATTTACAGATATTTTTTGTCTGAATTGACTTGATAAGACAGGCAGAATTCCTCATTTTTTCTGAATAATTGATATTAAGCGATCGCTCTCTAGCCAAATCATTAAAAATAGGCATACTAAAAAAGTTCACCTAATGATTAAAAGCTCAACCAACTAGAAATTTAATAGATTTTTTTTTCAACTTAATTAGACAAATCCTAATTATAAATACCAGCTATTAAGTTGGATATTAACCTGAATCTCTTACCCCGATTTCGTTCAGGATTAGAATATGTTCTACTTTAATTCGTCCTGTTTTTGTCTTTTTTTAGGTCTTTCAATTTGACTTTCCATGAAATCCATTACTACCAGTTCTTCTTCAGCATAAATTTGACATAATTCTGTTTTTCCAGGCAGTCAAAATTAACGAAATTTAATTAGAATAATTTATTTTTTTACTCCTCAGTTGTTGGCTGACTTCCTACCTCTTTTTGAATTTCCACACCACTTTGCTCAAACACGACAACGGGGTCAGCTCCTGTCTTAAAGTCCACTCGCTTTACCAATACCTTACCATTAGCTAGTCGTTGTCCAATTTTTACATATCTACTTGTAGGCTCTGTAGGAACCTTAACAATAATCTGCTTTTGATGTCCCACTTGCACAACTCCACTAACTTCTATACCTTTGGCAATAGTTGTATCTGGTGGCGGTGGTGGAGGAGGAGGAGGAGGTGGTGGTGGTGGTGGTGGTGGTGGAAAGCCTGGCCCTCGCCACTGAGGAGGAGGAGTTGACCCTATTGGTAGTTCTGGTAAACCTGGTACTTGTTGAGTAGATGAACTGGGCAACTCTGGGGGTTTTGGTGGAGATGGTGGCTCTTGAGATTGTGATTGTTGTGTAGTACCTGGAGGATGAGCTGCAACTTTTGTATTATTATTTTTTCCTGACTGAGTATTGTTTTGTGATGCTGCTTGTTTGTTTGTATTTTGCGGTAGCTTACTGTTGGGCGTTTGCCTTGATGGAGGGGATGATTGAGCTGAACTTGAATTTTGTCTGTTTGTGGCAGATGGCTGTTGTGAATTTTGTTGTTGAGGAACTTGGTTTGAGTCTGTCCCTTGGTTTGTTCTGGTTGCAGTTGACTCTGGTTCCCTCCAAGAGGAAGGGGATTTAGTTTCTGGTAGAGTTGGAATATTTGGTACTTGCTGACTATCTAATTCAGGAAGTTGGGTAGATACAGAATCTTCTGTTTGATTCGATCTCCGACTTGGTACTGGAATAGTTGGTAAATTTGAGAAGGGGTCTCTGGTCTCTGGAATGCTTGAAATAGAAGTAGGTGTTTGAGTTTGAACTTCTTGTTGGAGGGATTTTGTTCTTTCATTCGGGTCTGTAGACCTAATTAAATCTTTTGCCGTCTCTGACTTTTGGGGAATATCTGGAGATGGGAAAGGTTCGTCAACAGCAAGAATTGGAGAAGGAGATTCAGGAGGGTATATGGGAGTAGGAGAAGATTCTGGAGTATTGGCAGTAGAAGTATTTCCTCTGTTAAAAAATGGTAGAGATTCACATCCACTTATCCAAACTGATAGTAACCCCGCTCCTAATATTAGTAGAAATTTACGCATTGCTAGTTCCGAAAAGCCTAATATTGTCAAGGGTAGCAAAAATTTAGCAAAATCATACTACCTTTGCGATAAAGTTAACAACCATGCTCTACAAATGAGTTTTCAAATGGTGAAGTATTAGGTAATGGTCTTCTTCGTCTTTGTTGAGCAACAATTGGACTATCATCGCTAGGTACTATCCTTCTCACATTTTGTTGCCAAGTAGTGGGTGCTGTAGTTTCAGGAAGGGTAGGTAGACCAGGTAGTTGTTGGCCTTGTATTTCTGGCAATTGGGCTACGGAAGATTCTTCTGGTGCTAATTCTGGTACTGGTATTTCAGGAACAACAGAAAATGGGTCTCTACCTGTGGGAACAGATATTGTTTGAGAAGGTTGAATTGTAGTATCATCTACCTCATTTCCTAAGTTTTGCTGTAAAACTTTTTCTCTTTCCTCTGGGTCGGTAGATTGGATCAAGTTAGCAACTGTATTGGACTTTTCTGGAACTTCTGCTGATGGAATAGTCGATTGTGATTGTGAATCAGAAGATGGAGAATCTGGAACTTGAGCTAGGATTTGGTTAGAAAAACTGGCAGAATCTGATAATGCCATTAATTGCATATCTTCATCATTAAGTGCTACAGATTCACCTCTAAGTATCCAGAAAGCTAATATTCCTATGCTGACGAAATACAATACTTTGTTCATTTGAGATTTTGTTTATGTTGATAAATTTTACAATAGTTTAAGATCAAAAATACCATCGTTGCTACTCTAAGTATCACATTTTTAAGTTTTTTTGATCGACTTTTAATAACTATAGCGTCAAGCCAATCTTAATTGTGAACTAGTTATACCAAAATTCAATGCTTAAAAAAAAATCAGGATATTTGTTTCTACTACTTTATTTTGTTTAAAAATTTGTTTTTTGACAATAAATTTATTAAAAAAAAATTAAATTATCCATCATTAATTGGTTTATAGTGAGTTATATTTTTTTCTAGTTGCCTTCTCAAGGTATTCCCTTTTACCTCCCTTTATCATCAAATTTATGTAAATCTAATATTAAATTAGATATTAATAAAATTCATCTAAAGTAAAATCAAGAAATAATTGGAATGATATAGTAACTTCAGCTAAACTTTTCAACAAGACTGGTCTACTTAATTAGTAGACATTAATAGAGATTAGATAAAAATATACTCAATTGTAGTATGTTGAATTTAGTCATTATAGAACCGAGATTAGGTATCAAAGGTAAAAAATCATGGGAACAGTTTCTATATCTCCGGTTGTACTAATTATTCTAGATGGTTGGGGTTATCGAGAAGAAAAAGAAGGAAATGCGATTGCTGTTGGTGAAACACCTATAATTGATAGCCTTTGGCAAGCATATCCTAGAACTTTGATTCAAGCTTCTGGCAAAGCAGTAGGTTTGCCAGAAGGTCAAATGGGTAACTCGGAGGTCGGTCACTTAAATATTGGTGCGGGGAGAATTGTACCCCAGGAGTTGGTAAGAATATCTGATGCCGTAGAAGATGGCTCAATTGGTCAAAATCAAGATCTTGAAAAATGTTGTCAAGATATTAGTGAGCGTAATTCCAAACTACATTTAGTGGGTTTATGTTCCCCAGGAGGAGTTCATTCTCATGTAAACCACTTATTAGGTTTACTGGATATGGCTAAAGCAAAAGGAATTTCTGATGTTTGTATTCATGCTATTACTGATGGACGCGATACAAACCCAAAATCAGGAGTCCAGGTACTCAAACAAATAGAATATCACATTAATCAAAGTGGTGTAGGACGAATTGCAACTATTAGCGGTCGCTACTATGCAATGGACCGGGATAAACGATGGGATAGAATTCAAAAAGCTTATGAAGTGATGACCAAAGACGGTTATGGAGTTGGTTGCTCTGCTTCTGATTTACTACAACAGTCTTATACTGAAGGTATAACAGATGAATTTGTTATCCCAGTTAGAGTATCCCCAGGAGCTATAGAACCTGGAGATGGAGTAATATTCTTTAATTTTCGTCCCGATCGTGCCCGTCAATTGACTCAAGCTTTTGTAGATCCAGATTTTAATGGGTTTGAGCGCCAACAAATTCAACCATTGACATTTTTAACTTTTACTCAATATGACCCTAGTTTATCTGTCTTAGTGGCTTTTAAGCCTCAAAACTTAAATAATATTCTCGGACAAGTAATTTCTCAGCATGGTCTACGCCAACTCCGCACCGCTGAAACTGAAAAATATGCTCATGTAACTTACTTTTTCAATGGAGGTTTAGAACAACCATTTGAGGGAGAAGACCGAGAATTGATTCAAAGTCCAATGGTTGCTCATTATGATGAAGCACCAGAAATGTCAGCGGAAGAAGTAACAGAAGTAGCGATCGCTGCTGTGGAAAAACAAATCTATTCTCTAATTGTGATTAATTATGCTAACCCTGACATGGTAGGTCATACTGGGGTTATGGATGCGGCAGTAAATGCAGTTAAGACAGTTGACCATTGTTTAGGACAACTTTTAGATAGTATTAGTAAAGTAGGTGGCACAGCAATAATTATTGCTGACCATGGTAATGCTGAATATATGTGCGATGAACAAGGAAGTCCTTGGACAGCTCACACTACAAATCCTGTGCCATTTATACTTATAGAAGGAGAGGGACGAAAAATTCCTGGTCATGGCACTGGAGTTCCTTTGCGACAAAATGGCTGTTTAGCAGATGTAGCACCAACTATTTTGGAAATTTTACAGTTGCCCCAGCCTCCTGAGATGACTGGAAGGTCAATAATTGAAAATGCCGGATATGATATTCAACAAAATCGTACTCCTGTGCGAATGGGTTTGTAGTCAGTCAACTAGGAGGCAGAGACTAGAAGACAAATGAAGATTTTTGATATCTTTAGTTATGCTTTGTTTTCTATATAGCAGAAGTAAGAAGTAAGAAGGAAAAATGCCAAATCTGACATTGTCTCAATTTTAAGCTTTTTATCTTTCCTAACCTTTGCTTCAACTGCTGCTATAATTATCTTCTTCTTCAATATCAGTGAGAATTATTGGATTTTTTAACGAATTAAAAATTATGAATGTTGTTCAACTTGCAGAAATTATCTGGATTATATCGGCTATAGGTATTGTTGTATTTGTCTTGTTACACAGTCCCAAAGGTGATGGAATTGGTGGTATTGGTGGACAAGCTCAATTGTTTACTAGCACCAAGAGTGCAGAGATAACTTTGAATAGGATTACTTGGACTTTTTCTGTGCTTTTTATGGGTTTAACCATACTTCTTAGTGCAGGGTGGTTACCACAGTGACACTCCCCGCTAATCGCGAGACGGGGATTCTAGGATCAACGACTCACCATCACCTAGCAGGATTTCTCCAACTAAGCCAGAGGGCGTATCTCCCCAAGCGTAAGTTCCGGTATGCCCTACCGTACTGAGTGCTTTTTGTAGGATGTTTCTTGCGGCATTGACATCTCTATCTGTCTCATACCCACAATGAGGGCAAACATGAGTTCTCACAGATAGAGACTTTTTGACAACTTCTCCACAGTTAGAGCAATTTTGGCTTGTATAGTTAGGTGGTACTGCTACTGTAGCCTTGCCATACTTAAAACCAAAATACTCTAACCAGCCACGGAAAATTGACCAAGCAACATCACTGATTGATTTAGCTAGCTTTCGATTTCTTACCATACCTTTCACATTCAAGTCTGCCTCCGGCACGCCGCTCCGCGTCTACATAGGCTATCAAATCGTTAGATTGAATCACGCAATACGCTACTCTCTTAGCATATTCTTTACGTTGCCTACTTACTCTTAAATGCTTCCGGGCGTATCTATTTCTAGCTTTATGATAGTTGTTTGACTGCGGTTTTTTGCCTTTCTTGTACTTCCTAGATTTTTGTCTGTTAGCTCGGTTTAACTGCTTTTCAGACTTTCTGTAAAACTGAGGGTTTTCTATAGTATTGCCATTACTATCAGCCAAGAAATATTTAATTCCTACATCTAAACCTACTGCTTTTCCTGTTGGTTGAGACTCAATTTTTAAATCTATTTGAATAGCAAATTGAGCATAATAACCATCCGCACGTTTAACTAACCTTACTCGTTTTATTTGGTTTAATTTATAGTGGTTTAAATCGTAAGTACCTTTTAATTTGAAAGTACCTATATCTTTCTTGTCTGAGAAAGTAATTGCTTTTCTATTCTCTGACAGTTTCCATCCAGAAGTCTTATATTCTACAGAGCGACAATGCTTTTTGTCGGGTAAGAAAGGACACGTCACCGCGCCTTTCTCCCCTAAGAACCGGACTTGACAGTTTCCCATCATCCGGCTCAAGCCTCCATGCAACTCAGAAGGTTTTTCCACTGTGAAGGTGTNGTATGGATGATTCAAAGGTAGGGGTCAATGACAGTCCCTAAACTGATGAGAAGTTAAAACAGGTGGATTTATCCCCTGTTTTTACAACCGTCAGAATCCACGCGGATTTATCCCGTGGAGTGTCAAAGAAAATCTCAAACAAATGACTTATCTAGAACAAGTTCTCAAAGAAGTATTGAGATTAATTCCACTTGTGGGGGGTGGGTTCCGACAAGTAATTCAAGACTGTGAATTTGGTGGATATTCCATTCCAAAAGGTTGGTTAATTCAGTATCAAATTGGCAAGACTCAACAAGATGAAACTCTCTACCCAGAACATAAAAATTTTGACCCCGACCGTTTTTCCCCAGAAAATGCTGTAGATAAACAAAAAATATTTGGTTATATTCCCTTTGGTGGTGGGATGCGGGAATGCTTAGGTAAAGAATTTGCTCGCCTAGAAATGAAGATTTTTGCCGCCAAGTTGTTACGGGGTTATGAATGGGAGCTGCTACCAGAACAAGATTTAAGTCTAGTTGCAGTACCAACACCTAATCCCCGTGACGGTTTAAAAATAAAATTATGGCATTTGGATAGAGGAGAATAAAGCACTGAATAGGTATTTACAGCGGTTTTCATTTCGGTAGACCATAGTAGGGGCGTTTAGCGGAGCTTTGCGTTAGCAAATGGCCATTTGCTAACGCCCCTACAAGATTTTTGTTGTGACAATGTGGTTCAGAGGTCGGCAAAAGCATAGATTATTGGCATTGGTGATTTGAGGTATGATATCATGTCCAGATAGGAGCGCGATAGAACTCCGTTCCACGCTCCGCGACTTCTACTCCTGTTTCTTATTCTTTCTTCTCTCCTGACTCCTGACTCCTGACTCCTGACTCCTAAAGAATTAAGATTCATATCATACACAAGCTTCAGCAACGCCAAATTATTTAGCTAAAACATAAGCGATCGCCTCTTCTAAATCTTCTTGAGTTAAACTTGTCAACATAAACACTTCTTGAACTGTCTTTCCTTGTCTAGCAATAAGTTTAAAACCACCTCGAATAGGCACTGAAACTTTTAACTTCATGTGGGGAATATGACTTCTGGATCTGCTGATGACTCCTGGAGTCACAGTTTCAATACCCTGACGTTGAGTTAGTTTCTCTAAAATAGGAATCAACCCTTCAATATGAGTGGAATGATTCCAAACTAGACGACCTTTAGATTTTGATGATTTTTTCATAGGACTTTCTCCATCTGTATATCCTCAGTCTACTGAAAGGGAGAGACTAGAGGCAAAAAAAAAGGCCCGGTCCATCATTTGGTGCTAGTGCATAGTAATGGTAGATAGAGTGTGGAGAGATGGGGAGATAAGGAGATGGGGGGATTGAGAAAGATGCTGAGGATATAGAGGGAAATATTTTTCTCACTGTTGTCTGTTCCTTGACTTATAGATAGTAACAAGACTTACGGACGCATACGAAATTATACACCATTTGTAGGGGTTAACGGCCGTTAACCCCTACTATATTTGGTAGTTAGGTAAGTCCTGAGTAAATTTCACCACAGCTCAGAAGCGATCGCAACTTGACTTGAGCAAAAAGTCAAACTCCCTGTTTACTTTCTTACGAAATGCTAGGCAAACAAGGAAGCATTATATTCGGACAAGTTGTTTACTAGACTTGTCCGAATATAACTTAAAAAATCCCCAAAAACTTTGTTCTGTAAGGATTGTAGCTATTGGCAGCCAAAAAGTCTGGGAATTATTGCTCTGTCTAGGTTGGAACGATTTTTTCCCTCTATTTAGCGACAACTCTACTCTTTATTTATTGTAGCAAAGAACGAGTTGCTTAGGACACAGACTGACGATCAACCTTAGACAGCAAGACAGAGGAATGTTTTTCCCACTTTTGCCTGTTGCCTGTTCCCTGCTATAGACTTGGACCTGGACTGGGACTAATATCATGTCCGGTTGAACAATTATAAATAATTAGGGAGGAGACAGGAGACAGGAGATAGGAGATATCGAAAAAAGTGTTTTCATCACTAATTATCCGGACATGGTATAACTCATATCTACTTGATGTAGTTTTTCTGTGCTATCCCCTAATGTCTTTAGCCTATTTTTTTATTTTGAATAGGTAATGGACACTTTGAATAAGTAAATGAACGGATAGGTGATTTGTTTTCAACCACAACAACGTTTTATCCATGAAGAATTAGGTTGGAATTTACGCATGACTAACCTACAAGCAGCATTAGGTTTGGCGCAATTAGAAAGGTTAGATGAATTTATTCAGCGTAAGCGAAATATGGGTAAACTTTATACTGAACTTTTAGCAGATGTTTATGAATTAGAATTACCTCTGACAAAAACAGAATATGCTGATAATATTTACTGGGTTTATGGGGTTGTACTCAAAGATTCTGTTCCTTTTGATGCTAAAGAAGCAATGAAAAAGTTGCGTGAAAAAAAAATAGGTACTCGTCCTTTTTTCTGGTGTATGCACGAACAACCAGTATTTCAAAAAATGGGATTATTTAAGCAAGAATCTTGCCCTGTATCTGAAAATATAGCAAGACGTGGATTTTATCTTCCTAGATGTTTAGTCGGATTATCAGTTTGGGTTAGATCTGAATTTTTCCCTATGGTTGGTGCTTTGACAATAGTTGTTATTTTACAAGCATTTTCTCAAAATAATTTACTAGCAGCTTTAACAAATTCCAATAATTTCAACTGGCAGGATCTATATCTGAATTTGCAAGTACCAGTTTTCTACTTAATCAGTATGTTTTTGGTCGTCGGTGCTTTTTTAGTAACTAACAAAATAATTTATGGATATTTTTTAGGTCTTCATTCTCTGTTAGTGCTGGAAGAATTTTCCCTATTAAGAAGAATCGAATAATTTAAAATAATTATTCAATTTTTAACTAAGTCTTTAATAGAATATTTTCCTCTAACCATTTTTCCTATCTTTTATATTCTATTATTAGGAACAATATACATAAATAAAAACAGTAAAGATATTGAGCAGAAAATTCAGTTTTTAGCTAAAAATACTGACCCTGTGGTTGCTGTTTCTCATCAACACGCAGCCCAAGCATTAGAGTTTTCTTTGCCGTCAAAAACTTTATTATTTCGTGCTGAAGAAAGCAAAGATTTATTAAATTTAGCTCAAGCATTGTTACAAAAAAGCTTAGATAAATTCACTTACATTTGTTATCCCCATCGTGTCTGTCGTCCATTAACAGAAGCCACTGAAAAACTTCAATTTAGTCAAAATAATCAATTATTTCAGGTGAAGTTAAATAATTTAGGAACCCATGGTAAATATCCTATTTATCAAGGAGAAATTGTTGAAATAAGTTAAGATAGCAATTCTAATATTGGTGAGGTACAAAATTCGTTTGTTTTAGGGAGTAGGGAGTAGTAATTCGATAAACAGGGGATATAAAAAAACAAGGTAGTGGTGCATTGTAATGGTGGTCTATTGTAATTATGTTGGTCAAGGAAACGGTAGTGGGAGCAAGATGCTCCCATGAAGCAGCGCTATTTATCCTCATCTACCATTACTATGCAGGACTACCAAAAAGAAAAACAACTGTATCTCACTAATTTAAGAAACGCTATATACATTATGATTATGGCAGAATAATCTTGGGACGATTCTTGTGACTACTTCTTCTATAATTTCCATTCCTCCTGAATTCTGGATTCTGTTTGCGCAGCATTCCGTAGGAAATTCTGGATCCTGTCCTTACCAAAAAACTTTATTCAGCAAACCCTAAATAACTGATAAAGGGAAATGCTAAAAGCTGATAGCTTAATGCTGACCGCTGAATGCTTAAAAACTAATGTTCCTGCAACCAACTCAACAAATCTTCTAGACTATTTAAGTCTAAAAAATATTCTCCTAAGTTATCTAAATCTTCAACAGATAAATTTTCAATTTGACTACTTATTGCCTCTGGAATTTCTCCAAAACGCTTTTGAAGTAAACGCATTATTAACCGCAATCTCCCTTTTTTTTCCCCTTTTTCCTCCGCATAACTTATCCGTCCTCTTTCATCTTGAAGCATCATTCCTCGGCGGTCTAGCATATCTAATTCTTCTGGTGTCATGTTAATTTTTTCGGCAATATTTAAAGCCTTTTCTATTTCCCAAACTTCTCCTAAATTCTCTGGTATCTCATCTAAACTGCTAGCTTCTTTGAGAAAATAAATCCACTTATCACTCAAGCTTTCTAACTCAGACAAACTTTTCTTAAATTTGGGCAATTCTACAAAAATTAGTCGCAATTCTTTATCCAAACATTCAAAATTTTTCTCCTCTTCTTTAAACACAAACTTATTAATTACCTTCTCACTCTTTTTAAATAACATAAAATCTGTAATTGTGACAGCTATAGCCGGATTTAGTAGAGGATACTTTTCTCCTTTGTCTAACTGATTAGCATAAGCTTTAGCTAAATTGTAAGCTACCCGTTTATTAAAAGCTCCCATCCATGCTACTTGCATTTCAATCATCACCAGAGAACCATCAAATAAAACAGCTTTGACATCCAAATAAGTATCTTTTAATGAGATTACTTTACCAGGATTAAAAGGATTAACAATTGTCAAAGACTGAATCGTTTTTTCACCACCATAAATAATTGCATTCAGAAAGCTAATTAAGATATCTTCACTTTCTTCTGAACCGAATATTTTTTTAAAAGCATAATCAATTTTAGGACTAACAAATTTCATAGTATTTTGTCTCCAAATTAAGGAAGGAGGAAGAAGAAAAGTACATGAGTTTATAGATCGATATTGGTTTGAATTTGATATTTTTATTTATAAGCTGAAAAGGTGCATGATGACGGATTCCTAAATCCCTTTCATCGTTTGAATTTCAGCCGTCTATAGCGCTGTGCGCAGGCAACAGCTCATCTGGCAACAGGCAACAGGGGGAAGAAATTGCCGATAATATAAGACTTTTAGCTATTTTGCCCCTCCTGCAATTTGTAAATATACCAGCGCTCATTGCTATAACGTATCCAATAATTTTTGCTAAAATCCACATTCCGCACTTCAAGAGCGTATTATTAAAAGTAGTATATAAATCCTGGACTTGGTAGGTATTTATACTGTGCAAATCATCTCAATTACTTTTTTCGTCGATCAAATTCCGAGTATAAAATTTAAGCATAAATACTTGCTCTTATGATGACTCAATCACGGCAGCTATGATTTTCTTCTAAAATTCTGTCTCCTGTCTCCTGTCTCCTGACTCCTTCTTCGGTTGCTACATTTTGTGGTGCGGAATGTGGGCTAAAAGCATTGGCAAATAAAGGTTTCAGCCTTGTTCGGTCTAGAAAGCTCAAAAAGTTGGCATTTTGGGCTGACTATGGTCGAAAAATTACCCTAAAACTCTTCCGACTACCTCCTCTATAATTCTTATTTATCCTGACTTCTAAGGTCTAAATTAGTTGGGTTTTTCTCCAACACGAGTCCAAGTAGAATAGGCAAACTGATACGCCTTAATGTTGACAAAACCCGCTGCTTGCAGTAACTTATTGGGGTCAACTTTTAGCCATTGCTCTTTATAGGGTTCAAAAAAGCCTCTGTATGAGTGCAAGTCCCCAGGAAGTGTATCTGTTACCACTAGCAGACCACCTGGAGAGAGAATTCGCCAGCATTCTGCGAGAATGACCTGCTTAACTTCATCAGGACATTCATGGAGAAGATAAGTCATATTGAGAGCATCAACTGAATTATCTGGCAGTTCGGTTTTTTCCACTAAGCCATGTTTCCAATGTAAATTTGGAATATCCTTGTGGTACAGACGACCGACTACAATCATAAATGGAGAAGCATCCCATGCCGTTATTGTAGCAGAAGGAAGATAACGAGCAATAGCTGCTGCATCGTCTCCTATACCTGCTCCCAAGTCTAAAATGTGACGAGCATCTTCGGGAAATAATTGAGCGATTTCGTCTCTGACTCCTAGCGATTTCCGTGGATGGGCATTTTCTAAAATCGCCTCCATTGCTACTCGATTACCAACTGCTGCAGTTTCCGACAAGTATCCTCCCAGAACACTATGAAAAGGCTGAAGATAGTATTGAGGGTATTGAATAGGTTGAAAAGTAGATAATTCTGATTCCCAATCAATCTCGCCTAAATCTGGTGCTTCCTGAAACTGCATCCTTGTCATAACTCTCATCATCCCATCTTTGGGCGCGGAAGAGTATAATTCAGTTTGAATCTGTTTTCTCTGTGTGTCGAAATCTAGAGTTTTCCAAGCAGGGTCAGGTTGTGATGCCAAGTTGCCTAGAATTTGATCGATGGTAGTTGCTGTAATTTCCATAATTTTTTTCTTTGTTAAAAATTTTTGAGCTGAACCTTTCAGGACTTACGCAGGTGAACCCAGAAACCCGGTACGAGCGTAGATGTTTATTGTCAAAAACAATAATGATTTACCGTAGAAACCAGGTTTCTTTGCGTAAGTCCTGCCTTTATTTTTGCAGAAACTTTCTTTGAAAAGCTCCTACAATATCAGGACTTATATCATGTCTGGTAGCATCAGTATTTCATGGAGAAGATGAGGAAGAAGGAAGGAAGAAAAACCTTACATGACGGTAGATATTTCCCCAACTTTTACACAAACGATACCAACGGACATGATATTACGCAAAAGGTGAAACTATACATCATTTGTAGGGGATTAACAGCCTTAACCCCCTACTATAATGGCAGTTATGGGTAAGTCCTGGATATTTTGCTAGTATCAGTCATCAGTTTCCTAGTTTATAGCAAAAGAAAGAAGGAAGAGGGAAAAAGGAAGAAAGAAAAATCTGGCGTTGTCTGAGTTTTCAGCTTTTCGTCTGTCCTAACCTTTGCTTCGACTGCTATAAGCGATCGCCGATAACTCTATTTACCTCTTCACCAACTTCTTACTCACCTTCCGCAACCGAATTGACTCAGGAGTAATTTCCACCAACTCATCTGGTCCGATATATTCCAAAGCTCGCTCCAAACTCATATCCACAGGGGTTTGCAACTGCACCAATTCATCCCCAGTTGCAGAACGATGGTTAGTCAACTGCTTAGTTTTACACACATTCAAATCCAAATCTTGAGGACGGTTATGCTCCCCTACAATCATACCCTTATAAACCTTCGTACCAGGAGTAATAAAAAACACTCCACGGTCTTCAGCATTTTTCAACGCATAAAAAGTTGCCACACCTTCCTCAAATACAATAATCACTCCATTGCGTCGCGCTTCAATTTCACCAATAAACGGACGATAGTCTAAGAAACTGTGGTTCATAATACCTTCCCCACGAGTCAAACGCATAAACTCACCCCGGAAACCAATCAAACCACGAGCAGGAACAGAAAAATCTAACTGAGTACGACCATTTGTACCCACCTGCATATTCTGCATCTCACCTTTGCGCTGACCTATTCTTTCGATGCAACCACCAACAGCATCTTCAGGAACATCCATTACTAAAAGTTCAAATGGTTCGCATGGTTGACCATTGACTTCTCGATAAATCACTTGAGGTTGGGAAACTTGAAACTCATAACCTTCTCGACGCATAGTTTCAATCAAAATACCTAAGTGCAGTTCCCCGCGACCAGAAACAGAAAATTTCTCTGGAGAGTCAGTTTCCTCTACTCGCAATGCAACATTAGTTTCTAACTCTCGCATCAAGCGATCGCGCACTTGTCGAGAAGTTACAAATTTTCCTTCTTTCCCAGCAAATGGAGAGTCATTTACAGAAAAGGTCATTTGGAGAGTAGGTTCATCTACTTTAATTAGAGGTAGTGCTTGAGGTTCGTTAGGACAAGTAATAGTTTCACCAATATTAGCATCACTAAATCCAGCAACTGCCACAAGATTACCAGCAGCAGCTTCTTCAATGTCAATGCGTGCCAGACCTTCAAACCCCATTAGTTTAGAAATTTTTGATTTAACAACAGTCCCATCTTCCTTAACAATTGCAGCTTGTTGCCCAGACCTAATCACACCATTGTGAATGCGACCTACGACTATTCTGCCCAAATATTCTGAATAGTCGAGAGTTGTCACCTGTAACTGTAGAGGTTTTTCAGGGTCTCCCACAGGTGGTGGGACATGATCTAAAATAGCATCGAACAAACATTGCATATCTGTTGACTCTACATCCAGTTCTTTTTTGGCATAACCTGCCAAACCAGAGGCAAACAAATATGGAAAGTCACATTGGTCATCATCCGCTCCCAGTTCTATAAATAGGTCTAGAACTTTATCCACAGCAGCGTGGGGGTCAGCTCGGGGACGGTCAATTTTGTTGACGATAACTATGGGCCGTAATCCTTTTTCCAGAGCTTTTTTGAGGACGAAGCGAGTTTGAGGCATTGGGCCTTCATTAGCATCAACAATGAGCAAACAACCGTCAACCATACCCAGGACTCGTTCTACTTCTCCTCCAAAGTCAGCGTGACCGGGGGTATCAACAATATTAATTAGAGTATCCTTGTATCTTACGGCAGTATTTTTGGAAAGAATTGTAATCCCACGTTCCCTTTCCAAGTCGTTGGAGTCCATTACACAATCAGGAACCTCTTCCCCTTCGCGGAAGATACCGGATTGTTTGAGGAGTGAGTCAACTAGGGTTGTTTTGCCATGGTCAACGTGGGCGATGATGGCTACGTTGCGAATAGGAAGAGACATAAGAAGTTTTGATTACAACTATTAGTGTTAAGTTTATTTAACTATTGTACCTGACAGAAGACAAAGATGGGCTAAGTGTAATCTTCAAATTATTTTCAAGTCTCACTATTACTATTACTATATTGGTAATAATTTCATTAGCATTCATACTTACTTATTTTCATTTATAAGTATTTTCATATTAAGTAGAAACTTTAGTTCACAAATAAAAAGTGATGTAATTTACTTTTGATAGCTTCTTTGAGTTGATAGTTATTTTTATACCTTTTATAGATAAAAATTGGCATCTAATCTAAATAGCAAGTTCATTTATTTATTCATTCCTTAAGCTTGTATTTTTTGCCAAGAAATCTGATATTTAATTAAATATTTATTTAAGATTTTATACAATTTACTTCGCACAAAAAATCTGTTATAATTAACTGACTACACAATTACTTTTATTTGTTTGAGTGCTATCTATGGCTTTACCACCATCATTAGAACGTATTGTTAAAAAATTTCAACGGGCATCTTCTAATAAGTTGCGCTACGAACAACTGCTTTGGTACGCCAAAAAATTACCTGATTTTCCAGAAGCTGAAAAGATACCAGAAAACAAGGTTTATGGTTGCCAATCTCAGGTATATATTACTGCCAATTTAAATGATGGTAAGGTTTGGTATCAAGGCGATTCTGATGCTCAGTTAGTGAAGGGATTAGTGGCTTTATTAATTGAGGGAATTAATGGATTAACTCCTGAAGAAATTGAGCAAATCACTCCTGATTTTATTCAAGAAACAGGTTTAGCAGTAAGTTTGACTCCTTCCCGTGCTAATGGTTTTTATAATATTTTTCAATTGATGAAAAGTAAAGCTAATTTATACTCATCATAGTTGAAAAGATGAAAAAAATTACATTTTAAACACTTATCACCCCATGAGATTATTTAACTTGTTTCATGGATTTTAGCTGAATTAGCATAATAAGGAATGATTGCATGATTTTTCGGAAAGTTTTTATAGATAAAATAAATTACAAAGGGAGCAGATACAGCTATCAGAAAAATTCTTTGGCTTAATAAACTTTGGATATAATTTTGGTAAGTCTCAACAGACATAAAAGTATTTCTTTCTGTTTCTGGTGTGAGGAAAAAATCTATACCATTCAAAATTGCCACCAGAGTGTTATAAAAGAAATGAGAAATAATTGGTGAAATCAAATTGTTATTTTTAAAGTATAAAATTGAGTAAATCAAACCGCTGATAAACAAAGGAATAATATCGTATCTAAAATGATAGAGGGCAAAGAATAAAGATGAGGCTATAATGCCTGTTTTTATCCCCCACTTCACAACCCATTTCTGCAAAACTACTCCACGAAAAAAAAATTCTTCTATTAGAGGAGCAAAAAACATAGCTAAAAAAGACCATAACACCATTTATAAAAGATTCGTATAACGTTTGTCGTTTATTACATATTCTACATATTTTGGAAAGACAAATGATAACTGATATAACATTAAAGAACCTAAACCTGTATTAAAAGCAAAACGCATAATGGTGATCGCTAAAATTGACTTGAAGTTGATAGAGTTATCGAACCCAAAAATTTGATTAATATCAAATCTCAACTCTTTCATTTTTGCCAACAAAGCAATTGCATAAACGATCCATACAATAATACTTATAAAACTTTCTATAAGGATAGATTCTGTTAAATCTTTGTATGAAAAGAAGATTAAAGATATAACAAATATTACTAAAGGAATTCCTATAAATATAGACAACGATATTTCTGGAATATTAACTTCCTCAAAAGAGGCATTTTCTGAGTTGTCAGATTGAACAGAAATTTTGTCTCTCTTAGAAGGAATAAAAAAGAAAATCGGCAAAATTAACAAGCTTAATACTCCTAACCATCCCCACTTAGAAGAATATCCTTTGCTTTCTATATAGAGAAAACATCCTTGGATAAAAATTACGTATCCGACTAAAAATAGAATTAATATTAAAAAACTTAAAGCCAAGACTAAATTCTCATCGTAATTAGAATTTTCAAATAATTCAGGATATAAAAATCCTAAGCTTGCCGGAATAATTATTTTTAAGCTAACTCCTAATAAAATTTTATCTAGGGCTTTTTCTTTCAAGCTTTTCATATTATGAATCTCAAAAATAGAGTTATATTGGTTAGAGAATTATTCGTGTTTATGATACTAATTTGAAATATTAATATTACTTGAACTGATAGCTCAATGCTTAAAACTACAGTAAAATCCGTTAATCGTTAATTAAAGCAGAAAAATATTGACTTTTTTCTATGCTTGTGCTATTTTTTGCGTTCCCGGATTATGGGTTGTTTTTTATGGTCATTAAATGTATAGCACTACGCAAGTAATAGATTAGGATATTTATAAATGCTCAAATTCAGTCAGGGATGACTTCTGCCTCCTGCCTCCTGCCTTCTGCCTTCTGCCTTAATTCAGTCTTTTTTTAAAAAAACCTAGACAATTCTATTTTAACAAGTTTAGAATAAGGTAGTTTAATTAATTCTCTAAATTAGTTTTCAAAAAAACTTATACTGTAGATGATTGCTGGAGGAAACATAAAAGATATGGATATGGAAGCCCTGAGAGAACGTGCGGGGCTTACCCGTGCAGAAGTAGCAGATCGACTAGGAATAAGCGAAACCAGTGTTCGTAACTGGGAAACGGGGCGTACAGAACCAACAATGACTCCCCAAAAGTACCTAGAAATTCTGGATATTTTAAAATGTACTCCAGAAGAATTAGCAGTAGCTAGTGACAAGTCCATTAGTCAACGCCACAAGCGCAAACCAGGTAGACCAAGAAAAATGATCGACAATAATAATGGAGCAAGTGAGGTAAAAAGTGCAGAATCAGCAACTGGCCATTAATGAAATTGGTGATTAAAAAATCAGCAAGTGATCGGCACAAATTTTAATTTTGCCTTGAGTAAAGTATGATTTCAGTGAAAGTGCAGGAGTGAAAATTTTGAATAAGCTCGGTCTATTTAAGAAAAAATCTCCAGATGAACCGAAATTGCCAGTAGATGACATTCCAGAAGCTGTAAGAGATGAATACGAAAGTCCAAAACAGCAACCTATTCAGTCTCAGAAAAAATTGCAGATTTGGAAATTATTAGCTATAGGGGCGATCGCTCTGATAATTAGTATTGGTCTGCACTTCCAACTTCATCAAACTCAAGACAAAGCTTTTGTTAGCCAAATCAAACAAAATTTAGGCATAAAATTAGTTGAACCATCTGCAACTCCTACAGAAGTAGAAGAAACCCCCTCACCATCTCCAACTCCTTCTATCCAGCAGCAAGAAAATATTCTTGGACATTTGCCATATAAAGAGGCAACTTGGCAGGAACTAACACCAGTTTTTGGTAATCAAAATGTCAGACTCCGCTCAAATGCAGCAGAAAGATTTAATGCCATGACAGATGCAGCTTGGGCGACAAATATTAATTTAGTTCCTATTTCCGGGTTTAGAACTTTGGCAGATCAAGAGTATTTGTTTTTTGACCTCAAGGCACAGCGAGGACAGGCAACATATCAACGAGCCGAAGTTAGTGCCCCTCCCGGTTATAGTGAACATCATACAGGTTACGCCATTGATATTGGAGATGCTAGAGTACCAGATAGTTATCTCAAAGTTAGTTTTGAAAATACAAAAGCTTTCCAATGGTTGCAAGAAAATGCAGGTAACTATGGTTTTGAGTTATCGTTTCCGAGAGATAATCCTCAAGGCATTAGTTATGAACCCTGGCATTGGCGCTTTGTAGGTGATAGTCATAGTTCAGAAACTTTTGAACAAGCTAGGTCACTTGAACAAGATCGACAAACTGAGAATCAGGATTTAAGTAATCTTGAGAATTAAGTAATATCAAGACTTCCTGCCTGAAAATTGGTTGAAAAACTTGATCGTCAGACTCAACTTTTGGCCACTTTAAATCATCCTTTGAAATTAATGCATCAAGAAATATTAATTTATTTGAAATTTTTGTTCATAATCAGTTATTAGCAAATAATTTTGAGCTACTATGTTAGTATAGTGACAAGCAACATTATTTAGCGGAAAAAGGGCGTGTATCGCACGGGAACTGGAAGATTAGTCAATGTCGATGTTATATCATGTCCGCTGGGGCGCGTTTGTGTAAAACCAAGGGTGAATATCTACAGAAAATTTAGGTTTTTTCAAGCTTTTAAGCCTTCTTCCCTCTTCCTTACCTTCACTATACAATACCCATGCTACCAGACATGATATTAAGGGTTTTTTGAACATTATTAGAAAAGCAGCTCTCTTTTGCATTTGGCTATCGGATAGAGGAGCCAGTGCTTGGGGATAATAGCCCACACTTGAAGCTTGGCGTAGTATTGCAGTTCATCCAGTTCAGATAATACTGACAAAATAAACAGGACTTACGCAAATTAACCTTGAAAACGCGATATGTAGGGGCGAATGGCATCGCCCTCACTGGATTTAGTGTCCGTGCGTAAGTCCTGATAAAGCTGTGTTTTATTTGACTGTTATATATTAGAGTTGTTGGGAAATAAAAATTTAAAATGCTCAAAAGCTTACTGTATAAGGCTTTCAGAATTTTACAATTGAAAATAGCTATAAACTTTGACTGATAAGGGTTTTAGCCATTTTTTGTGCTTAATTCCCAACAACTCTATTTTTTTATGAACTATTACCGAAAAATTGTGGGTATGCGCCTCCCCTTTTAAGGCAGGACTGTTTCAAAGTCAAATAAATAATCGATTCAGGGAAGTTGGGGACACAAGATCCCGAATTTGGGGAAAAGTTACGAAAAACGGGGGATTTTCAGGGGTGGAGGGTGGGAAAAGTTCCCAAAAAATGTTGGTCTGATCAACGGAATTTCTGAAAAATCCATGGAATCACCAAAATTATAAGTACGATAAATTTGGGGAAAATCTTAGGGTAAAGGGTGGAAAATTCCCCCTGCTCCCTACTCCCCTGCTCCCCTTCTACCTTAACCAAGAATGAACAGCCCTGCCCTTTTAAGGGGATAAAAAGCGGTCGAGAGATGGCTCCGAAACCTGCGCCATATCTAATCGACCAAGAGAAAGAGAATATTTCAGATTTCAAGCCTCCTTATTGCAGAGGTACTGATAACTGATAACTGATGACTGATAACTGAAATGACCAGTCATATATTATTTGATTTAGCAAGGAGTAAATCATGCTGAGTAACTTGCAAAAAAGAACAGCCCAAGCTATCATCAATATCTTTGAAACTAGCAGGGTTGTGGGAGATTATTCTTTAGTTGTTTGTGCTCCAGGAGACCCTGGTGGATTAACCTATGGAAAATCCCAGACCACGATCAATAGTGGTAATCTCTACTTGTTAATCAAAGCTTATACAGAAGCAGATGGAGCAAAGTTTGCTGATGAATTGTCTCCCTATCTAAAAAGTTTAAAACAACAGGATAGAACTCTCTGTGACGATAGAAATTTACATAGAATTTTACGTCAAGCAGGTAAACAAGACGATGTAATGATAGACACACAAGATGCTTTCTTTGATCGGGTTTATTGGACTTCTGCGATTAACCGAGCGACTTCACTTGGTATTGAAACTGCTTTAGGGACTGCAGTTGTTTATGAAAGTACAATTCATGGTTCCTGGGGACGAATGCGCGATCGCACAATTGAAAGGTATGGTCGTCCTTCTGAGATTGGAGAGTACCCTTGGATTTCTAACTACATCAATGTTCGACGAGAATGGTTAGCTAATCATTCCATCAGAATTCTAAATAGAACCGTTTATCGAATGGATGCTTTCCGGAAAATAATTGACATAGGAAACTGGAGCTTAAACTTACCTTTGAATGTGAGGAGTTTAATAATCAGTGAAGAAACATTAATTCCAGATATTATTGTTGCTCCTGTAGTAAGTAGACCTCTGTTATTTTTAACAGAACCTTATATGAGAGGAGGAGATGTTAGAGAAGTACAACAGGCATTAGTTGATCGCGGTTTCTATCTAGAAGATGGAATTGATAGCGTTTTCGGTCCTCAAACAGATGCAGCCATTAAAAAGTTTCAACAACAAAATGGGTTGGTAGTTGATGGAATTGTTGGTTCAGCAACCCGTTCAGCACTAGGTATAGATAATGATTAAACTTGGATTAAGTAAGGAGAAAAACTAATGGGAATTTTATCAATGGGTTCATCAGGTGAAGGTGTAAAACGTCTTCAAGAAAGACTCAAAGAATTTTCTTTCTATCAAGGAGAAATTACTGGTAATTTTGATGCAGCAACAGAAGGAGCTGTTAAATCTTTTCAAGATGCTGATGGGTTAGCGGCTGATGGAAGTGTTGGTTTAATGACCTTGCAAGCATTAGGTTTATTACAGTTAAAAACAATTGAATAAAGCACAATATTAGGAGGATTAGGAGGAGTACAAAATGCCAATACTAAAAAACGTTACGCCTTGTCTATCAACAAAAATTGCTTATTAGTTATCCCGTCAAATTCTGGCTGAAGTGAATAACGTTGTCCCAGGAACTCTCGTAGATTTTTCAGACCTTAATATTTCCATTAATTCAAGGCAATTTCCTTTACTACAGCCAGCTGCTAAAAATGCACTAAGAAGAGCAATCCAAAACCGAGGCACCACAATGGGGATTAACTCAGGCTATCGCACTTGTGCTCAACAATATCTATTGCGTCGCTGGTTTGAATATGGAAATCCCTGCGGTTTTCAAGCTGTTGCACAACCAGGAAGTAGTAGTCATGAAAGTGGTTTAGCTTTAGATCTTGCTGACTGGGGTGGTTGGAGACCTTATTTAGAAACTCAAGGCTGGGTCTGGTATGGTTGGGGCGATGTAGTTCATTTTAGTTTTCCTGGAATTCCCATCGGGAATATAGAAATTAAAGCCTTTCAAACTCTTTGGAACAGGAACCATCTCAACGATCAAATTGATGCTGATGGCTTATATGGACTGGAAACGGCAAGTAAACTCAGTATTTCTCCCTCAGAAGGTTTTGGAGGAGACCCAGGACTGCGAATTCTGCGATTAGCTAGTCCTTTTATGAGGGGTGGAGACGTTCGTCGAGTTCAGAAGAAATTGAAAGAAGGTGGTTATCTTAATAATGATAGTGACGTTGAGGGTATCTATGGACCAATAACAGAAGCTGCTGTCAGGAAATTTCAAACCAATGAAGGAATTACAGTTGATGGGGTTGTTGGTCCTGACACTTATAGAAAATTAGGGATTTAGTAGTTTGAATTGAACATTGAGGTAGAGGGCAAACCTTGGTTCGTTGTCATTAAAAATTTCCTCTGAAAACCTAATTCTTGTTGATTTTATAGTATTTAAAAAATATAGAATATAACTTAAATGTTGTTTTATAATAATGAGAAATAACTACTATAAATTCAATATATGAGACAAACTTCCCTGAATATTATTGCGATTAGTATTTTTATAATGACAATGTCTGCTTTACTAGGACCAATTTTTAATATATCCCCAGTAATACCAGCGATCGCTACTTTTTCTGTGATGGTACTAGCTGCTATAGATACATTAGGATGGCAAGGTCAGGCAAGTATGATTATTGTAGACTTAGTGGAAGGTACATCCTCAGAAAGACGCGACCGGATTATTAGTCACGAAGCTGGACATTTTTTGGTAGCTTATTTGTTAGATATCCCTGTTAGTGGGTATGCTCTCAGTGCATGGGAGGCATTTCGGCAAGGTCAGTCTGCTCAGGGTGGGGTTAGGTTTAATGACGAAAAGTTGGCTGCCCAGTTACAGAGGGGTATGGTTTCTGAACAAGCTATAGACCAATATTTTACGGTCTGGATGGCGGGTATTGCCGCAGAAGATTTCGTTTATGGTAACGCTGAGGGTGGAGCAGAAGACCGGGCAAAAATTACAGTAATCTTGACACAATTAAAGCGCTCTACAGAATCTAAACTCAAACAAAGTTGGGCATCCTTGCAAGCACGAAGTTTAATCGAAAATCATCAATCTGCTTATCAAGCATTAGTGACTGCGATGACACAAAAAGCTTCTGTATCTGAATGTTATCAAGCAATTGAGGAACATATTTCTGGCGATCGGACATGAGACTTATAGCCTTTTTATCTGGGATATGGAAACCAAGTACTATTAAATAGGGAATAGTAAAGGTGGGAAAACATCAGGATATAGGGTACTGGAACAGTGCGCTTTTTTGATCAGAAAAACCTCAATCTAGATTTACATCTCAAATAAAAACACTATCAGGAGTTATGCATGAGGTACGAAAAACTATGATTTGAAATTGCTGCCCTGTAGGTTGCTTAAGACAAAAATACGCTGCAGGTCTGTAAGTCCTGACTATATTATATTATGTCCGCTTAATAGCGCGATTAAAAACTTTCTTCTTCTGTTCCTTGTTTTTTCCTCCTGACTCCTGACTCCCCCTCCTGGGAGGGGTTAGGGGTGGGTTGACTCCTGACTCCTTAGTTAGTACCTAGGAAAAATCAAATCTACATCTATTAAGTTTCCACCATAAATTCTTCTGGATCAACCCCCCAGTTTACCCAAGCAATAGCCTCCCTCGCTTTACTAATATCTGGAGGCACTCTTGTGGCATGAATATAATTTGTACTAGGGCAAATCATTTTTAATAGATAAATTGGTTCAACATCAATATAATTATCTATTCTCAACAGAGTATACTCTCGCCAACTATCTAATTCTACTGCTTGCAATTCCTGACAAATTCTACTGTAACCTATTCCCTGAATTAATACTCGTCGTAGTTCGGCATTTTCTTCTTCCAGTAACCACCGTACTTGCCATCGTTCGGGATATAATAATCCATATTTTTCTGGCAGTTTTACCCCATGATAAGCATAGATCCGATAACCATCAATAAATCTAATTGCCGATCCCCCTTCAGCATGAAAACGGTTTTGTTCGTCCAGAGATAGCTTGATTGGGCGGTCACATACCAAACAGATATTCTCTAATTGTAACACAAACCCACATTCTTTGACCAACCCTTGAAGTGCCTGCCATTTTTTTTGGTTGCAACTACACTCAAGTACAGAGATACAGAAATCGATCATTTCAATGGAACTTGCCATCAAATTTTGGCTAATATTTGAGACTAACCCGATTGCATCGCCTATTTGTTGCAGGGGTTGCTTAATCTGTGCCTCCCACTCTCGTATCACGGGTTGACTAGACAGATGCTGCCATATATTCACTTCTATATGTTGTGATAGGGGTTGTCCAACTTGTTGCCAAATTAAATCTCCGAATCGAATTAAAGGATTTCCTCCAGGAAACTCTATTAGTTGTTGTCGCAACTGTTTTTGCTGCTGTTCCCAGATTTGCCTAATAATGCCACCTTGCCATTGTACCCACAGCTCCTCTAATAATTCTGCGTGTTCAGCTAAGGTATCTTGCCAGATAAACATTAGCTGTAGTAATTCTTCATTGGGCAAATCATTTTCCAGTTTCAGCCAGAGTTGTTCATCAATTTGGCTTTCTATTTCTTCTGAGAGTTGAACTTGTAAGGAAGTTAGTAAGGGAGTGCCCAACATTTGCACTAAACGTTGGGGCGAACGCGATCCTACTATCTCTTTCATCGCATCTGGACTACTGATAAATAGAATCTCTGGCTCTCGTTTTCCCATAGCAGAATAAGCTGCTTTCACTGCATTTGTTGCCCTTTGCCTATCTATCGGGTCAGTTGACACCATGTTCTTGTGCCACTTTTCCCGATACATTGGTATTAATGTTTTTTGTTCTGCTGTGAGGTTTTCAATTTTAGTCTGCCACATAGCGCCACCCAAGAGGTTCATATTCTCGCTGAATGCGTACCATCCAATTTCCTTGAGGAATCTCGATGGCTTTATGTTCTTCGTGGGTTAAAGTTACTTTTTCTGACAAAACTTTCAGGTACAGAGTGCCATCTTTTTCGCGTAGCTCTGCATCTCCACGAGTAATCCTATGAGAGTGTCCAGTGACCTCTCCTTCTGCTAAAGTCAGGTGAGATAGTTTTTTACCTAAAGCTAGCTTAACTGATTGTAATATTACATCACCTTGTCGAATTGGCTGCATCCTTATTTTTCCTTAGCCCTAATACTAACTGCACAACAAATATTTATGCCACCCTGTAATTTACATGATACATCATGGCACATTTGTCAATCAACTTTAATATAAGTAGGTAAACGTTAAAATTTTTCGTTAGAGAAAGGCAGTAGGCAGAGAGCAGAAAGTCGAAGGAAAGAGGCTTCTGAGCTACTTTGATTTTTGTTACATACTTTGTTTTTTTTCGTGTTTACCTACTTAATCTATTAATTTCTATATATATTTTTGTAAAAATTATGATATACATTTATCTAGTCATTTTTATATGTAATTATGGATTCCCGTGATTTTATTTGTCGCTTTACTAAAGTAAAATTTTGATAAATGCAGTTTAGATCGCGTCTTTATATTATTTTTATAATTTTTACAATTATTTAATATTTTTTACTTATAGTAAAGAAAGAATTGCTGAGGACATAGATAGATTGATATCATGTCTGATTACAGCAGTTTTCATTTGAATCGACCACAGTAGGGACGTTCCATGGAAGGTCCCTACAAGTATTATTGTTTTGAATGTGTAGTTCACCAATCTGAAAAGCGCTGTAAACCACTGTAATTATCATTGCTTCTGAGAAACCATAGGGAGGAGTCAGGAGGAAAAAACAAGGAAGAGGAGAAGAAAGTTTTTGTTTAGCTGGCGCACAACGCATCCTATCTCCTGGGTCGGAGCTGCGCTAAGGTCATGCTACTGCTTTCCGTTAACGCTCTTGGTCACCGAATGCGAACCGCAAACTGCGACATCTAACACGGAGCATCCAACGGAGTTCTATCGCGCTATTAAAGGGACATGATATTATACCAATTTCATAAAATATTGCTACATTGTACGCAGGAGTAGAGGAAGAGAAGCATAAAAAAAAAGAAAAAAAAAGATTCAATATTTACAATATCTGCAAGCGATCAAATTTTAGACTTAAGGCCAAGAATATAGATTAAGCGGTCGTTAGGGGAGCTTCCCGAAGGGTGGAATGGCGAGGAGACCTTGCCATATCCAATCGACCAAGAGAGATGTAATATCATGTTCCCCCTCCGGGGGAGCTACGCTAACGGTTGAATACTTATAAATAACTGTTGTGAGTCCTCAGGAGTCAACCCACCCCTCGCCCCTCCCCCTCCCAGGAGGGGAAGTCACCGAGTCAGGAGGGAAGAAAGCAGAAAAAGAGGAAATATTGGAGAATAGTATTGATAATTTCAGTATTTCTTTGGTACTTTCGGTACTGTCAGTCCTGAAATTTTATTTATAACTGACCCGTCCGCAATTCGTAGCTCCCTCAGAGGGGGAACATGATATAACTACCTTTGCGTGGATTTGGTATTGCAAAATTTTAACACAAATATAGTCATTCATGTTAATCTATAGACATGAAACTCTCAGACTATGTGAAAAAAGTAGGAATAAGTTATTAACAGTCTGGAGGTGGTGGAAACAAGGGAATTTAACAGGTTATCAATTGCCTTCTCGTACAATTATCATCACGGATGACTATAATTCTAAACCAGATGTGATAGCTTGCATTTATGCAAGAGTTTCCAGTGCACAAAACAAAGATAATTCTAGATAGACAAGCTGAACGGTTAAAAAAATTATGCCATTGCAAGAGGCTATAAAATCTTAAAAATAGTTAAAGATATTGGCAGTGGTTTATTGGCTAAGATTCTAGTTAACCCTAACTATTACTATACCCTACCATATGTGTTGCCACCTACTAATTAGACTGTAATTGTGCATTCAAAGTTTTCACAATTCGATCGCGTATTTCCTCCAAATGCGCTATGGTATACTCATCCATTTTTTTACCTCGCTTTTTAATTATCTTCTCCAAATCTTCATCGAGTTGTCGCAATTCATACCAAGCTAAACTCCGAGCATCTTCAGGGACAGTACGATTACGCAATACTATTGAAATGAGAAGATTTAGATGTTCCCGTTGCAGAGAACGACGCATACTAGAAATCTCAACTTCTCCACCACTAGACTCTAAAACTTCCGTCCAGATACTATTTTGCAGAGTCTCAAAAAGTTCCGGTAGTTTCAAAGCATTATCTGGCGTTGTCTTCAACTCCAAATCTCGTAGACGAGTCAAACGAATATCAGAAAGGAGCGATCGTAAAACTATCCTTTGCAGAAACAAAATATTATCTTGAATGGGATAATCTAAAGGAAAAACTAAAACAGAGCTTCCCCAATGTCGCCAACGTGATGGTGCTAACTTATTAAGTAAATCTGGTGCAAACTGAAATGCATCTTCAGCAAAAACATATTTATCTAGTATTTCTAATGCTTGGCGTTGTTGCTCTACAGATATAGGTTCAAATGGT
Source organism: Okeania sp. SIO2C2 (assembly GCF_010692625.1). Taxonomy (NCBI): domain Bacteria; kingdom Bacillati; phylum Cyanobacteriota; class Cyanophyceae; order Oscillatoriales; family Microcoleaceae; genus Okeania; species Okeania sp. SIO2C2. The sequence goes on from NZ_JAAHGM010000011.1 coordinate 188,021, forward strand.
AATCGTCCATAAGTATTTTTCGTACTCTCCCGATTAAATGACTGACCGCCTACATACAAAGTAGTATCCATTATTTGCTGTATATAATAGAAAAATACCGTATCAAACATTACCCTGATTTCGCTGTAACTTTCATTACTTTGAGGAACGCGCTTTTCTAAACTTTCCCAAATATTCCGGGAATTATCCAGTTGCCACTGAGAATAAATCAATATATCGTTACTGAGGTCAAACCTATTTGCTGCTGGATCGAGAATATCATAAGAATCTTCATCTGTGGCATAAGATAATTCTGGTTGAGATGCTCGTCTAGCAATCTCTTGTAAGAATCCTTTTTCACTTATATAGTTAGTCGTACCACTGGGTTTATAACCGTATTCAATTGCCCAATCATCATAAGGACCGACTACAGTGGGAAAATAGTCTCCTTGTATTGTTCCCTGTGGAGCGATATTAACTGGTACATAATCCATTACAGATGCTACTAACCCTTTTGTTTGAGTAATAGTTGTATCATTCAACTGTTCTGGTTCGAGCATTGTACTACCGTGGAAATTATGTCTCAGACCAAGAGTATGTCCAACTTCGTGAGCAGTAAGATATTTTAAGAATTGATTTACATACCTGTCCATTTCTGTACTATAGGGTCTGATGTTTTGCAAAACATCCATTGCCACTGCTCCTATTGCCAACTGTTGAGATGACTCCCAACCAAAACAAAGATGTTCTGATGAGTGAGAATGTGATGATGACGACTTCCGAGAGGATTGATATTTTGCTTGTAGAGATTGAGGAATAATAGATTCTATACTGTTGTTTGAAGTATTAGCTGCTTTCTCACTTTCTAAATTTCCTAAATAGCGAGAATACATATCTAATACACAGGGATTATAACTTTTTCCATCCTTGGTTTGAAAAGCTTGAGCAAGAGATTGATTTTGTAAAATTAGACTACCTATTTCGCCATATTTAATACTCCTAATAATTCCTGCATCTAGAATAATATCTGCATCTAAAATTTGCCCTGTTAATGGATTTACACGGGAAGGTCCAATACCTCTAAACCAAGAGTCAAAAGTGGTAGACCAACGAATAGTATTGTAACGAATATCAGCCGGGTCCCAACTAGCATCATCAGGCATTTGTTTGGCTTGAATAGCATTAATAAATCCCGCTTTTTCAAAAGCTTTATTCCACATTAATATTCCTTCTCGAATGGCTTTGCGATATTCCATTGGTACTGTATTTTCTATCCAGAAAGTTATCGGTTCTAGAGGAGGTGATAAAGGTGCGCTAGGAATTTGTTTTTCTAGATGCCATCTCTTAATGTAACGAACATAAGGTTCTCTACGATTATTATCAGAAATATCTTTATAAGCACTAATAAAATAACCTACTCTTTCATCTGCCAATCGAGGAATATAACCATTATTTATGGGTAATTCTGAAAAACTGTAGCGAACTCTGAGGTTAAAAGCACGGCTATCTGGCAAGGATTCTAAATATTCTGTATTATCTTCATTTAAGATGCCATAAACTGACTCCAATTCTATGTTTAAAGGAAATGCTTTAGCATCACTAATGTAAGACTTTGTTAAATCTATTGAGTAGTCATTAGGTAAAGCTTCTTCTAGTGATGGTAAATTCATTTCTCCTATTAATAAATTTTCCAAGTCAATCAACAATGTTTTTCTTTGAAGATGAGTTGCTTCAATGGGCAGAGAATATAAAATTGAGTCACTAAAAGAACGTTGAATTGAACGAGCTTGAGGGTCTAATTCGTTAGTCCGAAAATTAAGATTGGGCAGGACAAATTGAATATTATCTTGATGTTGGCGTAACTGAAATACAAAATCTCTGATTGGTATGCCACTAATTAAACCTGCTTCGCCAATACCTGATTCTAAAGTTATTACAGAAAGGAAGTTTTGATTAAGTTGTTCTGGTTTAACTTCCATTAATGTTTTACCTGTTTGTTCATCTCTATAAATGGTAAATATCCCTTCTAGTTTCTCAGATCCATCAATTAATTTTTCATAAGAATCATCTCTTTCTTCAGCACTAATAATTTGTTGTGGCTTTGCTGAAATATTGGTTGTTGAAGCTCTAGTTGTAGGAATGATAAATATAACCAGTAGAAATGATAAGCAAAATAATAGTAATATGCTTGTAATTTGAATGATTTTTTGCGAGATTATTTTGCCTATACAGTTTTTCTGTTTATGAGTTTTATTTTGACCGATCGTCCACATAATTAATTAAAGAATAAGGAAAAAGTATAATACAATTAGCAAGTATTAAGTTATATCATGTCCGGTTGAATACTGATAAATAACGACGGAGGAGTAAGTCCTTAGGTCGGGGAAGCCTTCGGATTGGCGACGTACAGAAGGTAAGAAGAAGGAAGAGGATAGGAAAGTTTTTTATCGCGCGATTAAACGGATTTGATATTATTCATAACTAATAGTAAGTTTTGTAATTTTTGTCCACCTTACCTAGTTTGATGAATTCAAGCTTCTTTTTTCTCTATGATAATCCGAAAATTTATCGACTGCCAATAGTGCGGATAAGTATAGTCGTCTGGGCAAAGACTGTCGATATGTTGTGTTATCTTACAAATCCTTGTCACTTATTTAGATACTCTTAAAGATTATTTAAAGCCTGGAAAAACTCTAATTCAAATTATTGATAAACTCAAGTAAGAATTAGCAATTTATCAAAAATAAGAAGGATAAAATTGATGAGAGTTTAATTCAGTCAGTCATACCAAATATCACGCATTTTTGCTACCAAATAATTGCTAAAAACATTACTGAACCTGACTTATTACTTAATAACTGAAGTCTTCAAGAAGAAGAGCATTATTTTGAGGAATTTGTAAAAGAATACTTTGTTTTGTACTTTAGACTATAAAAAAGTTGCAAAAATTTCATATTTGGCAATAAAATTTATCGTTGTCACCCTTCCGTTGCATGTTAAATTTTGGGTTTTATAGCACGACACAGATAGGTGAGGACATCCCTCTATTTCTCTATTTCCTACTCCCTTTTCACTCAAATTGATTGTCCTAACCAAAGAACGTACTGCTATAGTAAACAGATTTTTCAACAGCACTATTGCACTATTAGAGATAGATAGCAAACCTTGTGAAAAACCCTAAATTCATGGGCAGTCTCTACAAACTTATAGCGCTGTGCGCAGGGAACAGGCAACACTTAACTGGGAACAGGGGGAATAAATTGCCGATAATATAAGACTTCTAGCTCTTTTGCCCCTACTACAATTTGTAAATATACCAGCGCTCATTGCTATATTAGGGATTTATAGCAGTCTAAGGACAGTATGGACATCTCAAAAGCTTAAAACTCAGATAATGCAAGATTTTTCCTTATTTCTTCTTCCTTCTGCTATAATACTAATTTGAAAAAATAATGTTACGAATAATAAGTGCGATCAAAAGATTTTGCAGCAAATGTCCCTTTGACGAAAAATAGAATTTACGACCTAAAAACTGGTATTGCAGCAATTCCCGTGCGACTCGGTCCGACTGAGTTACCCTCCTGGGAGGGGTTAGAGGTTGGTTGACTCCTAAGAAATAGCCTAACTATTTGTAGCAAACATTTATCAAATTGGTATAATTCTAATAAAATTCCACCTAAAAACCTAAAACCCCAAACCTAAAACCTAAATTTTAAGGTTCTGACCAAGGGACAATATTATCCTCAGCTAACTGTTGAGAAACAGCGATCGCTCCATAAAGATTCAAATGACTGGGGTCAGAAAATTTATCATAAGCATTTGGCCATGCACTACCTAAATCTCGGAATAAAAAGTTTGAATATTCTAAAGGTAGCTGCTGCATATATTCTAGAAATTTTTGTTCATAGTTAGTTCGTGCTTCATCTAAATATGCTGTAGTTAAAGGCATATTTACAAATACAAAATTAATCCCTATTGACTGAGTATACTGTAGTAAATTTTTCAGTGCAGTTATTTGTTTTCCTGGCAACTGAAAGTCCGCATAATCTGCATCATATTTACCTGAAACTTTAGCATAGTTTTGATAGTAACTTTCTGGCTCAAATTTAATTGAAATTGGTAGAAAACCATTAGATTGAAATTCGTCTAATTTGTCAATATCTTCATCTTCTACTGCTACATTTTCTCCCTCTTTTTGCTGCCAAAAATTCCAATTTTCTTGGGGATTATTTATGATTGAACTTATTAAACTTTTGAGGCGGTCGCGCTGTTGATAAGTAAGCGATATTTCCTCAACTTTTTCCTGTAATTCTTTGAATATTTGTTTGTATTTTTTAATGCCAAAATTAGCAGACATTTCTGATGTATTTGTCTCAATAGCAAATGTACCAGCATCTACTTCCTCATAGCCTTCAGAACTTGCAATAATATCAAAAGTTCGATCCTCTCTGCCACTATTAAGAGCGCGAACTCCATCAGCAAATATAATCAATGGTGGCAATTGTTCTGCTGGTAAAACCTGACGTACAATTAAATCTACCACCTGAGCTGTTGCCCCATTTATGCCAAAATTATAAACTCTTAAATCTGGATATCCTGCTGTTGCCAAACTTTCCTCAAGTACTGTAGGATTAACTCCTCTCAATGCTCTAGAACTACCAACTATTAAAATATCTGGTGGTTTTTTTTCTGCTTGTAAATATTGTTGATAACGAACTAACTGTTCATCTAATTGCGGACTATTAAAACTAGGATAAGTAGAAAATTCAGAAGCTTCCACAGAATCTTCATTCACTTCTGTAGGAGTTTGACAATTCGGACCCTGACAAATATTTCCAGACGGAGAAATATCTGGAAGTTCCTCTAATACTGCACCTAATTTTAGGTCGGTTTGAACTGTAAATAAAATTCCCATAAAAGCACAGGCAAAAGCTGTCACCCATTTACCAGAATTAAAAGTATTATATGTCAATGAATTACTAATTTGTGTAGAGTATTCTTCATTAGGAATAAACACACGAGAAGTAATAAGTAACTGTTGAATAGCCGTAAAAATTTGTGTTGTAACTGTGTAATTATTCTGAGGAGTTAACAGCTTTGAATCAAATTTTTCAGTTGTCTGTGGCGTTAACTTGAGAAAAACACGATCCGCTCTTTTTCCTAATAACAAATCCATATCTGCAGAAGCAGCAAACTCCGGAGGTTGTTCCGAATACTGACGACTTCTGGCAGTAAAATTAATACCATAGCGCCACAAAGGCAATTTTTGACCAGCACGACGTCCATACACCCTCACCCCACTAATTCCTGGAACTTGAAGTTGACGCAAAAACTGAGCAATGGGTGGTCCCACTTGAGATTGAGAAGGACAAGTAGGAGCTTCACTCATCACGTGCAATAATTCCTGCTTCGGTAATATTAGTACCCGGATACCACCTGTTTGTAATTTTTGATCCAGGTCAGGATTAAGTAATTTGTTTAACAGAAAACTAATAGCTTCATAGTTTCCCTGACTTGCCAAAACCTTAGCACTTGCTGCCATCTCCGGATTTTCCGATGCTGGTAAATTCAACCAGTCGATCCAAAGAGGTGACTCTGATTTTTGTTTCGGTTCATTAATAATACAACCATAGATAGTAGCAGCTTGGATACCTCTAGGTAGAATAGTAGATAATGTAGAGGCGATCGCTTCTTTAGTCTTCTTTTTATCTGGAGCTAGTTGGTTTGAATTATTAGTATTAGTACAGAATAAATGTAATGTAGATTCTTTGAGAGTAGCTCGAATATTGATTCCAAGAGTAGTAAGTTGTTGTTGTAGCAAACGTTCAATTGCTGCCACATCTCCCCAACTTGCCCATTCTTGTAGCATCAGGTCTGGTGGGGTTAAGTCCACCCGCAACATCCAGTCCGGTGCAGTTTCACCCTGAACAAGTAGAGAAATTAAAGCTTCATGGAAATCTTTGAGTTTTAACTCTCGGAGCTTTTGGGCGATCGGTTCTGCTAAGAGAGATGGAGCTGGACTATAAGCTGCTTCACAGGAGACCCATAAAATTTTATGGGTTTTCAATTCAGGACTTTTGGCAGAATCTTCTGATTGTTGGCTGGTTTCTGTTAATTTTTCCTTAAGTTGTTTTTCTCGAATACTGACATTTACAGAAACGCCTAATTCTCCTAAAACTTCACTAAGATAACTAGCAATTGCATCTGGATGGCCATACTTAGCCAATCTTTGATAGGAAACCGTAAGGGGAGAATCAATTAAATATTGATCTAATTCTTCTGTATTCTCTGACTCTACCTCTAATTCATTAGGCTGTTTTGATTCAGTAACAGAAAAATTTTCTGAGTCTAATTTTGGTGAAGAAACCAGTGCTGAATGGTCTAATATGTCATTTGTCAACACAGATGCTTTGTGGGGAGTTGAAAGTAATTCAGAAGCATTGTGATTAATATCTAGTTTCGGAGATTGTCCAACAGTGACTTTTGTCAGATGTTCTTCCAGTAAAGTTTGACTATCATTTTGATTTTGTGGGTATTTTGCAGGAGCAACATAATTAGACCTCAAGAGGGTATTAACTTCTGAATCAGAGGAACTAGAAGGAGTACTTACCTGTTGGGTCTGAGTTGCTACCTTATTACCATCAAGTTTGACTGTCCAGTCAGGTCTCCTGCGACCTAAAGTTCGGCCACATAGAAACATCTGATAAATCCGAGGTTGATTAGGAGGTAGTAGAGTTTCTAGATCGATCTGACCCAGTGCTTGGGAAAACTGGGCTAGGGCAAAGTTCATTTCTGGACATTTTTCAGCTTCACAGAGAATATGTAAATGATTGCCACGCAATCTTACCTGTACTTGCACTTCTGGAAGTCCCAGAGCTTTCTGTGCCCAATCTCCTAAAGGAGACCGATTTTCCGTCAATATAGTTTTATTCCCTTTCATCTTCTCCTTTTTGTGGGAGACTCCCTTGTTCGGCTTAACTATTCGTTAGTGACATTTTGGACTGTAGCGTATAAACATATATAAAGGAAAGCCTATTGCTAAAATTAATATAATATAGTTGAAAATCATGGGTATATTCGTATATTATTATACTATATGATGATCTGAGCGAAAATTTAGAGAGTATTTATCAATTGAAGAAGGCAGAAGGCAGAAGGTCTAATTGCTTATGGATTTAAACTCCAAACAATTTTAAGCACCCCCGTTGACGGTGGGGTATTAAATCAGCCACAGATAAAGATAAATATTAAATCGCGTAGGGTGCAAAGCGTGTTACGTAACGCACGCTTCCCAAGCACGCGGTGCGTGAGGTTTAAAACTGACCATTATTCCAGAAATGGTAAGTATTTAGTCACAGGCCCTATTTTTACTTTTGTTGGCAAACAGTCTCTGAGGAGCCACGGACTAATAAATTAAGAAAAATTTCTATTGATTTTAGCTTTGAATGATGAAAAATGCTATATCATCATATCAAACTTATTAATTATTTCTCACTTTTAGCTGTCTTGCCATCTTAACAATTAATATTCAACCAAACTTTAATATTATCGAAATTTGTTGAGTGGCTGAATATGCTTGAGTCTTGTTAAGCTTGCTATATTAAGTTCTAGCGTATAAACTTACTAAGGTAAAATCAATGCAATCCTTTCGAGAAAATTCCTCTGAAAATCCTACAATAAAAGCTCCCAGTTGGAAAATTTCCTCAGATATTTTACTTAGCTTGGCCACTGGTCCTGTTTTATTAGGATTATTGGGTAATAAAGCCATTAATGAATTATTACCAGAAATTGGCCTCTATAGTGAGGAAATATTTCGGGGCGATCGTCTACCAATGCTTAATTTTCCCCAAAATTCATCAGATTCCTAATTTTATTTGTTATTTGACTATTTATAGTTTCTTTCAACAAATTCCTAAGATTTTTTAAACTTAAGATTAAGGGTGCAACAACTCCCATCCTTTTCTATAGGTTAGCTCAAAGCCTCTACTACTATGTGATTAATTAACAAAAAACATTGCTGAAAGCCTAGCTCTCAAAGGCCTACTTTACTCTCAGGTGTATGATACAGTAATGTTAGTTGAAATATGCAACCCCCTACTAAATATAGGTAAAGTGTTCTCAGAAGGTCAAAATATCCGAACTTGCGGTGGCGAAAAAACAGCAAAAAACTAGAGCAAACCAAAGTATCTAATAAAATAAGATTCAGTGAATAAAACAGTAGCGGACGGCATCCGCCAACTGAGGTTAACCACCTGAATGACAGGGGACAGCACAACCTATACAATACTACCGCAATAGTAGAGCATAGTTAAGCGGTCTCGCAGGAGCCATTATCCCTACTCCTTGAAGCAAGTGGAATATGTCAAAAAAGCACATTTATTCCATGATGCTTGTTTAGTATTTGGCATTTTTCTGATTAACGATTGGGAAAATCACCAAAATGTTATAAAAACATTAACAAAAACAAAATTACCAGATAGTTGGTTTAGTGATGTAGAACTTAGAAGTATTTTAACACTAGGCCTATGACTAAATTTAAGCTACTGAATAGCCTACAAAAATTTTGGCAGATAAGAGCTAGGCGGTTTAACTTGTAGATGAAAAATGACTCACGAAATTTATAGAGAAAGATTAATGACTCTCGCTTCCTTTTAATAGTGGGAAGCAAAAAGTTATTTATTGTTAAAAGAAAGGGTGGAAAAAGAGGTATTTAATGAGGAATATATATTTTTTTAATAAACGGCGTTGGTAATTGATGGGATGATTTATATTTTGGGGTACCGCTCTGTAACCTACCCCGGTTAATCATTGGGGGACTGCCCCTACAAATTTCATCCTGTAATTTACCAATGCCTAATAAACCAACAATAGTTGAAAAATCCCCTATTAGCAATAGCTATTTTGATAATTTGGTACTACTAAATCTCATTGAACGAGTATAAAAGTATCAAACAATATATTGATTTTGATATCAGTATCTACTAAGGAATAGGTAATATGAGTTCACTACTAAAGTCAGAGCAGACAACCCTAGAACAAGGGGTTAATAATCCCCCGACTAAAGTTTCAGGTGTGTTTCTGGGTAATCGAATTAAAATAATTGAAGATTTGTGGGAATTAGTGCTAAGGCAAGAGTGTGGCCAAGAATTGGTAAGTATACTCCAGAAAATGCGCTCGGTTAATTCTCCAGAAGGACAAGCTTTTAACTTTCTAGATTCAGAAATTGTACAACTTATTGAACAGTTAGAACTCAAAGATGCAATTCGGGCAGCTCGAGCTTTTGCGTTATATTTTCAGCTAATCAATATTGTTGAACAACATTATGAACAAAGGATTCAACAACTAGCCTACTCTAACAACAAAGGTCTGGGAAAACTAATCTTTAAAGATGATGAAGTTAAGGATGGTGAAGCTTGTTCATTGCGGATGGGAAGTATTCCTGTCTGGAGCGATAACAGAAATAAACCTGAAGGAGAGGGGACATTTCATTATCTATTTCCCCTATTGCGGACTCTGAATGTGCCATCTCAATTAATTCAACGATTAATTGATCAATTAGATATCCGTCTAGTGTTTACAGCACATCCTACAGAAATTGTACGTCATACAATTAGAACAAAACAGCGACGCATTGCCAAAATTTTCCAACAGCTCGATCTAGTAGAAGAAAGTTTTTCAGAATTGTCTGTAGATGGAGAACAGGAAAATTCAATGGTTTCATCCTGGGAAACAGAATCTCTCAAGGAACAGTTAACAGAAGAAATTCGTTTGTGGTGGCGTACAGACGAACTACACCAATTTAAACCTACTGTACTTGATGAAGTAGAAACGACTCTTCATTACTTTGAAGAAGTGTTGTTTGAAGCTACTCCCAAACTATATCAAAGGTTTAAGCAAGCTCTGCATAGTTCTTTCCCTTACTTAAAACCACCTACTTTCAATTTCTGTAAGTTTGGCTCTTGGGTGGGAGCTGACCGCGATGGTAATCCTTTTTGTACGCCAGAGGTGACTTGGCAAACAGCTTGCTATCAACGTAAGATAGCGTTAGATAAGTATATTGATATTGTCGATTCCCTGATCGAACTTTTAAGTTTGTCGTTGCATTGGAGTGATGTTTTACCAGAACTGCTGGACTCGTTAGACCGCGACCAACTGCAAATGCCCGAAGTATATGACCAATGGGCGATTCGTTATCGGCGAGAACCATATAGGTTGAAGTTGTCTTATGTGAGAAAGCGTTTGGAAAATACTCGCGATCGCAACTGGCGCTTGTATAATGGTGACTCTCTCCAAAGAGAAATGGAAGTTCTCTCCCAACGTCGAGAAACAGCAGCAGTTTATCGTTCTGGTGCCGAATTTCTAGAAGAGTTACAACTAATTCAACGTAACTTGAGCGAAACTGGTTTAAGCTGTAGTGACTTGGAAAATCTCATTTGCCAGGTAGAAATTTTTGGCTTCAATTTAGCACGACTAGATATCCGCCAGGAATCTTCTGTCCATGAGGCTGTGATTAATGAAGTTACTGAATATTTACAAATTCTGCCTAAACCCTATATTGAAATGTCAGAGGCAGAACGCACTGAGTGGCTATCAACAGAATTGCCTACTCGTCGCCCACTAATTCCTACAGAACTACCTTTTTCTGAGAGGACTTGCGAAATCATTAACACTTTCCGAATGCTGCGACAGTTACAGGTAGAGTTTGGCCCAGAAATTTGCCAAACTTACATTATCAGTATGAGTCGTGATGTCAGCGATCTATTGGAAGTGTTGTTGCTAGCTCAAGAAGCAGGACTGTATGACCCGGCAACTGGAAAAAGTGAGATTCAGGTGGTTCCTCTGTTTGAGACAGTGGAAGACTTAAGAAATGCTCCCAGGGTGATGCGCAATTTATTTGAATTGCCTTTGTATCGGGCAGCACTTGCTGGTGGACATGATAAATTACAAGCACAAGCAGACTCTCAAATTAAATCTGAGTTAGAGACTCTTTATTTGCAAGAAGTGATGCTTGGTTACTCAGATAGTAATAAAGATTCTGGGTTCCTCAGTAGTAACTGGGAAATTCATAAAGCTCAAAAAGCTTTACATGAAATCGGTCAGGAATATGGTATAGGATTGCGGATATTTCATGGTCGTGGTGGTTCGGTAGGACGTGGTGGTGGTCCTGCTTATAAAGCGATTTTGGCTCAACCTGGTAAGAGTATTAGTGGACGGATTAAGATTACTGAACAGGGTGAGGTGCTAGCTTCTAAATATTCTCTGCCTCAGTTGGCTATGTGTAACTTAGAAAATGTCACTACTGCAGTTATTCAAGCTAGTTTACTACATACAGGGTTTGATGAAATTGACACCTGGAATGACATTATGGAAGAGTTAGCAGTGCGATCGCGCACTCATTACCGACATCTGATTTATGAACAACCAGACTTAGTAGAATTTTTCTATCAAGTTACCCCCATCCAAGAAATTAGTCAACTACAAATTAGTTCTCGTCCAGCTCGGAGGAAAAATGATAAAAAGAAGACTATTTCTGGTTTACGGGCAATTCCTTGGGTGTTTAGCTGGACTCAGAGTCGCTTCCTATTACCTGCTTGGTATGGGGTAGGAACAGCTTTACAAGAATTTGTGCAAAAGCAACCAGAAGAACACCTGAAACTTTTGCAGTATTTTTATCTAAAATGGCCATTTTTCACTACTGCAATCTCTAAAGTAGAGATGACTCTAGCGAAGGTAGATTTACAAATGGCTCATTATTATGTCCGAGAATTATCTAATTCAGAAGACCGGGAAAGATTTGAGGCGTTGTTTGAGCAAATTGCTACTGAATATCACCTGACGCGGGATTTAGTTTTACAAATTTCTGGCCATCAACGACCTTTAGATGGAGAGCCAGATTTGCAGCGTTCTGTGCAGTTGCGGAATGCTAATATTGTTCCTCTAGGTATGTTGCAGGTAGCTTTGTTGAAACGCCTGCGTCAGCATGATACAGGTACGCCAGGAGTAATTCACTCTCGCTATAGTAAGGGTGAGTTGTTACAAGGTGCTTTGTTGACTCTCAATGGTATTGCTGCTGGAATGCGGAATACAGGTTGAGGAAGAGTGAGATGAGGGCGTGGGTGAATTTCAAAACTACCCATGTTCTTTTTATAGCGATCGCAGTTTTCACCCTTGATAGACAACATTAGGGAAGTAGGTAGTAGGCAGTAGGGGCGTTAACGATAGTTATGCGAAGCTAACGGCCGTTTGCTCCTACAGGAGTAGGGGGGTAGGGAACAAAAAATAATTTTGCCTAGCGATCAATCTGACCATAAAATATATAGCAACCGCCAGGTTGATTAGGACAATTAGTGCGATCATCTTGCTCGCGTCATAAATCATCATAGTGACCCGATGTCCTATAGCAATGAGCGCTCAGGTATTTACAACTTAGTAGATCAAAGTGCAGTAAGGGAAAAGGTTGACAAAAAATAATGTGTAAATATGCCAGAGCACATTGCTATAACTATAATGGCGACTGCTATACAGTTACAGCGCTGTGCGCAGGCAACAGATCCGGAAGGCAACAGCTCCGGAAGGGGGAATAAAAAACCGATAATATAAGGCTTTTAGCTATTGGACACCTCTTGTAATATCATGTCCGCTGGGGCGCGTTCGTGTAAACCCAAAGGTGAATATCTACAGGAAATTTAAGTTTTTTTCTTGCTCTTAAGTATTCTTGCCTGTTCCCTGTTCCCAGTTAAGTGTTCCCTACCCTTGCTATACAATACCGATGCTACCGGACATGATATAATTTGTAAATATGCCAGCGCACATTGCTATACAGCGTATTTCATATTAGTGAGTACACCAGTCGCGGGCAAGATGCCCGCACTACAAAGACTTTAGCATTTATATTTTTACCTCATCTACCTGTAATCTGCTGTAATTTTGCTTAACCTAATTTACTTATAGATCAGTTAAATTATACTTTATGAGCAATCTGAAGCGCAGATAAGTAAGAAAGGTTAATGATATTGCCATGATATTTTTTTAAAATTGTACTCAAATTTTCAAATAAAGTCTTACGTTGCTTTGCCTCCATTGCTATATAAGGTGATAAGGTGCTTAAAAGTGCTAGATAATCATCAATATCATAAGTTACTTCACATATTAACTCTTCAGAAACTAAGTTTTGAAACTTACCAGAGTCAATAACTGCATTTCCTATACTACTAATATTTTGTTGATGAATTGCGATCGCTTCATACCCTTTTAAATCAGATGCGTAGGTCTGATAAACTGAATCTAATAATTCCTGATAAATATCTTGACTTGGTTGGGGTGGAGTATTCCAAAGTAAAACTAAAAAGCCATTAGTTTTTAAAGCTTCAGCAGTTTTAGCATAACGAAATTCAGACGATACCCAGTGAAAAGAAGTAGCAGCAAGCACTACATCAAACTGATTCTTTTCTAATTCCCACTCTTCAAAAGTAGTATTGATGATTTTAACTCTTTGATAGCGATCGCAATTTCTCAGCGCTATTTTATAAGATTCTGAATTTGGTTCTACGCAGACCATAGAAAAACCAAGATCGGCAAAGCTAGTTGTTGCTGTTCCTGTAGCACAACCTATTTCTAAAATTTTGGCATGAGAAGAAAGTTGAGCTATTTCTACGACACGGTTGACTAATATTTGGGGATAACGAGGTCTAGTTCTATCGTAAGCATCTGCTATTTGGTCATACCAATTGGATTTCTGTTCCAGGTTAAAATCTTGATACCAGTTATTTTTGGGTGAGGAATCAGACATAATTGTTTGAAATATTAATATTAATATTTGTATTTTAGGGTAGCTGTATAATAATCGGTAAGTAATGTCAAGATTTTGTAAAAGTTTGGCTAATGTATATTAGTGAAACATCTTGTTTATAATTTGTTTATAAACATTTTATCTACACCTCAAATCTGTTTAGTCAAATATTAACAATTATCAAAACTTTGTTGTCTTAGTTGTTCTAATCCCATACAAAAAAAACAGCCAGTTTTGGCCAGGAATTATTAATCAGGGTGCATCTATAAATTATATTTTTACATACATTAGACAAAATCAAGAAAAGTTGTTAAATAAAAAAACCTCCACCAATTACGGCGGAGGTTATCTATCAGGGTGCATCTACCATTTCTGTTTCCCATACTCCCATACTTAATCCGGAAATTCTCAATTTGATTTTCTATTGTTTTAGTGCAAAAAAAACCTCCACCAATTACGGCGGAGGTTATCTATCAGGGTGCATCTACCATTTCTGTTTCCCATACTCCCATACTTAATCCGGAAATTCTCAATTTGATTTTCTATTGTTTTAGTGCAAAAAAAACCTCCACCAATTACGGCGGAGGTTATCTATCAGGGTGCATCTACCATTTCTGTTTCCCATACTCCCATACTTAATCCGGAAATTCTCAATTTGATTTTCTATATCAAGAAAAGTTGTTAAATAAAAAAACCTCCACCAATTACGGCGGAGGTTATCTATCAGGGTGCATCTACCATTTCTGTTTCCCATACTCCCATACTTAATCCGGGAATTCTCAATTTAATTTTCTATTGTTTTAGTGCAAAAAAAAACCTCCACCAATTACGGCGGAGGTTATCTATCAGGGTGCATCTACCATTTCTTTTTCCATATTCCTCATACTTAATCCGGGAATTCTCAATTTAATTTTCTATTGTTTTAGTGCAAAAAAAAACCTCCACCAATTACGGCGGAGGTTATCCATCAGGGTGCATCTACTATTTATTTCTCAAGGTAATTGAAGCATTCTGGAAAATTCTGAAAAATTTTCTATATTTCTCGATCGTCCTATTGATGTCGATGAACCATTGTTGCATTAGCCTGATCTGTGGGTACTACTAATAGTTCGCTGATATTGACGTGGGGCGATCGCGTAACGCAGAAAAATACTAAATCTGCTATATCATCTCCGGTTAATGGTGTCAAGTCTTTGTAAACATTTTTAGCCTTTTCTGTGTCCCCATGGAATCGGACATTACTAAATTCTGTTTCTACTAAACCTGGTTGAATTTCGGTTACTCGCACGGGAGTTCCTAATAAATCCTGTTTTAACCCCTCAGAAATTGCTCTAACAGCAGCCTTTGAAGCACAATAAACATTACCTCCGGGATAAGCACCACGACCAGCAATAGAACCAATATTAACTATATGACCTTGACTACGATTAACCATTCCTGGCACCACATAGCGAGTCATATATAGTAATCCTTTAACATTAGTATCAATCATTTCTTCCCAATCATTGAAGTCTCCAACGTGGAGTTTATCTAAACCGCGACTTAAACCAGCATTATTAATCAAAATATCAATATTTTTCCAAGGGTCAGGCAAAGAATTTATTGCTGATTCTACTGCTAGGCGATCGCGTACATCTAGCTTTAATAAATAAGTTTTACACTGAAATTTTTTAGTTAATTCATCAGCAAGTTTTTCTAGTTTTTCTTGGCGACGAGCAGCCAAAATTAGATTTGCACCTGCTTGAGCAAATACATTTGCACAAGACTCTCCAATACCACTACTAGCACCTGTAATTAAGACTATTTTATCCTCAACAGAAATCATATTTACTATTCTATAGATTTACCAGTTTGATTTAATTATTTACACTATTAGACATCTCCAGAAAAGAGGGAAGAGGGAATAGGTATGGAGGGGGAAATAATTGATAATTTATGTACGATAATTGATTTTATTTTTTATTTTTGGGGATATCTATTTTGCTATTTGTTGAAGAAGGTTTTATACGGTAAGCAGTATAGCAGAAGGAAGAAAGAAGAAGAAAGAAGGAAAAGTCTTACGTTATCTGAGTTTTAAACTTTTGAACTGTCCTAACCTTTCCTTCAGCTGCTATAAAGCAAAATTATATCATGTCCGGATAATTAGTGATCAAAAAACTTTCTCCTTTTCCTCCTTTTTATTCTTTCTTCTTCTTTCTTCCCTCCTGACTCCTGAATCCTGACTCCTGACTCCTTAGATAAATCATCACTTATCCAAAACTCTTAAACGATAGGTACTAATAGTAATACCTCCTTTTCTCATCAAAACTGCTGATAACCATCGATCTTGATAATTTTCTGTAGCCTCACCAATTTTAAAAATTCCTCCAGAAGGCAATAGTTCTAATTTAAAATTAGCAGACTCAAGATTATAAGAATTTTCATTAATTGGTTCTTCCCAAGCAGCTCCTAAGATAATTTGTTCGCCCAAAGGTTCTGCAACAATCACATCAAAGTTATACTTTTTACCTACTTCTACTTCTAGTGGTAAATTAACATTAATAGTAGGTGGATTTTTGCCGGATGTCAGTTGATTACGCTCGGCTAAAATTTCTTGTTCAACAATTTTTTTATCTTCATAACGTTGTTGAGAAGTAATAGTAGACTTTAATCTTATATTTCTATTCTTCATTTGCTGAACACCAGTAATATAAGTAACAGTTTCAGCCACAATTGCATCGCCATCTGTTTCCCAGGATTTTACTTCAGTACGATATTCAACTGATTTATAAAGTTGCCAGAATTTAGATAAAGCTTCTGACAAACTTTCCCGATTTAAACCATCAGAGTTAGTAAAATCATTACTATAGAAATCCATGACATCTTCTAAGTCTTGACGACTGGCAGCTCGGTCTATTTTTTTCAAAAGTTCGGTCAGTTCATCAGGGGTTTTATCTCTATCTTGAGCTAAAGTCAAATTAGGAGATAAAACTATTCCAGAAGAAACAGTTAAACCTAGTAATAAAGAACTAAATAATGTTGTTGATAATTTCTGAAATTTAATCAAAAATTTGCTTTGGGTACGAAATATGATTTGAGAAATAATCATTTTTAACTTATAAAAGTTGTTAGTTAAAGATTTGTTGGTTGTCAGAATCGAATTATATGGCCTTAACAAAGTCAGAAGTCAGAAGTTATTTTTGTATAGCAATGTGCGCTGGCATATTTACACATTATTTTTTGTACACCTTTTCGCTTACTGCACTTTGAGCTGGACATTGTAAATACTTGAGCGCTCATTGCTATAACGGGGATTTGAGCTTCGCTCCAAAAATATTTCGCCTTAAAAGGCAGGGTTTTAGACCCAATTATTTTGGTAGGTTTAATTTTTGCCTAATGTTACTGCGTTAAAGACTAATTATGAAATATTAGACCTTCTGCAAAACTGAAAGTTATAGTAAGGAACAAGTTGATTAGGACTTATGTTGATGATAAACCTGAGACAGAGAAAAGCTTTTACCATTGTTCCCTGTTCCCTGCTATAGATAAATTAAAATACACAAATTATCAATTTCTCTTAAACTTTGGCCTTTTGATTTGAAATTTTTGACTTATTTCATTGTTATACCAGGGAGTAAAGAAACCTTGACCAATACACCAATTAAATTGTTAATCGCGGCCAGTGGTACTGGCGGACATTTATTTCCAGCGATCGCCACTGCTAAGGAATTAAAGGATTATCAGATCGAATGGTTAGGAGTACCTAATCGTTTAGAAACTAAGTTAGTCCCATCCCAGTATCCTCTCCATACTATATCAGTTGAAGGTTTTCAGCAGAAATTGGGCCTGGGGACTTTAAAAATTTTGAGTGGACTTATTGGCTCTATTCTAAAGGTAAGACATATACTTAAGCAGGGAAACTTTCAAGGATTGTTTACCACTGGCGGTTATATTGCTGCTCCGGCCATTATTGCTGCTCGTTCCTTGGGTTTACCAGTTATTCTCCATGAGTCTAATGTTTTGCCTGGGAAGGTGACGCGCTGGTTTAGTCGTTTATGTAATGTAGTGGCAGTGGGTTTTGAGGAAGGAGCAAAATATCTCCCTAATGGCAAGACGGTTTATGTAGGTACTCCTGTCAGAGAGCAATTTTTGTCTCCCCAAGTGTTAGATATACCTATTCCAGATAATGTCCCTGTGATTGCAGTTGTTGGGGGTTCTCAAGGAGCAGTTTCGGTTAACCAATTAGTGAGAGAATGTGTTCCTGCATGGGTTGATGCTGGTGCTTGGATTATTCACCAAACTGGGGAAAATGACCGAGATGCTTTTAGTGTAGAACATCCCCAATATTTTCCTATGACATTTTATAATAATATGGCTGGTTTATTTCAGCGGGCAAATTTAGTGATTAGTAGAGCAGGGGCGGGTACTTTAACAGAGTTAGCAGTTACTCATACACCTTCTATTTTAATTCCTTATCCTTATGCTGCTGATAATCATCAAGTTTATAATGCTAATGTATTTGCTAATCAGGAAGCAGCAATAGTTTTTCCTCAAACAGAATTAACTTCTGAAAAACTTAAAACAGTAGTTTTGGAGTTATTAAATTCACCAGAAAAACTGGAAAAAATGAATCAGGGTTCGGAAAAATTAGCAGTAAATGATAGTGCTAAAAGATTAGCAAATTTAGTCGATAAATTATTGAATAATTACTCATAATTTAGTTTGAGTAAAACATCATCAAATAGATCGAAAAATTTTGCTTCGTGAATGGGCTTAAAATATTCTTTCCACTGCTGTTTTTTTCCCGATCTGATATGCTTATTGTTTGAAACCCGTCCAGAAAAAAACTTTTTCTTTAGGCTATTCTGAATAGACTAGGAATAATTCTTTCCTTGAACCATAGAAACTGAAAAAAATCTCTGAATAAAGTTAGGTTAGTATCTGGAATTAAATCCTCATATTTTCTCTCTATAAAGTCAGGATTATCATAATTCTAACACTTGATATCTTCAATTACATTCCTAGTTGCATTCTCCATTTCAAATATCAATTGATCATCACAGGATGAATAATAATTTAGTTTTTCCTGGTAATATCATGTCCGGCTAATTAGTGATAAAAAACTTTCTCCTTCAACTCCAGTTCTTCTTCTTCCTTCTTCTTTCTTCCCTCCTGACTCCTGACTCCTGACTCCTGAGGACTCCGTCTTTATTTATTTATAACTGTTCAACCGGACATGATATAAGTCAATCCACAAAAATCTTTTCTGTTAATATGTAACCATTTTTCTGATGATTTTGTATGATAGAAACAAGTAGAAACAATTACATCTCTTGGGTCTCTGATAATATGTAATCCTTTGTAATTAGAAAGTATGTCAAAATCCAACTTTGAATGATCGTCAAGAAAAATATCAAAGTTCGGCGTTGCTGAATAGCGTGTATGATATTAATCGCGCATTACTTAGGAGTCAACCCACCCCTAACCCCTCCCAGGAGGGAAGTCAGAATTCACGAGTCAGGAGGGAAGAAAGAAGAAGAAACCCCGAGTAGAAGGAGAAAGTTTTTTGGTCGCGTAAGCGGAATAGAGTTCTATTGCGCTCTGATCCGGACAAATGTCATACCTATTTTCACCAATGCCCAAAGTTCTTAGATGAACCCCTAAGAGCTGCCTTATTTTTCTCCCGGCAAAATTTTAAGTCATAATCAGAACCAATAGCACTGAATATAGTTAACATCCAAACAGTACCTGTTTTGTGGTGAGTTCCAGTCAAAACTTTATTATCTAAAATTTCTCCAAACGATAAACCCTTACGAATAACTCCTAGGGATTTACGAATAGTAGCTCTAGTTTGCTTGAGTAATAATTTCATTTTTCCTCATTACTTTAAAGTTCATGATATTATCTTTTCTGTGGCGGGTTTAATACTCCACCGTCAACGGTGGTGCTTAAAATTGTTTGGGGTTATAAGACACGGAGTGGTGTGTCGAAGACTATCCATAAGCAATTTTTTCTTATGCCTTCTGCGTTGTTCAAATAATAATTATAGCATTCAGAGAACTTAGCCAAAAGCTATATATGATAGTAAGTTCCAACTATAATCTCTTGCAAAAGTTGTTTTGATATGAAATACATTAATGTTTGATATCAATAATTAGTAAGGGAGATAAGGAGAGTATTAAATAACATAATTTTTAGTATTTCATATTAAAATTAAAAAATTAGTAAGTCCTAATAAAAAAACTTACAGCGGTTTTCATTTCAGTAGACCACAGTAGGGGCGTTAACGATAGTTATGCGCCAGCAAATGGCCATTTGCTAACGCAAAGCTGCCGCTAACGCCCCTACACGATTTTTGTTGTGATGATGTGGTTCAGAGATCGGCAAAAGCGCTGTAAATCTGCTAGAACAAAATTTAGCAGTAATAGAAAGTACCAATAAGTTAACAAATTTAGTGCGTCAATTTTTCCACAGCAAATCAGTCGATAATTAAATGTTCATTGAGGTTTTAAAAGGTTGCTATGTGGTATGAATATTTATGGCTAAAGTTGAGAAAAGTAGCAAGATGTGAACGAACAAATTGCTCTCTAGCAACAAAGAATAGTTTGATTTTTCCACTAAGGATAAAAATAGCTCAAAGACAAGTTATTCAAATATTAATAATTGCTTTTTTACTACCTTTATTATTTTTCATAGTACCAGCTTGGGGGCAATCTACTGCTACTAATAATAATTTCAAAACAGCTCCAGTAGTACTTAATGGTAAAACCTTATTTCAAGTATCAGGTAATGATGATAAAAATTTGACAGCTACTAAACGAGCTGAAATCATCAGTTCAACATTAGAAAATATCTTAAGCTCAGGTGAATCTATAGAGGTAGATATAGACCAGAAAAATGAAGAAACAATTCTGCGTGTTAATCGTAATGATCTACTCACAGTAACTGCGACAGATGTCAAAGGAAGAATGAGGAGAGAAGAGCAAGCAATAATCTGGAAATATGAAATTGAAAAAGCTTTGGAATCAGCTCAAGAATTACCTCAAGAATCAGCTCAAAAATTAGCTCAAAAATTAGCTCAAGAAGAACCTCAGCCACGTGATATTTTCCAAGTATTAATCATCAGTATTATTCTAATTTCAACTGCTTTGGCTCTAGAGTTATCTTATCGTTTTTTTGAATTCAAAATTAGCAATTTATTTGAGGAAAGATATCCTCAATTTGCAAATTATTTGCCTACACTTTTGCCATTAACTGGAATTGCTTTTAGAGTCATAGTCTGGATAGTAGTTACCCTCTATCTCACCGAGAGAATACCATTTCTTCTCCCCTATCGTAATGATGTATTAAAATTTTTAAAAAAGAGCTTTACTTCTCCTATTCTTAATCTAGGTAGCAAATATTTTTCCATTTTAGACATAATATTTTTAGTCGGATTAATCATTGCAATGTGGAAAGGAGTCGGGTATTTTATTAAAATCTTCAGAACTAAAATTATTGGATTAACAGGAGCAGAGCAGAGCGTTCAAGATACAATTAGTTTCTTAGTTCAATATAGCTTAATTTTCTTAGGTATACTCATTATTCTGCAACTTTGGGAGGTAGATGTTAGTTCTTTAGCAATTATTGCTAGTGTCCTTGGTGTAGGTATCGGTTTTGGTCTACAGAATATTGCTAACAATTTTATGAGTGGCATTATTCTAATTTTTGAGCGGCCTATTCAAGTGGGTGATTTTATTCAAGTTGGAAATTTAGAAGGTATTGTTAAACGGATTGGTTTACGCAGCACTTACATTACTACTTTAGACAAGATTTCTTTAATTGTTCCTAACTCTCGTTTTCTAGAAAATGAAGTTTTAAATTGGAGTCATAATAATCCGATTTCTCGGGTAAAAGTTCCCATAGGAGTTGCCTATGGTTCTGAAATTAGGTTAGTTAGAAAAGCTATTTTAGAAGTAGCTAAAAGTCATCCCGAAGTATTATTACATCCATCACCGCAACTATGGTTTCAAGAATTTGGTGATAGTTCTCTAAACTTTGATTTGCTTGTTTGGATTAGAGAACCTCAGAAAAAAAGTAAGCTCAAAAGTGAACTAAATTACCGTATTGAAGTAAGTCTAAGAAAATATGGAATTGAAATTCCTTTTCCTCAGCGAGATTTGCATTTAAAATCTCCAGAAATAGAGCAAATGATTCAGACTTGGATTCAGAAAAATACTACCCAATCTGTAGAACTTTATTATCCTGATAGTTTTGTACATAAACTGGAAAGAAAAATTTCTGATTTAGAGCTAGATGAAGAGGATAATTTAACTGTATCAACCATCAATAATATCGACAGTGAAATTCTTAATAATATAGATATAGATACCTTGATTCAGGAAATGCGTGGTTCTCATGGAGTAGCAATAAAAGACCGCCGACATCGGTGGGGTATTTACCCAAAATGTTTTGTTGGTTCTGAGGCAGTAAAATGGTTAATGAGGACTCAAAATTTGAATTTACAAGAAGCAATTTCGATTGGTCAATTATTAATTGATCGTGGGTTAATTCATCATGTCTTAGATAGACATGGTTTTAAAAATGAATATCTTTTTTATAGTTTTTATGAAGAAGAATAGTTAATCAGGAGTCAGGAGTCAACCCACCCCTCGCCCCTCCCCCTCCCAGGAGGGGAAGTCAGGAGTCAGGAGGGAAGAAGAGGAGAAGAAAGAAGGAAGAAGGAAGAAGGCTTTAGTTATCTAGCACAGAAGGAAAAATCTGGTGTTGTCTGAGTTTTAAACTTTTGGGTAGTGGTGCATTGTCCGGCAATGTTTGTTACCAGAGACGGCAGTGGGAGCATCTTGCTCCCGTGCCAGGTATTCCTTTTGCTTCCGTACCTGGTATTTTTTTGCTGTATACCATTACGCTCCGCAGGACTACCAAAGAAAGAGGATGTATTTATACCAATTTGATAAATGTTTGCTACAAATAGTTAGGCTATTTCTTAGGAGTCAGGAGTCAGGAGTCAGGAGTCGTATGGGAATTCCTTCAATACCAGTTTTTAGGTCGTAAATTCTCTTTTTCGTCAAAGAGAAATTTCCTGCAAAATCTTTTGATCGCACTTATTATTCGTAACATTCTTTTTTCAAATTGGTATTACAGCAGTTTCCGAAGTTATAGCACTGTGCGCAGGCAACAGGCAACAGCGGTGCGACCCCGCGACGACGCCAGTCGCAAGGGAATGCGCACCAAGAGAGGCAACAGGCAACAGCTCCGGAAGGGGGAATAAAAAACCGATAATATAAGGCTTTTAGCTATTGGACACCTCTTGTAATTTGTAAATAGGGTTTGCGCTCATAAAGTCTGTTGGTGGGGGTAGGAGACAGGAGACAGGAGACAACCCACCCCTAACCCCTCCCAGGAGGGGAAGACAGGAGAAATGGGGATGAGCGAGGAGGTAGTAGTAAAAATTGTCCCTTTATTTTTCTGCCATAATCATCCCAAAATACTAGCATGCATGAGCTTTTTAGACCGAAAAGCTTGCACTTTTTAAAGACAAAAAAAGGCAGCAAACCAATATCAGTCAATGCTTTGATATTTAATCAGCAAGCCCTAAATATGCCAGCGCACATTGCTATATGAGGTGCACCCATCGCGGGCAAGATGCCCGCACTACAAACGTTAAATTGTTAATCTCTGTACCTCTTATCCAAGGAATTTGCTCCCCTACTCCCCTATTCCCCCGCTCTAACGAACTACACCAGAGTGACCTTCTATATTCCCTACTGGTTCAAATATTCCACCCAGATATTTTGCTAAAAATTCCTCGGCGATCGCGTAAAAATGTAAACGATTTTCTGGACGGGCAAAACCATGTCCTTCATCTGTATATAGTACATATTCGATCGGTTTACCCGCGTCTTCCATTGCCTTAACAATTTGCGTACTTTCTGACTCTTTCACCCGTGGGTCATTTGCTCCTTGACCTATTAACAGAGGTTTCTCAATTTTATCTACAAAAAACAGAGGCGATCGCGACTTCAAAAACTCTGCTTCAGTTTCCAAATTTCCCACACGATGGAAAAAGACTTTCTTCAAAGGTTCCCAATAAGGAGGGATAGTTTGCATTAAAGTGATCAAGTTACTCGGTCCGACAATATCCACGCCAGCAGCAAACACTTCCGGGGTGAAAGTCAACCCTACCAATGTTGCATAACCACCATAAGAACCACCCATGATAGCAATTTTATCCTTGTCGGCAATACCCTTTTCAACTAACCAGTTAACTCCATCAATTAGATCGTCGTGCATTTTCGCTGCCCATTCCCGGTTACCAGCATTGAGAAAATCTTTACCGTAACCAGTCGAACCCCGGAAATTAATTTGCAATACAACATAACCTCGGTTAGCTAACCACTGAGTTTCCGCTCTATAACCCCAGGTATCTCGCGCCCATGGTCCCCCATGAACTAAAAGCACTGCTGAAGTTGGAGTAGAAACTCCCACAGGTTTAGTTAAGTACCCATGAATAGTTAGACCATCCCTAGCATTGTAGGAAATGGGTTCCATAGGAGCCAACTCTAAATCTTCTAGTTGTGGTTGGTCCGTAAACAAAAACGTTGTTGTTTTGGCAGTGCGATCGTAAGCATAAAAATAAACTGGTCCGTCATCGGTGAAATAAGCTACTAACCAGTTGAGATCGTTGATAGTGCGATCTATGATGTGAAACTCCCCTTTGCGAAATGCTTTCATGAATTCAAAATCTGCAACAATACTATCGTCTAAAATTTGCCATTCTAATTTTTCTTTGTAGAAACCTACTGCTTCAATGGTACGATTACTAGGATGAGTTATGATACCACCAATGTCATATTGGGGGTCTTCAGCAATTACTTTTTCTTCGCGAGTAACAAGGTTGAGAGCAAGTAAACGTATAGCATTAGCATCATGGTTAGCTGATATATATAGAATTTTGCCATCATTGGAGAAGAAACTCGGGCCTCCATCTTCATCTGGTCCCCAGTGACGGATAGTTTCCCAAGGTTTTTCTGTGGTTTCGCGATACAGTAAATCCGAACCTCCATCCTCTGTGATAGTTGCTGCAGCCAGGATTTGAAATTTGGCATCAGCAGTCCAAGCAACAATATTACCTGGGTTATGGGTGTCAAATTCTACTGCACCATTATTGAGGTTGATACGGTAAACATCGAAAGTTTGGGGATTTTTCAGGTTCAGACCCACTAATATTTGGTCGGGGAAATTATGGTCTAAATCTATTACTTCTGCTTTGACTCCCTGGAATGGGGTGAGGTCGCGCACCATATTTGATTGAATATTGACTTGATAGAGATGATAGTTTTCGTCTCCATCAGCATCTTGAAGATATATCAGTTGGTCTTCGTTGTAAGTCCAAACATAGATACCAATGCCCCGTTTTTTGTCGGCGGTAACTTGGCGATCGTCTTCTTTACCTATTGTTCGTACCCATATTTGCAAGACATTTTTTTCATCTGGAGCAATATATGCCAGATATTTACCATCGGGGGAAAGTTTGGGACTGGTACGTTCGGGGTTGCCAAACAAAATTTCACGGGGAATAAGGGGAGGAAGTTTGGTTGTAATTTTTTCTGTAGTTGTTGTGGTCATATTTTAGTTGAATATTTGATTTACTGAAGTTGCATAGCAGGGAACAGGGAACAGGGAACAGGGAACAAATTGAAAAACATTTCTCTGTCTAAAGATCGGCGTTGCTGATTCTGGGTATGATTTTGCCCCCCTAACCCCCCAAGTTTGGGGGGAATAAAACTCTAAAAGTCCCCCAGTTTTGGGGGATTTAGGGGGCTTGAACAGAACCAAACAATCGCGCATTCATAAGATCGGCGTTGCTGATTCTGGGTATAATTTTGCCCCCCTAACCCACCAATTTTGGGGGGAATAAAACTCTAAAAGTCCCCCAATTTTGGGGGATTTAGGGGGCTTGAACAGAACCAAACAATCGCGCATTCATACTTCAATTCAGCAACGCCTAAAGATTATTATCAGTCTCTGTCCTAACCGCTCTAACTATTGCTATATATATTTTATTCTATAGCCTACTTTACAATTCGTAATATTCGGATAAAATAATTATGTAGTGTAAACCCACCTTGACTATTTATGTTACTACAAGCTAATCAACGCACAAAGTTAGACGACTCTGACGATCGCCTGTTTTATTCTTACCCTAGGTTTGTTACTCATGTGGATGAAGGGTTTATTGACCAGTTGACAAATTTATATCGCG
Organism: Okeania sp. SIO2C2; assembly: GCF_010692625.1. Taxonomy (NCBI): domain Bacteria; kingdom Bacillati; phylum Cyanobacteriota; class Cyanophyceae; order Oscillatoriales; family Microcoleaceae; genus Okeania; species Okeania sp. SIO2C2. The sequence continues at coordinate 214,033 of NZ_JAAHGM010000011.1, forward strand.
ATCGCTTGAAACCTCATACTCGGATTTTGGATATGATGAGTAGTTGGGTTTCTCACTTACCACAGGATATGGAATTTGCTCATGTTGAAGGACATGGTATGAATGAGGAGGAGTTGGCTAAAAATCGTCAATTAAATCATCATTTTATCCAAGATTTAAACAAGGATTTAAAATTACCTTTTCCTGACAAAGATTTTGATGCTGTTGTTAATTGTGTTTCTATTCAATATTTGCAATATCCTGATGCTATATTTTATGAAATTTATCGAATCTTGAAACCTGGTGGCATAGCAATTATTAGCTTTTCTAATCGGATGTTTTATCAAAAGGCTATTAGTGCTTGGCGAGATGGTTCAGAAACCTCAAGAGTAGAGTTAGTTAAGCGTTATTTTGACAGTGTAAAAAATGCTAATGGGGTTCCAGGATTTAGTCAAGTAGAGGTAATTTATCAGAAGTCAAATGTACCTAGTTTTTTACAGATGTTAGGTTTAGGAGGAGGCGACCCTTTTTATGCTGTAATTGCTTATCGTCAGGTTTAATATTAGGTGATAAGTTTTAGGGAGTAGTTAGTAAGTTAAATAAGTATTTTTCATCGGTAAAAATCAATTTTTTTGACTTATATTTTCTTTACTATCTAACTCCTATACTCTAATTTTTTTTCTTTTTTTGCTAACAAAATATTAAACTCAGAAATCATTTTACTTATATAAGGGCGATCGTAACCATTAATATAGTAAAGATAAACTTCCTCTGGGTCATCAGGGTAATAGCGAAATGGTATTTCATGTCTTGTCAATCCAAATTTATTAACATATAGTTTTCCTGGATTCGGAAAAAAACCTGTTGTCAACAAGTAACCACCGTTTTCTAATAAAATTTGAAATAAAAGTTTTAATAAAAATAAAACTGCTACTGACCGTCTATACTGCTTGGCAAATACAAACCTTGTCGATTCTATTGCCAGATCGTCTTCTCTGATAAAATCCAATAATTCGTGATAGCATTCTAACTCGAACTTCCCATTCAATCTCCTACAAATTCTCTGACTCCCTACTAAAGTATTTTCCTGAAAAACACCTAACCAAGTAGCGACAGTATCGTAGTTATCCCATAAAACCTTTCCTCCTTGTGGCAGGTATTTGATCTGCAAACCACTTGGATTATCTGGTTTAATTTCCCATTGTTGTTCTTTAACTAGAACTTCATAAGCTAGTTTTTTAGCTTCAATTATCTCTTGTTCATTAGTTAAAATTCTAGCTTCCATTATTTGATTTTCCTTCAGCTTTATACCTAGTCTTTATGGATATCTACTATAGAAAAATTCCCCCATTCGGGATTATCTAATGAGGGAATGGTAGTAGGATTAATCTCTTAAATTAGTAAGGACCAAAAAATAAATTTCCGGGGGCATCGGGGTCATCGCTCCCATGAAATTGCCGTACCAATTCCACGAATTCATCTTTAGTTATACCGCCGTCACCGTTTAAGTCTAACTTGGGAAAAGTTTCCACAGCTAAATCTGTAGAAAGTCGCCATATCTGAAAAATAGTTTTGTATTCTTCCAAACTAATAATCCCATTTCCATTCAGATCTAATAACTCGAACATCTCATTCGCAAGGTCAATATTTGTTTGGTACATATCTGAATTATTGATACGACGATCGCCATGTTCAAGCCATTCTGCTAACTCGACTTTACCATTATTATTTTTATCTGCATCCTTTCGCAAATGTTCCCAGTCTTCTATAAACTTTCCATGGAGTTTATCGTATTCAGGGGTTCCTTGAGTTAAATTACGAGCTTTAGCAACATTCTGGAATATTGCCTCAAAATCCTCTTTTTCTACTACACCATTTCCATCGGCATCATAGACTTGAAACAGGCGTGTCCATTTTTTTGTTTGTAATTCGGTGAGCATATTTTTGTTTCTTATGGTAAGAATAAATTGCACGCCAATGGTATACATAAAATGATTGGCGTGTCAAGAAATAAAATTCTGGCTTCTATAATCTCATTTCTTTTCAGTTTTCTGTTGAATGAATGTTGAATGAATATTTATCGAGATTAACTAGAAAAATTTTTTCTATTGGCAGTTACCTTATGGAGAATTACTAATTAATTTCCCTATTTAGTAATAAGCAAAAAATAAGTTTCCCGGAGCATAAGGGTCATCACTACCATGAAATTCCCGTACTAATTTCAAGAATTCGTTTTTAGTGATACTGCCATCACCATTTAGGTCTAACTTAAGAAAAATTTCTACAGCTAAATCTTCCGGTATTCGCCAACTCCAATAAAAAGTTTTGTACTCCTCCACCCCAATAACCCCATTTCCATCAATATCCAATAACTCGAAAATTTGATTTGCTATCTCAACAAGTATTTGGTATATATTGGGACTATTGATGCGACGCTCAAAATGTTGTAGCCATTCTGCTAGCTCAATTTTACCGTTGCCATTTTGATCAGCATCCTTTTGCAAATATTCCCAGTCTTCCATAAACTTTGCATAGAGTTGCTGGTATTGTGGCATGTCCTGAGTTAAATTACGCGCTCTAGCAAGATTCTGAAATATGGCTTCAAAATCGTCTTTTTCTACTGTACCATTTTGATCGGCATCATAGACTTGAAACAAGCGCGTCCATTTTCTTTTTTGCAGTGTGGTAAGCATATTTTTTTCCTCCTATTCTCCTCCAGTCAAAGTAGACTAAAATTTTTTTATTCCTAATTTATTAACTTAATACATCATTTTCAGCTTGACGCACCAGTAGGGTGCTGTTAGCGATAGCGTAACGCACCAGCAACATCAAAAATGGTGCGTTACGCTCCACTTTGTTTCGCTTTTTCCTATCGGAATGCTCCGCAAACATGTTGCGCAGCAAAACGCACCCTACTGGACTGACTACTTCTGAATAATAATGCTATATTTGATTACCATCTCCCTATATCCCTACCTTTCTACCTCCTCATTACAAAGATATATAGCAAACTTTTTGAAATTTGGTATTACTATGAGGTTCATTTTTTTATATTAGGACTTACGTAGTAGAACGTATTTCCGTCATTGCAACCTACAGGGAAGCAATCTCAAAGGCTACTTTTTCGTGCCTTGTGCGTAAGTCCTGTATATAAATGACTATCATAAAACGATCAAAAAGTCAATCAAATAAATGCAACAAATATGTGATAAAAAGAAAAGGGAATGATTTTAAATCCCTAACTGTAAAAAAATCATTTGACTAATACCATTCATAATTAATCATAGTGATTTCCCAAGAAAATACATTTAACATACAAGAATTAGAAACTATTGTCGGCAAAGACAATATTAGTTTGTGGCAAGATATAGACCAAACAAAAAAACAACAAATATCACAGGCGATCGCTCCCGACACTACCATCAACTGCATCGTCTATCCAGAAACTCAAGCACAACTTTCTACCATAGTTACTTGCTGTGCTCAAAATAATTGGGCAATATTACCTTGTGGTAACGGTAGCAAAGTTCATTGGGGAGGGTTAATGAAAGTAGACCCAACTAATCACAAACAGGGAATAATAGTTATTACTAGCGATCGCCTCAACCGTCTCATCGAACACGCGGTGGGAGACTTAACTGTTACCGTGGAAGCAGGGATGAAATATGCAGAATTACAGGAAACCTTAGCAAAAACAGGTCAATTTCTCGCTATCGACCCTGCTTATCCAGAAACTGCTACTATTGGCGGTATCATTGCTACTGCTGATACAGGTTCCCTACGTCAACGCTACCGGGGTGTACGAGATATGCTACTGGGTATAAGTTTTGTGCGTTCAGATGGAAAAGTTGCGAAAGCGGGAGGACGGGTAGTTAAAAATGTGGCAGGTTACGACCTAATGAAATTATTTACAGGTTCTTATGGCACATTAGGTATCATTAGTCAAGTCACTCTGAGAGTTTATCCTCAACAACAAGCATCCGGTACTGTTGTTTTAGTAGGAGCAAAAAATAACATTGCCAAAGCAACTCAAACTTTATTATCTTCAGCATTAACACCCGTTGCTATTGACTTACTTTCAACTAAATTAGTAGAGCAATTAGATTTAGGTAAAGGTGTGGGATTAATGGTTAGATTTCAAAGCATAATAGAGAGTGTTGAAGAGCAATCTAATCAATTATTAAAAGTGGGAGATAGTTTAGGTTTACATTCCACCCGTTACCATGATGATAAAGCAGAATTATGGCAAAAATTAAAACAACAAATCTGGCATTCTCAGCAAAATGAAATTATCTGTAAAATAGGAGTTATACCTACGGAAGCTGTAGAAACTTTAGAGCGATCGGCAGTAGAAACAGGTTTCGGATTAATTCATGCAGGTAGTGGTTTGGGAGAATTAAAATTTAATTCTGTTACTCCCGAAACTCTTCTAGAATTACGGCGTTGGTGTGAATCTAAAGGTGGATTTCTCACAGTTTTAGCAGCACCATTAGATATTAAAGAAAAACTAGATGTTTGGGGTTATAATCAGAATGGTGTTGAGATAATGCGCAGAATCAAACAACAATTTGACCCGCAGAATATTCTTAATTCCCATTCTTTTGTTGGTGGGATTTAATTGTTGAAGAAGGCAGGAGGCAGAAGGCAGGAGGCAGAAGGCAAAATTGTATGAAGCAGGAACAGGGAACGGGCAAGATGCCTATTCCACAAAACTATTAACCTACATTTCGCATTTTTGCAACGCCAAATCTGGGAAGTTCAGTTATCAAAATAATTGGGTCGCGCAACCTTTTAAGGCGAAATATTTTTGGAGCGAAGCTCAAATCTCCGTTACAAAAATAACTAACTTCTGAATTCTGAATTCTGAATTCTGACTTCATTCAACTACTGAGTATTTTTCATACAGTAGAGAAGCAATAGTTTGGTATGTAACTATCCCATTTTGAACAACCATGCTATCTGTTCCAAAATAGGCATTGCCAGCTTCTGCTTCAGGTTTAAAGTTCCAAGTAAATTAGACAACTTCTCCTTCAATTACTACAGGAGCGATTGTATTATCGCCACTGTCAAATAGCTTAAAAAGATTGTCAAAAACATTGCGTATTTCTTCAATACCTCTTTTGACAGTACTGTTGAGAATCATTATGGAGTCTTCTGTATAGTGAACCATAATGGCATCTAGATCCCGTGCATCCCACGCCTGAATGTGTTCTTCCCATACCTTTTTAGTTTCATCTACTGTAGTCATAATCAAACTCTTGTTAAGAAAGGTAAGTTGAAATAATTCTGCGAACTTGTAGGAAAGTTACCGAATAATTAATTATTAATTATTAATTATTAATTATTAAATAATTCTGGTTTAAAGCCGACCCTTTTAAGGGGAAAAAGCGGTCGTTAGCGTAGCTTCCCGAAGGGTGGGATGGCGATCTTCGGAGCGGCTCTGATAAGAGCAGTCTCCTCGCCATACCCAATCGACCAAGAGAAAAGTGCTAGGATATTTCCTGATCTTCAATTCCGTAACGGTTTTAACCTTCTGATAATTATCAATTATCCATTATCAATTATCAATTAATGAAATGGAATTTCCGTTCTACTAAACTTACCCAAACTTACCCATGAATGATAACCTCCGGTTAAGCGTAAGCTATAGCATAAGCTTTGGAGCTAGCTTCCTGCTTCTATGAGAATCACCGACCGCAGTCTGTAACCTTCTTCTCTCCACAGGCTTAAATTCGCTTGGAACTCAAGCTACTGATACACATAGTTTTTCAAGTTGATAGCAGCATTAAAATCTCTATCAACTTGAAAACCCTACTACAAACTATCGCTTATTATCCGGACATCATCTTAATTGATAGGGCGAATACCATTCGCCCCTACAACGGGGAGGACAAATACCATTCGCCCCTACAACCGAGAGACTCTACATATAACCAGGGCGAATACCATATCGCCCCTACAGCTTACACATATTCTGCCTGGATCGAAATTGAGGCAGAATAATCAAACACCTTAATGAAACTGATGTTGATATTATCGTTATAATACCAAGCATTGCTGTCAGCATTTTGCAGATGATAACTGCGTTCTTCTGAACTATTACCTACGATCGCTTCCAGATATTGACCATTAATAGTAATACCCTTCAACGGACCAGTAGCATCCCGCTGCTCGCTTGGATCGTGCAATACTGCCACGAAGAAATACTTCTCGAAAGGAGGCGTATACCCGTCGTGGACGCGCTCCACTTTAATTTCCCGCATCTTTTCGCTAGTATAGCTGTGGGTAATCTTAGTCTCGCGATATTCGTCGTTGGCGTTGGGATCGTCCACATCTGCTTTGGGAGCAGAAGAACGGCTCACCCCGTCGTCCAAATACATACTGTATTCCCCTTGCTCCCCTGGATAGATATTCAGGGTAATAGGATTAGGCTTACCTTCTGCATTCAACTGTCCCACATATTGTTCCACTTCGATAGTCGGAATAATTGCCCCTGCCCGGACATAGATCGGAACAATAAAGTGAATGTGATCGCCATTGACATTGATGTTGGCATCAAAATCTCGTACCGTTGTGCCACCTTCTGTCGCAGGACCAAGAGGCATAACGTTGTCCACAAAGCAATACCAGTTGCTACCTTTGGGCAGATAGACATCCCGCCGACCATTGTTGTTGTCTTCATATTGAGGGCGCAACACTGGAGCAATGAGCAGATCTTTGCGGACAAAGAATTCGTTGTTTAGGAATTCGTCTTTATCATTGTAGAGGGATTGGTCTTGGGGATCGTTGAGGAATAAAGGACGACAGATAGGCATCCCATCCAGGGTGTTCTCAAACAAGGCATCATAGAACAACTGCATCAGTCGGTAGCGCAATGTAATGTAATGCCGACAAATGTCGGGAACCATGCGGTACAAGTCTTGGGGTTCTGGGATATTGCCACCCTTATAGTTATTAAACCACTCTACATACTGGAAGGGTTCTTGGAACTCTTTGCGCCCTTTACGAACGTAGTGATTGCGGAACCAGGGTAAGAAAGCCCCTGCACCAGTCCACCGGATCAGCAGTTCTGGATTCGCCCACTTGCCACTATCATAAGCTGCCTCTTCAAAGCCGCCGATATCTTGACCCGTGACTGCCAAGGCGTGCATACCTAGAGACAGGACTTGGGAAATATTCATCTGGAGGAAATCCCAGTCCGAAGAGTTATCCCCAGTCCACAACCCTGCATATCGGTGAGAACCAACATAGCTACCCCGTCCGATGATAAAGTTACGCGTGTTCTCCCGTCCTGGCAGTTTATTGAGTCCTTCGTAGGTGGCTTTGTGCAGATTGTAGGAGTACAAGTTCCAGACATTGAGGGCTGGCTTCAACTCCACTTTTCCTTCAAAGTCGCTGTTCACAAGCAGTTTGAAGGGTAAGCCCTTCATATCCCCACGGTTTTGGCGGATCGCCGGGGTGGTCATATCCTGCCAGACAAATTCTAGCCCCTGATCGAACAGATATGTATATTGCTTGCCCCACCATTCACGGACTTCTGGACGGGCGAAATCTGAGTAGTGGCCAGGGCTTCCCATCGGTTGGCCATTAGCATCTGGTCCGTAGTACACTTCACCGATGTAAGGTTGGCCACTGTTGTAACTGTCACCTTCAACCCAGCCATTATTGGGACAGCCTACTGTACCAGGACCATAGAGACCCCACAGTTGGTAGTATTTGCTGTCGGGATTGTCCGCATCGTACCGCTGGTCTGTGATAAAGTAGCCTTTCTCTAATCCCTCTTTGTAGGTTGAGTAGTAACCTGGGTCTTTTTTATCTTGGCTACTGATAACGGGGGTGATGTTGGTGCTGCACTTGACACCTTGCGACCGCAACCAACTGAACATCTCCTTATGACTGCCGAAGGTTTGCTCGTAGGGCGCGTTCTTATTCGTTTGGTAATCGGGCTTGATGGTGAAAGTCCGGTAGTTTTCTTGGATGTCCACATCTACCGCCAGACCATCAAGGGGAATTTGATACTGCCGATATTTTTCCACAGCCCACTTGAGGTCGGCCGCACATTCGTACCCATAGCAACCTTGGTGATATCCCAGGGCGTAACGTGGTTTCAACTCGGCGCGACCCACAATTGCGGTAAAGCTATCCAAGATGTTCTTCGGGTCTTCTCCCAAGAACACATAGTAGTCAAGGTCCCCAAAGCGGGTGCCTAACATATAGCGACCGGAGTTGCTATAGCCAATATCGATGAATACTTGAGAGGGGTTGTCCAGGAGAACGGCATTGACGTTCTTGCTACCGGGAATGCCATTGAACTCGTAAAAGAACGGCTCTGAGTGGTAAAGAGGCTCGCGGTTATCTAAAGGTCCGCGATTGTAGACCTGTCGATACCGCATATTATCGAAGTTGAAATAATTCAACTGGTCACAATTTTTGCTGAGTTTGGTTCCCCCCTGTTCGCCAAACCCAATATATTTGGCATTGGCAGGCTTCTTCGCCGCTTGGATGATGGCATAATCCTCTGGGTTATTGGGGTCTAGTGAATGGGGAGTGTAGTAAATTGGCGTGTCTGCGGTTTGCCAGACAGGGATTTCCGCATATTCCGAATTGAATTGGGAGTTGTTGAAGACTTTGATTCCGAAGGGAGCTAAGGTGACAACCACTTTGATCACGATGGAGTTAGATTCCGACTTCGTTGTCAAGACGATCTGGCCGTTGCCTTCTTGGCAATCTAGACCGAAGATATATTGTTGCCTGGTTTCCTTGTCCGCCTCGAAGTTGCGGTGTTCCAGCAAGTGACTGAAACTGCTGTATTCCGCCTCCGTTGATTTGGTTGGGTTAAAGCGCACCCGCAATGCATCGTTCTGAACCACCTCGATCAACATCAGGCAATCGCTGCCATTGGCCTTCTTGAATTTCAGGCTCAAAGTCTTTTTATCCCCATTGAAGGAATGACTTTCTACTGATCCCAGTTGATCCCATTCTTTGTAGCGGTCAAAATATTCTTCTACCGTGAGAAATTTATAAACGCGATCGCTGGGAAAAATTTCGTTGGACATAATTTGACTATTCTCCTTGGTTAGAATTTTTTTTTGGGTGATACTCTATAGCCATCCAGATACAGTCTGTATCTGAGTAATACTGGTGCCACGGATAGGTATATCGTTGGTTTTCGTGGACTTCACAGAAGGGAACTATCTGGGTGTATCCCTCTGTCATAATCAAATCTTCATAGAGAGTATCAAACTTTTTGACTTTGAAGTTTTGCATTCGTCCTTGTCCAAAGACTTGAGTATGAATCTCCAAAAAGTCATGTTGATTGTGGATAGCACAATCTGTATGAGAAGGAGCATACCATAGGTTGACCTTGACAGCAAATTTTTCTTGGTGACAAGGCTTTGTTGATTGCCTTGCCATAAAATATGGATCGACCTATATGATACCCGCTTCGTCTTGGGGAGACTTCCAAAGGGGTACATCTTTAGGAAAGTCTGAATCAGGGAAGTTGCCCAATAGATCCCATCCAGATTCAAAAACAATCTTACCAATGTTTTTTGTTTCTACAACCTCAAGCAAAAGTAGAGATTTTGCTTCTTTAATGACTGTATCATTGAGGATAGTTGATGAGAAAGCTGGAATAATGCTTAGATTAGTTTCATTGATGTAAGCATCTGACTCTTGAGGGTTGACCACAATAGTACGGTTATAAATGTGATAGTTTTCAACATTTTCCACATACTTCGCGTCTATGTACCCACCAGAAAAGTTAAGGTGTTTGATTTGGTTAGCTGTCATCAATTTTTAACTAATTTTTTTGGGGACGGATCTTTGTCACATGGAATTAAATCTAACAAACCGATCCTACTCACCGATCTATCTAAGTGTCAAGAGAATTTTGTTGATTTTAAGAAAAAATACAATCCAGATAATTTGTATTTTTTAATACAGTTTTTTTGATCAAAAAAAGATGAAAAATATAAAGCAAATATAAAATTTGATGCAGATGGGGTGATGGGGTGATGGGGTGATGGGGTGATGGGGTGATGGGGTGATGGCGAGATAGAAGCATTTTTCTACCTTTGTTTATATTTATGAATTTCTTGACTTGTGAAGATTAAGTTCTGAGGAAGGCAGCCAAAAACCCGTACCGCGTGCAAAGATATGATCGGAGCTTCTATAGATCCCAAATGGGTTCTATGATTGGGAGTGTGGGAAGTGTGGGGAGATGGGGGCAAATTTCAACTTTTTTCCCCTATTTTATTTCTCAATTTCCTGACTTCACCACCGACTGAGGACTGACTTCTTTGCCAAAAACCCATGCCTTTCCGAAGATACCAAATGGCTTCTATAGATGTGGTTTAGAATAGTATAGGAATTACACAGTACAACGTATTTTTGTCCGAAGCGAGCGACAGGGTTTGCGGAACATTCCGGGACGGAAAGCAATCTCAAACCCCTAGTTTTTTGTACCTCATGCGTAAGTCCTGATAGTAGTAAGATCAGATTCTATCTAACTTGAAAATCATTAGCTACTAAATCTGGACTGCCGTCTAATGTGGCAAATTGAGCGCCACTACCAAACCCATCTTCAGTACCGTTGGTATTATAATACAATGCTCCACTAGCAGAGTTGTAAACAATTTCAGCCTCAGCAGTCGCAGCATCACCTTCACTAGAAACAATCGCAAAATCATCTGTAGATAAACCAATACCAGGAGAACTATCTAGAGCAGTAAAGGTTCTCAAGTCAAGCAAAATTCTATCTTGCCCACTATTAAAATCATTAATTTGGTCTATACCTATATCTTGAGAATCAAACTCCTGGTTGGTGTTAAAAATAAATCGGTCTATACTAGCTCCACCATTTAATTCATCGTTTCCAGGGCCACCATTCAGGCGATCGCGACCAATACCTCCATTGAGAATATCATTACCGCCTCCACCAAGCAATATATCGAACCCAAGGCGACCTTCTAAAACATCATTACCATCCTGCCCTAATAGAGTATCGTTTCCATTAGCACCAATTAGATTGTCATTACCATCACCACCAACAAGGCGATCGTTGCCTGATCGCCCGTTTAATAAATCATCTCCGGCAAAACCAACAATTCTATCGTTACCAGTGCCTCCAAAAATATTATTGTCACGGTTATCCCCATTAAAAACCACATCTTCTTGAGGAATTACAGTATCCAAATCTTCTAAAATAACCTGTCCGCGCAACTCACCACTCGGATTATTTGCTGTGTGCAGATTAAGATAAACTTCTCCTGACTCTACTGCTGCAACTTCAGTTTCATCCAGAGTAAAACTACCAGAGAAGAAACCTGCACCAACACCATCAGTTTCAACCACAGTCAAGTTGCGTAAAATATCACCATTCTCACCAAGTCCACCCAAATGAAGGTGAACTGAACTTTGAGGGTTCCCCTCTGAGTCCTCGGAGGGTCCGACATTCAACAAATCACTTGATACAACAGAAAAATCACCGGATATATTGAGAGTATTGCCAGAGAGAACTGCATAAAAAGTTCCTGAACCGTCACTAGGTCCTACTGGATCGACTTCTTGAACGGTTGATATCGGTAAAAATGTTGCTAGATCATTTCCTGTTGGGTCTATTTCGTTGAGCAGAACTTGGGTGCGTAATTCTCCACTCTGATTATTTTCTGTATGGAGGTTGACGTACAAATTTCCAGACTCAGCAGCTACTATTTCATCGGGACTTAAAGTAAAATCACCAAAAAATCCACCCGATCCATCACCATTATCAATTACATCGAAGTTACGAATAATTCCACCATTAGAATTAGCTAATCCCTGATGCAGATGAATGGCGCTCTGAGGATTTCCTGCTGAGTCTTCATCTCCAACCGGAAATAAATCGCTTGATAAATCTGAAAAAGTTCCTTGTATTAATAGGTTATTACCAGTCAGAATGGCATTTACTATTCCTTCTGCGGGGGTATCTGCTACTGGTGGTACTTCAAAAGCTTCTGACATGGGCAACCCTAGACCAACTGTTGCTTCTAGATCGTCTAAAAGAACCTGTCCTCGTAGCTCTCCACTTTGATTATTCTCTGTGTGCAGATTTATATACAACTCGTCTGCTTCTGCTGCCTGTGTTTCTGTGTCTGTGAGAGTAAAAGCACCATGAAATATACCTGTAGTATCATCAAATTCTGATACAGTCAAGTTGCGAAGAATATCCCCATTTTGACCTGCTTCAGCCTGATGAACATGAATTGCGCTTTGAGGGTTTCCCTCTGAGTCTGCTGCTCCTACAGGAAATAAAGGGCTTGATAGTCCACCATAGAGTCCCTCTATTAGTAATGTATTTCCTGGTAAAAAAGCATTGAAACTTCCTAAAGCTGGACCATCTGCTATTGGGGGAACTTCTTGTAGTTCTGACATTGGCAAAGAAAGTCCCAAGAAGTTTTCAAATAAATAAGTAGTCATTATTAATCTCTGTAATTTTTCAGTATGGTTAATACTAAACTATAATAGTCATATTTATTTTAAATATAAAATTTTTTTGGTATATAATTCTTACTTTTTGCAAACAAATATGACAGCTTGTCCTATTTAGATAGTTATACTCATAAATTACATTATTTATAGGTAAATTCTCTACAACAAGTTGGTTTTATTAAATATTATTAAATGCTATAATAAAAATTTACAAGTGAGCTAGTAATTGCTCTCTACTATTGTCAGCATTTCCTGCGGAATGCTGCGCAAACAGCCATTAGCTGTCAGCTTTGGCGGAATTAGTAGTTTGAGGATTTGAGTAATATTGAGTTGTGAGCAAGTAGTTAATTTATTTGGGACTTTTAATTATGTTAAATCTTTCAACTCTGATTCCTCCTTCAAGGGCAATTAAGTTAATAGCTGATGGCTGAAAGCTGACACCTGTTTGCGCAGCATTCCGTAGGAAATGCTTACTTACTATTTATTGATTGACAAAAAGATTGATGTATAGCACGATCGGTTAAAGTTAGTATCAACAAATATTTGAATATAAGATATGCAGATAAAAGACATAAACACCGAAAATAATCGAGAAATTCCTGCTAAAGAAAGCAACTTTTTACAGCAAAATCCACATTTAAAATCTTTAACAGATAACCCTAGTTTTGACTCTCAAAAACCTCCATCACCAGAATTAATTGATGCTTGCGTTCATTGTGGATTTTGTTTGTCAACTTGTCCGAGTTATAGGGTAATTGGTAAAGAAATGGATTCTCCCAGGGGCAGAATTTATGCTATGGATGCTATTAACAAAGGAGAAATACCGCTCAATAAAACTACCTCTGAACATTTTGATACTTGCTTAGGTTGTCTTGCCTGTGTAACTACTTGCCCATCTAATGTTAAATATGACAAATTAATCGCTGCAACTCGTCCGCAAGTAGAACGAAATATTAAGCGTTCATTACCTGATAAATTTATTCGCAATCTCATCTTTAATATTTTCCCATATCCTCAGAGATTACGACCATTACTCATCCCTCTATTAGCGTATCAAAAATTAGGATTCCAGAAATTTATTCGTGCTACTGAACTGCTGAAAAAAATCTCCCCCAGATTAGCAGCAATGGAATCTATTTTACCGGAAATTACTGCTGATTCTTTCCAGGATAATTATCCTACTGTTATCCCTGCTCAAGGAGAAAAACGTTATCGAGTCGGTTTGATTTTAGGTTGTGTACAAAGAATATTTTTCTCACCAGTTAATGAGGCAACAATTAGAGTTTTAACTGCTAATGGTTGCGAAGTTTTGATTCCTAAAAGTCAAGGTTGTTGTGCTGCTTTGCCAGAACATCAAGGGCAAACAAAACAAGCTCATACTTTGGCAAAACAAATGATAGATAGTTTTGCCAATACTGGTGTTGATGCAGTTATTATTAATGCTGCAGGTTGCGGTCATACTCTGAAAGAATACGGCAATATTCTCCAAGATGATGCTGAATATTCTGACAAAGCAAAAGAATTTTCTAGTAATGTTAAAGACGTGCAAGAATTTTTAGCAAATGTAGAATTAACAGCTAAACTTTCTCCTTTAACTGAAGAGGAAGAATTGACTATAGTTTATCAAGATGCTTGTCATTTATTACACGGTCAAAAAATTAGTTTGCAACCCAGAGAACTATTACAAAAAATTCCTGGAGTGAAGTTGCGCGAACCAATAGATGCTTCTTTGTGTTGTGGTAGTGCTGGAGTTTATAATATGTTGCAACCGGAAATAGCTGATGAGTTGGGGCAACAAAAAGTAGAAAATTTGTTGAATACAGGTGCAGAATTAATTGCTTCTGCTAATCCTGGATGTTCTTTGCAGATTAAAAAGCATTTAGAATTGCAAGGAAAGAAAATGATTTTAATGCATCCAATAGAGTTATTAGATTATTCAATTCGAGGAGTTAAGCTATAGAAAAAGTAGTAGATGCTTCCCATTGATAAGTAGTAGATGCTTCCCATTGATAAGTTATAGCAATGCGTGCTTGCATATTTACACATTGTTTGTTGTACACCTTTTCTAGATGCACTTATAGCTCTTAGTTGTAAATACCTGAGTGCGCAGTGCTATAATTTAAAACATGGAGAGCGGTCGCTCTGTTTTTTTTCACACAAATATTAACGACATGACTGCCCATTGCAAAGCAAAGCAAAGCAAAATTGTAGTAGCTTCAAGAATATTTATTGATACAAATGATGATATTCAGCTTTCTACTTTAAAAGTTCTTGCATCAGACTGGCGATCATTTAAATGTACGGCGTTGCATAATTGCGGGATGATAATCACATTTGCACCCATCTGAAAATGTTGATAGGTTAAAACAAATTTTTTGACACATATCAAAATCATTCCATGATGATTTAACGCCAAATTTACAAATATTAACTTATCTGTACAAGCAAAATCAGCATCAGCATTATGCAATTGAATAGCAAAAAGCTATAAGCAAAAAAGTCTATATTAATTCCAAAATAAAATCGATCATTTGCACTAAATGTTTCCGTGACAAAAGAATAAGTTAATACCTTTTGATTATTGCTAACGAATAAATTGGTAATAGAATAATTATTAGTATTATTTACCTGAGAAGCAAATCCGAATTCTCCTGGGGATAAAAATCTGTTATCCAAATCAAAGTCAGCATTTGGACTTAGCGACAGGTCTAGAGTTAGCTCTGTAATATCTATTTCATCAGGATATTCATCAAAGTCAACCTGAAAAGAATTGTTTTGGCCCAAGAAAGAATTAGTTTCAACAATTTTCTTAGCTACAGCAGCTTCTACTATTCCTGTTGAGAAGGCGATAATGGCTGTTCCTACCGTAGTTAAAAATAGTTTTTTTGCAGTTATCATTCAAGTTTTCTGTTATTTCTATTTAACGGTTTGATCGATTACTAAGTACACCTAATAAATTAAGAATTGCAAATTGATCAAAGATTTGTCTAGAGGGTTAATGCCGTCTTTACCAAATCTTGATAATTTAAAACTGAATAAATACTGCTATAAAGAGCTGTACAGACCTTACTGTAAGTATTACAATAATTTGTTGATTATTTCTAATATATGAAGATTGTGTAAAGTGTTAATACTATAGCAGGGAACAGGGAAAAGTTGGAAAAACATTAAAATAATACTATACTTCCGATGCGACTTCAGTTATTAAGTAATGATAGTGGTTTAGTAATTTTTTGTAACGATTATCGGCATTAAACCAAGATATCTTATCTGTTTTCACCCTACTCCCTACTCTCAAGGAGATGTAGCAAGAATGCGTAAGATTTGGTATTATTATAATCTCAACCTATCTCAATTATTAGTGGTTTCTATATTACTCAATCTAACAATATACTCTCAGCACCACCAGAAGGTTCATCCCTAATCATATTCTCCAACTCAAACGTATACAGTTTATAAATATCATCAACAACATCATTAGGGTCATTAAACACATCCTCACTCGCGTCAAATTCTACTTGACCACTACTACTAGCAACTTCTAGATTTTTAATGTATGTGATACCAGCTTTTATAACTTCAGGTCTAGGTAACTCTCGTCTGAAAGTCAAATCAAAATCAAACTCTTTGAGCAAACTCTCAAAATAATTAACATTTTGCCCACTGCTATAACGCTTTTGCAACTTATTAAAATCAAGACTCTCACCACTCGAAACATTATCAGAATCAGATTCACCTCCTGCCTCAAGACTCCCGCCACATAAAGGTTTACTCTGACTACCTAACCCATGACTGCCAACTACACGACCATTACTATCAAACACAGGTCCCCCACTCATACCAGCAGCAGTTTCATCAGTATAAAAAATACTATAACCCAGATGCTCAGGAGCAGGGTTAATCTTTCCCCTAACTAAACCCCAAGCTAAACGGCGTTGTCTGCGAGCTACTCTGTTACGACATCTACCTGTCTGCGGGTCTTGCTCTCTTTCTGGGTCAGGCCAACCGGAAATATATACTCTATCGTTGATATTGACCTGTTTAGGATCTCCTAAAGGAGCAACTGTATAATTGTTTGTGCTTTTAAAGGTGACGATCGCTAAATCTACACCTCTTATTTGATCTGTACCAATGCTGCGTTCAACTATATCTGTACCTGCAATAAAGCGATCACGACAGCCAAATCTCACCAATACTGTTAATTTCGGATTGCCTTTTAGAGGACACCCCCGGTGGTCATTAACATCTTTAACAATATGAACTTTCCCATCATAGGTTCTAATTCCATAATAAGGAATACCTCCCAACTGCTGCCAATACTGCTTACTATCAAGGTGTCTTTGTATAAAATTATGAGCTACAGTTAAGACATAATATTTATTTCCTGTTTTAGCAATAATTACCCCTGAACCTGGATTCCAAATCCCTGATTTTTGTAATGGGTTATTACGATTTTCTTCTAAATCTTGTCGTAATTCAGGGGTTAGTGCAGGAGCAATTAATACAGTTGTTTGTCTAGCTATAGAATTAATTTCCTCTATTGAAAGTTCTGCCACAGTAGGAGTTGATGCTAGACAACTAAGGAAAATTCCACCGATAAAGATAGATAATTTTTGAGTTTTTTTTATGAAAAAATATAGCATTTGCCCCCCCTGCATCTATTACATAATTTTTTTCATTAAACCTACTTGATATTTTATGATGTTTCAATTACCTATAATAGATCTGGTTTTTTATCCCGAATACGAGTTTCTAGATCAAAATTAAAAATTTCATATATATTGTCTATCTTATCATTAGGGTCTTCAAACCCGCCCTCTTTTGTTTGATTTGGATCGATCAATTCAGGTGTTTGATTTGGAGTTATCAATTCAGGATTTTCTAATATTGTTATATCTGAATTTATCGACATAGAATTTTCGATTTGGCTACTTACACCAGGAATTTTAATTTGAGGAATTTTTGTTATTTCTGATTGAATTATCCTTTGTGAAGGAGCCTCTAATTTAAAAGATAAATTCATTTCTATCTCCTGAATCAACTTTCGAGAATAATTAACATTTTGGGCACTACTATACATTTTCTGTAAATCATAAATTGATTTTGAAGTATAATCCAAGTCTAATGTAGAATTATTTTGATTTTTATTTGAGCCATTCTCTAAGTTATTTTTAGATTCAAATTCTGGATATCCTAGGAAATCATCTTGCCTCTTCTGATCTTCATTTTTCAACCTAGTATTTTCAGACTCAAACACGTTAAAAGGGTCTGAATTATTTTCTGCCTCAAATTTATTTTTTGAAGTAGAATTATTATTAGATATTGGTTCATATATTTGTCCGCAAATAGGTTTATTTGTCGAGCCTCGTCCGTGAATTCCAACTAGCTCTCCGCCACTATTAAACACAGGACCACCACTCATTCCTGGACGAGTATAATCTGTATAATATAAGCTATAACCATTATCCTTTTCAGTAACAGGAATAGAAGCTTTTAATGGTCCCCATGCTAGGTGTCTTTGCCTTTCAGGTGCAGGATCTTTACAAATTATTTTTCCTTGGGAATCTAATTGCATAGTTCCATCAAGTTTTAGTTTCGGTTCCGCTTCAATTTTCGGCCAACCAGAAATATAAACAATATCTTCTTCTTGTAATTTACTAGCATCTCCTAAGGTCACAACAGGATAGTTTTTTTTACTTTCAAAACTAACTATTGCTAAATCATAGCCATTTATTTCTTGATTGTTAAAACAACCAAATCTTACTAAAGCGGTTTCTACTTTTTTATTTTTTATTGCTTCTAAGAATCTATTAGTACATTCTCTACCATCGTTGATTTTTGTAACTTGATGAACTTTTTTGTCACTTGTTAGTATGCCATAATGTGCATCTTGACTTACTTGTTCCTGACTAAAGTTATGAGTTACTGTCAAAATATAGTATGTTTTATCTTGTTTAGCAATAATTACTCCTGAACCTACTGTCCATCTAGCTACAGGTTTTCTTTTTAATAAATCATCTTTTTCACGTTCACTTAACCTGGGGGCAATTAGAACAGTAGTTTGTTTAGATATGGAGTTAATTTCTTCTACTGTTAATTTTCTAGGAACTGCATCTACTCCCTTACCAATACTGAGAATAATTCCAGTCAGAGAGGCAGTAAATATATGTCTTTTTTTTATCATATTTTTTCACACCTATTCCAAATTTTTGTGTCAAAAAAAATCTCAAATAACTAATTTTAATCACCAGACAAATCACTAACATTTGTTTTTACTATCTCTGCAAAATCATCCCGTTGATTCAACTTAGCAATAGGAATTGCCCAGCTAGCACTCAGGAATTCATCAAGTAGCTCTTCTGATGGTTGACTACCATCAGAAAATCGATAAGCATCAAAGCCACCAAAAGCATACTTTGCCCGACCAATAATCCCAACTAACTCACCATTTTGATTCAAAACTGGTCCCCCACTCATCCCAATTTCAATCTCATTACTCATGCCAATTTTATAACCTCTCTCCAAGGATAAATTAAGTAGATGAATAACCTTACCCTTAGTCAAATTATATGGTTTAATTCCTAAATCTACAGTAGTAACTAAATTTACTGCCTTCCTTTCATAGTTAGGAAATCCAGCCACATAAACTTGTTCTCCTAAACTTAAGTTAAAATTAGCATTGACAACAGCAACTTTATACTCATTATTTGTGGAAAATTTAACTATTGCCAAATCCAGTTCTCTAAAATTAAATCTAGTATCTTTATGAGCAGTATATTCTTTTCCATCTACAGTTAAAACTGCGAATCTATTTTCTTGATTTGAATCAAGTACATGAGCGCAAGTTAGAACAAAATATTCGCTACCTTTCCGAGAAATAATCACTCCTGAGCCAGCAATATTTTTCCCGATCAATCTAACAGTCAGAGGTCTAGCGATCGCCTCCACAGTTGGATTATACTTAATAGTAGAAACAGAAACTGCCTGAATTTGCGGGAGATTAACTTCTTCAGAGTTTGATGCTACCTGAGAAAGGCAAAGTTCCCAAAAAGTAGGAATTATTGCCATTAAACTTATCAATTGTTTCATTTGAGTTAGTAGGAGTTTCTTTGTCCCTAAAATTTTTGTTTAACAATTCTCATTTCCAGCCTTAAAACTCCTGATTTTCCATTTTTTTTTGTTCTTCTATAACTTGAAAAATCAACTTTTCCATATCCACCTCCAGCATTTTTTCCTGATTTACTGATGATGCTTTCAACCCATCAATAACTGACAATTTTTCTACCCATTCAAGGCTTTTATTTTCCACAACATCGCTACTTTCAATTATTAACGAAGTACTAGCATTACCTCTGAGAGAACTTACTAAATTCATCAGAATTTTACCGTTAGTAGCTCTATTATTATTTCTGAGAGTCCACAACAAATTACTAGAGTTACAACCTCCTGCTTTAGCAGCACAAACTACAGCCATACCATTAACAACTCCTTCACTTAAAGGAGGCATCTTTGGTTTTTCTCCCTGTATAAAATGCTGATTAAATCTATCTGTAACTGCCTGACAACGAACTTCCGGAGTATACTTGTCACCAAATTCTACGGAACCTCCCTTTGTCCATTGAATTAGAGGTCTTTTAGTCGCTTCCTTCCAGGATGTAACTATTTCACCCTGACGACTACGACGTGCTTGATATATAACTAGCGCAGTTTGATTTTCTGGTGTACAATCAAACTTATATTTGTATGCGTAACGGCGACTGTAACGTATCTTTTTAGGGTTGACTGAAGGAGTGGGATTATTATCTGGTTCGTCATCAGATGTACTAAGTTGAGTAACTGTAGTATTTGAGTTTGTGAGTTGGGCAAAACTGGACTGTACTTTGATAACTAAGAGTTGAGCAGCGATCGCTACTGCACAGACCATAGGTAATATTTTTCGGTGTTCCATAATTAATATTTCCTAGCTTATGGTTCAGCAAAAACTTTAAGTTTGCTGTTTGTTTCATCCTTCCTTTCTCTGTTCTATTATTCAGGAAATTCGTATTCCTCATCAAATTTTTCACTTTGTTCTTCAATAATGGCATCAATTATATTTTCCATGTTAACTTCTGAAGATGCTTCTATTTCTTCATCATTTTGACTTTCCATAATTATGCTACTGCTCGCTTTACCTCGAAGTGTGCTCAGTAATTGTCGAATGTCGAATAATTTGAACCATTGGAATTTTGATTGTCATGTCTCAGAGTCCACAGAACATTATTTTGATTACAACCTCCCTCTGGTTCGGTAAATTTTTTCCACAAAGATAATATATTCCCTCTACGGTCTCGTCGTGCTTGATAAATAGCTAAAACTGTTTGATTATTTGAGTTACATTCAAATCGGTATCTAATAGCACGACGACTATAACCTGTAGTTTGACTATTAGGAGAGTGAGTAGAAATACTCGTTTGAGCCTTTTTAGGTTTATTTTCTTGAACTACTATGATATTAGGCTTAGATATATATAGTGCCTATTTGAGCTTGTGCTGTTAATATTATTGCTAGTAATTGATAGGTTACTAACCTGCACAAGCTAGAGATAACAGGTATTGATTCATCAAAAAAACTCAAATATACCCCATTTGCCTAAGCGCTAGGCAGGAATAGGAGTAAGGATTTAGGGATTAACTGAGGATATTGTTTGAAGCAATACCCCATAAACTAAATATAGCAAATAGCTAACTAAATCCTTCTGATATTAATTTTTGATCGAAAAGCCAGACTTAAAATAGCAAAGATCCACGTCCAAATTAAAGATTCAAGGCTTGACTATACACACAACCTAACATAAGTCGCCAATCCGACGGCTTCCCTACAACTAATCAGAGAAAATCAAACTTTTGTGGTTGAGGATTTAGCAGTAAAGAATATGGTCAAGAATCATAACCAACCCCCATCCCCTCCCGAGAGGCAGGGTCAATTTATTGTCACGCTATAGAATAATTGATAGGGAGTGTGGGAAGTGTGGAGAGATGGGGAGATTCTTAATATTTGCACAATTAAACCTACCCCATGTACTACAAAATGCAGTATAAGAAATAGGAGATAGGAGACAGGAGACAGGAGACAATTATAGTGGTCAATAGGAGTAAGTAATTGAGTATTTATACTGAATATTTTCCTGAGAATCTGACTGCTGAGAAAGGTCATAATGTAGGAGCTATATAGTATAAATACCTACCAAGTTACGGATTTTTCTACTACTTTTAATGTTACAAAATGAAGTGCGGAATGTGAGTTTTAATTATAGCGCTGCGCGCAGGCAACAGCTCATTTGGGAACAGCTCATTTGGGGGAATAAAAAGCTGATAATATAAGATTTTAGCTATTGGACACCTCCTGCAATTTGTAAATATACCAGCGCACATTGCTATATTTCATATCCATATAAATATTCTCTGACGACAAAGAATTAGCCCTGCTCCCGGTAGGGGAGCAAGAGGGGTGGGAGTGATGCCAACTAGTCCGAGTTAGTTAGACAATTAGAGTATAAGAGCTGATTTATCAAGTGAATATTAAGAGGCTAAATCCCTTGCAATACAAGGGTTTTGGGAGTTTCACAAAAAACAGCTAAATCCCTGAGAGTTAGATTATATAAGGGTTTTAGCTAAGTTTACAAATCAGCTCTAAAGCGGAATGGTATGGACGGAAATTAATCAAGATTGATCGATTCTTTCCCAGTTCTAAGCTTTGTTCTGATTGTGGGCACATAGTAGAAAAATTACCTCTGTTTAACATCCAGTCCGCTTAACCATGAAAAATATTAAAAAATATAAATTATTTTTACTGTTTTGCAGAATGTATGTTAGATATTCATCCAAATTCAGATAGCAAGGAACTAGTTGGTTAGGACACAGACTGATGATGAACCTTAGACAGGGAAGTACTTTTCCCACTCTTGTCCGTTCCCTGTCCCCTGCTATATGTAATCTAATTTCGATTCTTGTTTAAATTATTTAGTCAAAAAAGCAAAACATTTGATAGCCTCTATAAGGCTGTAAGTCTTATGCAAAGTAGAGTATAGCTTTTTTTATCAGTAAATTACTTTTGATAAAATGTAAACAAATGTTACAATATTAGAGTCAAGACGGTTTAACTGCTTGACATTCCCTAGAAGAATAGTTAATGTAATATACATACCCGGGTAAACAAGTTGACTGTCATATGCAAGACAAGCAAAAAGTTACGTTATACATCCAACCAGAACTGCATCGCAAGCTCAAAATCAGAGCAGCAGTTGACTCGGAACCAATGTCATCAATAGCAGAAAGAGCTATCCTTTTCTATCTGGAAAACCCAGAAGTAGTGGATGAACTAAGTTCAATGTATGGACAAACCCACCGGGTATACACTTGTCCAGAGTGTACGAGTTCAGTTGTAATGCGAGAAGGAGAACTGGCATCCCTGAAAAATCAGCCAAGTGTATTGGCAGACCAAAATATTCCAGTAAATGAAACCCCGGAAACAGAAAAATCTAAAGCTCAACCGGGAGAGCAAGAGTTAGTTCCCTGCTGATGAATGTAGAAATGACTACATCTGATGACTACAAAGTAGTAGAGATGACAGTTAAACCTCTAAATAATTGCTCATCATACTGCTAAGGGTAGTAAGCATAAACTCAATTAAGCCGTAATCTATTGTACCGTTTCTATTGGATCGAGGACTATGAAAGAAGAAATTAAGATTCTAATCCAAGCTCAATATCCTCTGATCTACCTCGTAACATCCGAGGAAGAGCGGTCAGAGCAGGCAATTGCAGCTATAGCTCAACTTAAGCCCCAGTCTCAGAAAAAAGTATTTGTTTGGACAGTAACTCACGGAATAGTAGAGTATGGTCAAAGCAAAAATACCACTCAGCATAATACAGTCTCACCAGAGGCAGCTATAGAGTGGGTAATCAGACAGCGAGATACTAGCAACAACGCTGGAATATATATATTCAAAGATCTACATCCGTTTATTGACTCACCGCCAGTTACTAGGTGGTTAAGAGATGCGATCGCTAGTTTCAAGGGCACAAATAAGACAATTATATTGATGTCCCCAGTGCAGAATGTTCCGATAGAACTAGAAAAGGAGGTAGTTGTACTTGACTTTCCACTACCAGATATGAAGGAGTTGAATAAAGTCCTGTCACAACATCTAGGGAAGCGTAACATTTCCACAGAGACAAGGGAAAAGCTCCTCAAAGCAGCTTTAGGTCTTACAAAAGATGAGGCTGAAAAGGTATATCGCAAAGCTCAAGTAACAGCAGGACGTCTGACTGAACAAGAGGTTGAGATTGTACTGTCTGAGAAAAAGCAGCTAATCAAGCGTAACGGCATATTAGAGTATATCGAAGAGGATGAAACTATTAATGCTGTAGGTGGGCTAGAGGAACTTAAACACTGGTTAAGACAACGTTCTGATGCTTTCACAGAGAGAGCTAGAGAATATGGCCTACCTCAGCCAAAAGGTATGTTAATCCTAGGAATACCTGGATGCGGGAAATCTTTAATAGCAAAGACTACATCTCGCCTGTGGGGTTTACCATTATTGCGCTTGGATATGGGACGAGTCTACGATGGTTCAATGGTAGGACGTTCTGAGGCTAATTTACGAAATGCTCTTAAAACAGCCGAGTCAATATCACCAGCTATACTATTTATAGATGAATTGGATAAAGCGTTTGCTGGTAGTACTGGTTCAGCTGACTCTGATGGAGGTACTTCAAGTAGAATATTCGGTTCATTCCTGACTTGGATGCAAGAAAAAACTTCCCCAGTATTTGTGATGGCAACTGCCAACCGAGTAGAACGTTTACCGGGAGAGTTTCTGCGTAAAGGTAGATTTGACGAAATTTTCTTTGTAGATTTACCAAATAAAGGGGAACGCCAAGATATCTTCAAGATTCACCTAGCAAAAAGACGTCGAGAAATTGAACGCTTCGATCTCGATCAATTATCTAATGTTTCCGAAGGCTTTTCAGGTGCAGAAATAGAGCAAGCCATAATCGCTGCTATGTATGAGGCATTTGCTCAAGATAGAGAATTTACACAGCTAGATATTATTGCCGCGATTAAAGCTACACTACCGTTGTCGAAAACCATGACAGAGCAGGTGACTGCACTACGAGATTGGGCAAGACAACGTGCGCGGCCTGCTGCAGCTTCAGTCGCCGAGTATCAAAGACTGGAGTTCTAAAAGCTTTCTCCTGGTCCAAACAGGAGTAAAGGCTAGTAATCTGTATAGAGTTACTAGCAGTGCCTAAAAAAACCACTTTGACTCGATATCAACTTAACGATGATGAGCAGTGGTAATATTTCATAAAAACCGTTGTTGTTTCTGTTTTCAGTTAAAATTTTAGGAGGAAACTCGAATGTCTCACTTCAGCACACTGCGTACCAAGATCTCTGACTCTGAAATCTTAAAAGCTTCTCTGCGTGACTTGGGTATCACAGTTAAAACTAACGCTGATGTTCGTGGCTACAATGGCCAACGTGTACGTTCAGATATCGTTGCTGTTCTCGAAGGTGAATATGATTTAGGTTGGTCTTCCAATAGTGATGGTTCTTTTGACCTAATCGCTGACCTATGGGGTGTTGCTAAAAAGCACAATCAAACTGAGTTGATCAACTCCATCAATCAGAAATATGCCGTTAACAAGACTTTAGCTGCTGTTAAGCAACGTGGTCTGCAAAACGCTAATGTCAAGTTGGTTGTGCAGAAGTAATCTATTTGCGCGTTCCCAAGTTTGCGGGTTAACCGAGATCGGGTTAGCCCGTTTTTTTAGTTATTTTGGCAGAAGGAAGAAGGAAAAAGGAAGAGGGAAGAAGGAAAAATATTGCTTTGTCTGAATTTTAAGCTTTTGACCTATCCTAATACCAATTACTATGCATTAATGCTTAACTTAGGTAGCACTTCAATTATTCAGTAATTAACACAAACAAATATAATCACCTTTTTGATCACTAGCACCCTAGGAGCGCATTAATTATTATTATATTTACTTCTCCCCCTATTCCCCTCCTGAGAGGGGTTAGGGGTGGGTCTCCCACTCCCCTGCTCAAGATACGGGTTGAAAAGTTTTTGAGAAATGGTATAACCTTTCCTTCAATGGCTATATTAAATATTCAATTTAAATTAAGTTTGCAATAAGCAAAGAATAATGATAAGATAGTACTATTTTAATTTAATCAAACTTAGTTGAGATAATTAAGAATAAAAACACAATTTGGCTTAACTAAAAAACTCCAGTTATGATAGCTGTAGAGTTGAACAATATCAAGATACGACAAAGAGCAGTAATTTTCATGCAGACAGAAGCTTTCAGCGAGGTTTTTCCTCTGTTTAAGGGAGCAAACCCAGAAACCTTGGAATGGCTACTTTCAGTTGCAGTCAAACACGAATATCCCTCAAATAGAGTCGTCCTTATGGAGGATGCTTGGGGTAATGCAGTTTACTTCGTGGTATCCGGTTGGGTCAAAGTTAGACGCAGATTGTCCCCTGACAACTCAGTTGCACTTGCTATTCTAGGGAGAGGAGATTTTTTTGGAGAAATGGCTATTCTAGATGAGTCACCACGCTCAAATGATGTCGTTGCCTTATCACCAGTACGTTTGATTAGTATTTCAGCTCAAAGATTTATTCAAACTCTCTTCAAAGACCCTCAGTTACATCATCGAATGCTTCAACTTATGGTCAAGCGTCTAAGGCAAACAAATATTCGTGATCAACTGCGTCATAGACCCCCTGCAGTCAAACTGGCTAATACATTAGTTGAATTAGTAGAAAATTACGGTCAGACCACAGACAAAACCTGTGAAATATTTAATATTTCTGACCAAGATTTAGCTGATGTTACAGATATAACAATCGAAGAAACTAGCAAAATCATGGAAAAACTACAGACTAAGGGGTGGATGAATAGAGATACAGAACATCAGGTAATTCACTTACTTAATCTCAAACATTTAATGCATTTAGCAAGTCAATAGACTCATGCCGCTACGCGGAAGTTAAAAGTCAAAAGTTAAAAGTCAAAAGTATTAAAAAGTATTGATTTGTAATTGTTTGAAGATTTTGTAACCAGTTATTTCCGCCATCCTGCACTAGATTAATAATAATGTTTGAAATGTTCAAAATTCAATCAAAAGTTTTGTCTAAAAAATTAGATTAATTAATATTTGATGAAGTATAGCGTTTCTCAGACTAATGAGGTACACCTATCTTTATTTCTATTTATTATTTATATTGTGTTCCCTGTTCCCTGTTCCCTAAAACAAACGAATGTTGTACTTTACCGAGAAATTGTGGTCTAAAGCCTCCCGTTTTAAGGGGATAAAAAAAGAGAATATTCCTGATGTCAAGCTTCCTTATGGCAGAAGTACTGATAACTGATAACTGAAATGACCAGTATGGGAATTGCTATAGCAATATGATTTTAGTTGTGAGATATTGGATATTTTTAGGCAACAGCTCCGGAAGGCAACAGGCAACACAGAAGAAGAAAAAAAACGAATATATATAAGTAAGATAACTGCTATATTCTATACTTTAAAGGAACATCTCAATTCTCACATCTGATTCCTGATTGCTATAAGAAAATATATAGGAATGTGCGCTGGCATATTTACAAATTACAAGAACTGTCCAATAACTAAAATCTTATACTATCGTTTTTTTATTCCCGCTGTTGCCTGTTGCCTGTTGCCTGCGCACAGCGCTATATATACTAAAATCAAATGGAAATAGTTCATATCAAAAATAAATAACCATGACTGAAGCTAAAACAGTACCCCTCAGTCCCACCATTAAAAAACCACCAATTCAATATCAAGTATTTATGCCTCATCCAGAATCTCATCTGTTTGAGGTTAGTTTACGCGTCAAACTTGAACAACTATCTCCTTCATTACAAAAAGCTGGAAAACTGGATTTAAAGATGCCTGTATGGACACCAGGTTCTTACTTAGTGAGAGAATATGCTAAACATTTACAAGATTTTTGTGCTTATAGTGAAAATGAATGTTCTTTAGATTGGCAAAAGCTCAGTAAAAATCATTGGCAAATAGAAACTTCAGGAACTTCTGAAGTAATAGTACAGTACAGGATATTTGCAAATGAATTAACGGTACGCACTAATCATTTAGACTCTACACATGGTTATTTTAATGGTGCAGGTTTGTTTTTTGATATTCCTGGGGCTGAGAAAAATTCGATTTGGATAAAAATTATTCCACCTAAACCTGATTGGAAAGTAACGACTTCTTTACCAGAAATTACAGGTTCTGATAATACATTTGAGGCAGTAGATTTTGATACTTTAGTAGATAGTCCTTTTGAAATAGGTACTCATCAATTATATCAATTTGAAGTACAAGGAAAAGCACATCAGTTAGCTATTTGGGGAACAGGTAATGCAGAACCAGAAAAGTTAATTCCAGATATTAAAAAAATTATTGATGTAGAAGCCAAGTTTTTTGGTGGTTTACCTTATGAAAAATATCTATTTCTATTGCATATATCTGGACAGGGGTTTGGTGGTTTAGAGCATAAATTTAGCTGTACTTTAAATTATCCTAGATTCAGTTTTAGGAGTAAGGAAAAACGCGATCGCTTCATGCAATTAGTCGCCCATGAATTTTTTCACTTATGGAATGTTAAGCGCATTCGACCTAAAGCTCTAGAAGTATTTAATTATGAGCAGGAAAATTATACTCCTTCTCTATGGTTTTGTGAGGGTACAACTAGCTATTATGATTTATTAATTCCTTTAAGAGCTGGTGTTTATGATGCTCAAACTTTTTTAAAAGGTTTAGGAAAAGAAATTACACTTTTCCTAACAATAATAGGACGAAAGGTACAGCCCCTAAGTGAGTCTAGTTGGGATGCTTGGATTAAACTTTATCGTCGGGATGCTAATAGCAATAATTGTCAGATTTCCTATTATTTAAAAGGAGCAATGGTATCTTTATTGCTCGATTTATTAATTAGGGAAAAACATCAAAATAAATACTCGTTAGATGATGTAATGCGCCGAATGTGGGAGCAGTTTGGTAAACCAGAAATAGGCTTTACTCCCGAACAACTGAAAAGTGTAATTGAAGAGGTAGCAGGAGTAAATTTGGATGACTTCTTTGAGAGGTATATTGATGGTGTAGATGAGTTGCCTTTTGACGAGTATCTCAAGCCTTTTGGATTACGACTTAAGAGAGAAGATAATAAATGGCCGAATTTAGGTATGAATGTCGCTACTAAAAATGGCAAAGAAATAATTAAATTTGTCGAAGCCCAAGGGCCAGCACAGTTAGCGGGATTGGATGCGGGTGATGAGTTATTGGCAATAGATGGTTTTCGGGTAACTGCCGATAAGTTGAGCGATCGCCTCAAAGATTATCAACCAGGAGATTTGATTGAAGTGACGGTTTTTCATCAGGATCAACTTTTGACCCATAAGGTAACTTTAGCAGCTCCTAGTCCTAGTAATTACCAAGTGGTATCATTGAGCAGCCTTACACTCAAACAATTAGAAAATTTTTCAGGATGGTTAGGGGTGCCATTGGATTCTATTTAATAGAGCAGGGAACAGGGAACAGGGAACAGGGAACAGGGAACAGGTAGGGACGTTGCATGCAACTACAGATTATTATGATTAGGGAAATAGGCGATCGCCAACCCAAACAATAATTCCCTTGTCTAGACTGACTTTGAAGCATTTTTCCTACAAAAAAATGTCTAAGTAGGGCTTGCTGATTAAATCTAAAAGCATTGATATATAAAGACAAGTGCCTTTTTGGAGTCGAAAAAAGTGCGCCTGTTTCAGTCTAAAACGCTCAAAAAGTTAGTATTTTAGGCGCATAGTTGGGCAGAAAAATTATTCTTACAATTCTTACTTCTACCTCCTCGCTCATTCCCATTTCTCCTGTCTCCTGTCTTCCCCTCCATCGGAGGGGGAGGGGCGAGGGGTGGGTTTTCTCCTGTCTCCTACCCCTACTAAAAGATTTTTGAGCGCAAACCCTAAGTACCATTAGGACTTGTGCTGATGGTGAACCTCAGACAGGGAAATGTTTTTCCCCCTGTTCCCTGTTCCCTGTTCCCTGTTCCCTGTTCCCTGCTATAACATTTGAGAGTAGCTTCCATAATATGTGTAGTTTGACCTGAAACTGTGTATACTAAAGCCTCGCGATAAACTCGTTGCGCTCCATGATTTTTGTGATTAGCTGCACCACTAGAAACAGTAACAGCAGCAGCAGTACAACGTTGGGCTAAATTAATAGCTGTTGCTCTGAGGTGGAGTTTTTCGGCAAAATCAGTATCAGGATTTTTATTGGCTTCTTCTATGTCATTTCGACATTGATCGACCTGATTTTGTAAGGAAGAAATTGCATCTGGAATAAAAGGAAGAGGTTTAGTTTTTGATGTTGCTTTCATAATATCTATACCTGCTAAAGCACATCCTAAAGCAAAAGCACTAAAGCCCAAAACTTTTTGTCGATCGCTATTGTGAATCCAATTTACAGGTTTGAGAGAAACTACCTGTTCATCGGGTAAAAACCAATTTTTTACTGTAGCACTAACAGTATTGGTTGAAGTCATAGCGCACAAAGGCATTATTTCTGAGAAAGTAATACTGCCGTTTAATTTAGTGGTTTCAATCAAAGGAAGTATGCCAAAAACTGCTCTGCCATCAGGTAATTTTGCTGCAAGAATAAATTCCTGAAATATACCCCACCCAGTTATCCAAGGTACAATTCCTTCTATATAGTATCCACCTGTAGTCGGGAAAGCTTTTACAGGTGGTTCTCCAGAACGTCTGAGTTGAGAAAAGCCTATTCCTAACAAGATTTTGCCGTGACTTAAATGAGGTAAATATTGTTGTTGTAATTGAGGGTTTTGACTTGATGCTAACATTGCTGCTGCACTTTGATGTTGAGTTTGGAGAAAAGCTAATGCTCCAGAATATCTTGCTATGAGTAATTGATAGTTAAAAAAGTCTTGTTGATTTAATTCTAGACCTCCCCACTTTTGCGGAATTTTTAGTGCTAATAATCCCGATTTTCCTAGAGTCATTAAAGCTGTTTTTAATGTTTCTTGATTACTATCTATTTCATTAGCTAGGGGAGCTATAATTTTTTGTAAAATTGAAGTTTCTATTTGCTCTATATTTAAGATAATTTCTGAATTTTTCGGTGGTGGTGATATGGTCATTTCAGTTATCAGTTATTAGTTATTAGTTATCAGTACTTCCTGCAATAAGAAGGTTTAAAGATACAGAATTTTAGTTTTTATTCCCTTAAAAGGTGTTTTCACAAGGCGTGAGGTACATCAACGATCCCCCTAAATCCCCCTTTTTAAGGGGGACTTCAGGTTTCCTCCCTTGTCAAGGGGGGTTAGGGGGGATCTCCAGCAGTGTACCTCACGCTTACTGATAAATTTTATGTTATATCAGAATTAATTTTATTGGTTAATTTTAACAAGATAATTACTATTTTTTTGGGAAAAAATAAATGGTTTAAAAATCAGATTTATCGACTTAATAAATTATTGATTAAGTAGGTAGGTATAATTAAATGTAAAATGTCATTGCAACTGGAACGGAGTGGAAGGAAGCAATCTCAAACGCTACTTTTTCGCTAATTATCCAGAGTATATCTAATCTAGTTGTTAAAATAAGAACTAGATGAATGTTATTTCTAAGAAAAGCTGTCGGTATTCGGAGGAATGTTAGGGGATGAAAGTTTCTATTTTTGATTTTTTAGACTATTATAAAGGGGTTTTAGAAAAATTCTTAGAGAAATTAAATTCCTCTAATCCTCCCCTATTGAAGCAGGAAGTTATCGAAAAGAGAGTTATCGAAATTTTATTAACCAGAGATGCTTTAGAAAAAGTATTATCAAATAGGATTAAACCTTCTACTTTTGGGATATTATAACTTGAAAAAATAGACAGAAAACTTAAAGAAAATGCCGAGCAATTGATTCAATATGTTAACTTAGCTGAACATCGAAAAAATTTTCCTAAGTCTCGCGAATCTTGGTGGTGGTATTTGGATATTTATGCTCAAGAAAAGGCAATAAAATCTCACCCTTGGAATCGTTTTGACTGGTTTTTTAGAGGAGTCAGAGGTATTTCTGTGATAGGAAACATAGCCATTTCGCTAAGGCTGGCTAGACTTTTTTTCAGTAGTACTTCAGAATTTCTAGTGGCAGTAGCTATTGTTCCATTTATTTTATCATTATTTCAAGCTCAAAGTGAGTTAACGGAAACGGGAAAAAAAGGGTTTGATAAACTTTTAGAAATATTCAAAATTCCTCAACATTTTCACGAAGAGGCAAAGCTTGGTTTTAATTTATTCATAACAGGATTTATATTAGTCATTTGGTTGAGTTTACCATTGATTTATAATGGCTACAAATTAGCTGGTCAACAATTACAACAAAAGGAAAAATTAGCTTCGGCAGAAGAGAAATACTTACAAGCAATTCAGTTAGATGATAATAATTTTGATGCTCATTATAAGTTGGCAACTGTCTATGAAGAATTACAAGATTTGGAGAATGCCAAAAAACAATATATAATTGCAATTAGAGGTGGGTTTGTGGATGCCTATAATAATCTTGCTTATTGGTATATTCGGGAAAATAAGAATGGCGAAGCAGTAGAATTGATGAATCAAGGTTTGCAGCTTTTAGAGGAAAAAGAAAGGAATTTTGAGGGGTTAACGGATGAGGAAAAGTTTAATTTCCAGACTCAAAAATATGGCATATTTAAAAAATTAGGATGGGCAAGATTTAAACAAAAGCGATATGATGATTCTGTAGCCTATCTTTTCCCTGCAATAGCTATTGCTAAAAACTCTAAATATCAGAAATATATCCGAAATCCAGGGGCAGTTTTTTGTATCTATAGTCAGGTCTTGTCAAAGACAAATAAACCATCTTCTGAAGTCAAAGAAAATTGGCAACAATGTCGTCAATTAATCGTATCTCGTCTAGCTGCGGGTGAGACTATTCATTCTGAAGAGGATGGATGGTTATATGAAGCTAAACAACAATTAAATAAATAGATACAGGTTAGTGAGGTACAGTGCTGGAGATCCCCCCTACCCTGAGAAAGGAGGGAACTGGAAGCATAGCTTAAAAAGAGGGATTTAGCGGGATCGTTGATGTACCTCGCTGGAGATCCCCCCTACCCTGAGAAAGGAGGGAACTGGAAGTCCCCCTTTTTAAGGGGGATTTAGGGGGATCGTTACAAATAATTTTGTCTACCTACTTAATATAAATATGGTAAATTCTATGTTGAATTGGAAACGGACAATTCAGGCTGCATTAACCTTAATACTTATGGGATGGGCAACTCCTGTGTTGAGTAGTCCTATTCATGTACTTATTGATGTTCGGGGGAATGTCCAAGTAAAAAAGGCACAATGGAAGGGTTTTATTCAAGCAGAGTCTGGTATTACTCTTAGTAGTGAGGACAAAATTAAATTAGGAAGTAATGCTTCGGTAACGGTTTATTGTAGCGATCGCAATCAATGGACAGAGACGCAAGCAGGAACATATCTTGTTTCTAAGGGATGTCCTGAAGGAGAGACTGTTATTAGACTATGCCCAGATTGTAATAACGATACGCGCCGTCCCTCTGGTAAAAAGGAAGAGAGGTTAAAACAATTGCCCTATCTGATTAGCCCTCGCAATACTTTGGTTTTCAATGACTCGTTGACCCTGCGCTGGAATAGAGTCTCAGGGGCAAGCCAATATAAGATTAAAGTGGGAGACTGGGAAGGGCAAACCCAGGAAACGCAAATAGTTTATGATGGGGAATTAGAGCCAGGGGAATTTTATACTGTCAGGGTAGTGGCGGATAATGGGGTTGCTTCCACAGATGAGGATGATGGTCAGTATAGTTGGTTTATTGTCTTGGAGGAGGAGGAAGCAAAAACTTTACAGGAACAGGTAGGGGCGATCGCTCTGCAGGAAAATCCAGAACGAGAAGGATTAGTCTTAGCCTATTTTTACCGAGGAAATGAATTAAATGCCAAGGCGATTCAGGTATTAGAAGGGTTAGTCAAGTCTGGCAGTCAGACGACAACGGTTTATCAGTTGTTGGGGGATATTTACCAGCAGGTAGGATTGAGTTTAATGGCGAAGGAGGTTTATCAGCAAGGGTTGGCTTTGACGACAGAAGCGGAGAGCGAAGTTAAGGCAATGATGCAAAGGGAATTAGGAGAGGTGGAATATAGTTTAGGTGATAGGGATGAGGCAGCAAAGTGGTTAGAGAATGCAAAGGCGAGTTATTCCGCATTAGGGGACGAGGTACAGGTAGAAAAGTTGGCAAAACGAATCGATTTTATTTTAGAGAGGGATTAATGATGAAAAAGAGTTTAATCAAGTTATCAATATCATCTGCGATCGCTTTTGTCGGGGTGCTGGGATTCTGGATAAGGATGCCAGCACCAATGGTGGAACGGCCAATGTCTCAGGTTGCACTGGAAGATGAGTTAGGGAAAGCTGAAAGATTAAATAATCAGGCTGTTGAGTTATATCAGCAGGGAAAGTATGCTGAAGCTATTCCCTTGGCTGAGAAAGCATTAGCGATTCGCAAAAATCTACTTGGAGACAATTACCCTGATGTTACAGAGAGTCTGAACAATCTGGCTGCACTTTACATCTCACGAGGAAGATACAGGGAAGCTGAACCCCTCCTTCAAAAATCCTTGGCTATCACAAAGGACAAATTAGAAGACAATCACCCTGATGTAGCAGCCATTATGAACAATCTGGCATTCCTTTACGAATCTCAAGGGAAATACACGGAAGCCGAACCCCTCTATCAAGAGTCATTAGCTATCTGGAAAGAACAATTAGGAGACAATCACCCTGATGTAGCAACCAGTATGAACAATCTGGCAGGGCTTTACTATTTACAAGGGAGATACACGGACGCCGAACGTCTCTTGAAACAGTCCTTAGCTATCAGAAAGGAAATATTAGGAGACCATGACCTCTCTGTTTCAGATAGCCTAAACAATCTGGGAGCACTTTACAGATCGCAAGGGAGATATAGGGAAGCCGAACTCCGGTACGAAGACTCCTTAGCTATCACAAGGAAAAAATTAGGTGACAATCACCCCTTTGTTGCAGATACTATCAACAATTTTGGATTACTTTACTACTCACAAGGAAGATACACGGAAGCCGAACGCCTCTATCAAGAGTCCTTAGCTATCAAAAGGGAAAAATTAGGGTACAATCACCCCTTGGTTGCAGATACCCTGAACAATCTTGCAGGACTTTACTACTCACAAGGGAGATACAGGGAAGCCGAACCCCTCTATCAAGATTCCTTAGTTATCAGAAAGGAAAAATTAGGAGATAACCATCCCCATGTCGCAGAGAGTCTAAATAACCTGGCAGCACTTTACAGATTGCAAGGCAGATACAGGGAAGCCGAACGCCTCTATGAACAAAGTTTAAATATAACAAAAAAAAGCTTGGGGAACAATCACAACTTTGTTGCAACTATTCTCAACAACCAGGCAGCACTTTACAGTTCACAAGAGAGATACACGAAAAAGGATGCGGAAGCCCTCTATCAACAGTCTTTAGCTATCAGAAAGGAAATATTACCAGACAACCATCCCGATGTCGCAGAGAGTCAGAACAATCTAGCAGCACTTTACGAGTCTCAAGAGAGATACACGGAAGCCGAACGTCTCTTTAAACAGTCCTTAGCTATCAGGAAAGAACAATTAGGAGAGAATCACCCCTTTGTTGCAACCAGTCTGAACAATCTGGCTGCACTTTACGAGTCTCAAGAGAGATACACGGAAGCCGAACGTCTCTTTAAACAGTCCTTAGCTATCAGGAAAGAACAATTAGCAGAGAATCACCCCTTTGTTGCAGAGAGTCTGAACAATCTGGCTGCACTTTACTACTCTCAAGACAATGTAACTAAAGCAATTGAATTTTTAAGTCAAGGACTATCGGTTGAAGAGTATAATCTTTCCGAAAACTTGGTAGCAGGGGACGAGCGCCAGAAACAAGATTACATGAGAACAATTTCTGGGACAACTAATGGCGCTATTTCTCTCAATCTCCAGTCTGCACCCAATAACCCAGAAGCAACTCGTCTAGCACTTAAAACTATCTTTGAGCGCAAAGGACGTATCCTGGATATTTTGACTAACAGCTTACAAATTCTCCGCCAGCGTATAGAGGACTCCGAAAGTCAAAAATTGTTAACTGAACTCTTCGCTATTCACACCCAATACGCTAACCTCATTTTCAAGAAGCCAGAAGATTTCCCTTCTCCAGAAGTTTATCGTCAACTAATTGCTGAAGTTCAAACAAAAGCCAAACAACTTGAAGACAAACTGAGTCGTCGTAGTTCCGAATTCCGTAATCTATCCCAACCCATTACCCTTGAAGCTATTCAAGAAAAGATTCCTGCTGATGCTGCTTTAGTGGAATTGGTACGCTATCGACCATTCAATCCTTTTAATCCTAAAGTACCCCCAAACAAAGGCTTTGGCAAACCTCGCTATGCTGCTTATATTCTTTATCAAAAAGGCGAACCCCAAGTCATCGACTTAGGAGAAGCAGAAGGTATTGATCATGTAGTAAAAGAATTGCGGGATAAGCTGGTAGTTTCTAACCCCAGAACTATCAAAACACTCAAAAAATCTGCCAGAAAACTAGATAAATTCGTGATGGAGCCTGTCCGCCAATTATTAGGAGAGACTAAAACCATTCTTTTATCTCCCGATGCAACGCTCAATTTGATTCCCTTTGAAGCCTTAGTGGATGAGAATAACCAATATCTAGTCGAAAATTATCAAATCAGTTATCTTACCTCTGGACGTGATTTACTGCGACCAAACTCTAACAATAAGCGACAATCTGCCTTAGTTATCGCTGACCCTTTCTACCACAGTCCAGTAGTTGCAATTAACCGTTCGGTTGAGAATATTTCACAGCTTTTTGCAACGGAAACATTCGGACGTTTAGAGGGAACGGCACAAGAAGCTGAAGCAATTCAAACAACTATGGGTTTATCGGACAACCAAATCAAAACCAAACAGCAAGCAACAGAAAACGCTCTCAAACAAGTCAAAAATCCTGACTTCCTCCATATTGCCACTCATGGATTCTTTTTATCCAAACCTACATCAGAAAACCCAACCAATCTTGATAATCCCCTATTTCGTTCTGGGTTAGTCTTTACAGGTGTGGAAGAACGACAGAGTGGAGGGGATGATGGAGTTTTTACCGCTGATGAAGCAACCCTCTTAAATCTAGTTGGCACTCAATTAGTAGTATTATCTGCTTGCGATACAGGAATAGGAGATATTAGCACGGGGGAGGGCATTTATGGATTACGTCGTGCTTTCGTTATTGCAGGCAGTGAAAGCCAAATGATTAGTCTGTGGAAAGTAGAAGATAATGCCACAAAAGACTTGATGGTAGCTTATTATCAGGGATTAAAAGTAGGAAAAGGACGCCGGGATGCTTTGCTGGAAATTCAGCGAAATTGGTTGAAAGAAGGAGAATATGAACATCCTTATTATTGGGCGAGTTTTATCTTTTCTGGGGATGGAACACCTATAGCGCTAGGCGCAAGTCAGAAGTAATCCCTGACTAAGTTTGAGCGTTTATAAACGTCCTAACCCATTTGCGTAGTACTATACTAATTTAATCAATTTCTACGATGATGAAAGTTTTGATACTTATTTTTGGATTTTAGTAATTATTAATATCGTCAGGAGGGAAAGCAAATACAATTCCTATTCCCCAAGCAATACTTGGTACTAAAGCAAAAATTATTATTTCTAAACCTGTCATAATTAATTTCCTACTTGATTTTTTTGTATGTAAAGTTTCTAGTTTTGATACAGTCTACACGGTATCTACAATTTATTGGGGTTTGTAGATGTGGAGTGGCTTATTTTAGTATCCCTATCCATTTTTTCCTTCTTTCTTCTTCCTTCTTCCTTCTTCAACTAATTATTTATTTGTAAGTTTCTCTGGTTTTCTATTATATCTATTTTTGCTGTTAATCTAGTTAAGTTACTGTCAATAATTCGTTGATTAGTAACATGATCGTAAGCTTCCCATTCTTGAGTAACTTCTGTATCTTGCCAAATAAACCAGTCCCGATAAATTTCTCCACTATCAATATCATTACACAGAGGCAACCAATCATCTCCTGTAAAATACTCTGTTTCTTGAATGACTAAATCTAGACCTATTAAAGTTAATAATATTTCTAAATCATTCAATTCTTTCTGAGATGGTTTATGGGTTTTTCTATGGTTCATAAGTCTGATTTTCATGGTTTTTATTGATTTTGTGAAAGAAAATTTTAATGTATAGCAGAAGAAAGAAGGAAGAAGAAAGAAGGAAGAAGGAAAAATCTTGCGTTGTCTGATTTTTAAGCTTTTGATCTGTCCGTGCCCTTTGCTTCTACTGCTATATTAACTATTTGATCAATTAGAAAGTAGGGCGGTACAAATTTTTCTAGCTATATACTGAATTTTAAATCTAGTTACCATCGATAAAATATTTGCTAATTTCTGATTTTATTAAGAGTTATAAATTAATTTAAATTGCTAAAGTTTATCAATTAATTAATCCATTTTCAAAATATATATTGTGTATTGAATCTACATTTTTCAAGGTATATTAAAAAATACTTCTGTAATTTATGAATCTTCAGTTTATCAAAATAATATGGGTCTAAAGCCCCACCTTTTAAGGCGAAATATTTTTGGATAGTTGCTCAAATGCCCGTTAAAAAAATAACTTCTGACTTCTGACTTCTAACTTCTAACTTCTGACTTCGTTAAGAACCTTCTGCTATTGCTGAATTAGTATTATCATAAAACTCTAAACTATCTGGAATTTGAGCCTCAATCTCAGATATTCTTTGCTCAATCTCAGCTTGTTTAGCAGCAAAACTATCATAACTAAAATAAAAATGACCAAGAACTTTTCCTTGATAACTACGCTTAGTAAATTGCCAACCAGGTTCTAGAAAAATTTTCATCATTCCATTACTAAGTCCGCGACTTCTACCAATCAATTTTTTATCTCCTGTCAAGGAAATGCCAAATAATTTAATTTCACCACCAACATTTTGCAAAATTAATCTATGACTAACTGATAAATCATTACCATCTACCCGAATTGAATAGCCATTACTATCAGTAGCTCTTCCACAAATGCCAGAAAAATTAAAGTTTAATAGCAAAGGCTCAACTAAAATTGGATATAATCCTGCTTCACTTTCACTCCAGCAAGGTCTTTCATTAGAACGCTGTTCTAAAATAATTAGTTTATAACTAGAATATCCGTTTAGATCGCTCGGAGGCATTGCCATGGCAACAACTTGATTTTGGTCAATTTCTACCTCGTCAAAAGTAAAATTTGCTTGGGCAGATATCGCAGTATTAATAGTAAAAAATATTGTGCTAAAAATAGTTAAAATTGAACGATGAAAAATATTTTTCATTGGCTTGCTCCCTGTTTTTTGTTTCTCTAAATACTTTAAAAAAATCGGCTTTTTTTTGTAGAGAATATTAGGATTTTAATTAAACCAGATTTAAAAAAATCTAGAAAAGCCTCAATTATGTTAGGCAGTATAGTTTCGAGATAAAAGCAGTTAAAATGTTGTTAATTAGTTAACTTCCTTAAATTAGAAAGAGTTAGCTATGTTCGTTAAAGTAGCATTCAGCACTCAGCTATGAGCAATCAGCTTCTCAAGGTGTATAATGAAGGTTTAAGTCCCCCATTAACAAGCATCACGCGCTTTTTTATCAAAATAATTGGGTCTAAAACTCCGCCTTTTAAAGCGAAATATTTTTGGAGAGTTGCTCACGCATCCCCTACTTCCCCTCCTGGGAGGGGTTAGGGGTGGGTTAACTTCTGACTTGTGACTTGTGACTTGTCACCCCGTGAGGTGGGGGAGTCAAACCCTTGAATTTTTAGCTGACCGCTATTTGCGTTTGCGTAGCATTTTGTAGAAAAGTATTCCGGAACAAAAAAGCTGATAGCTAGTTAAAATCATTTACAGCATTTTTGAGGATAGTGAGGTACAGTTATAAGACTATTCGTATATTTCCTGTTCCCAGCTCCGGTGTTCCCTAATAACTTCTGACTTCTGACTTCTGAGTTCGTTAAAGTGGGGGACTCAAACTCTTGAATTTTTAGCTGACAGCTATTTGCGTTTGCGTAGCATTTTGTAGAAAAGTATTCCGGAACAGAAAAGCTGATAGCTAGTTAAAATCATTTACAGCATTTTTGAGGATAGTGAGGTACAGTTATAAGACTATTCGTATATTTCCTGTTCCCAGCTCCCTAATAACTTCTGACTTCTGACTTCTGAGTTCGTTAAAGTGGGGGACTCAAACTCTTGAATTTTTAGCTGACAGCTATTTGCGTTTGCGTAGCATTTTGTAGAAAAGTATTCCGGAACAGAAAAGCTGATAGCTAGTTAAAATCATTTACAGCATTTTTGAGGATAGCGAGGTACAGTTATAAGACTATTTATTCGTATATTCCCTGTTCCCTGTTCCCTAGAGCAATAAAACTTTATACCTCATCAACTCGATAACTGCTGTAAAATAAATAACAATAAAAATACAAATAGGAAGAAACAGTGGAAAAAAAATCAAAGCGCGATCGCGGACGAATTCTCACAACTTCTGGACTGAAAAAACTGAATGAAGCTATTGAAGAATGGAAACAACAGTACAACCTCAGAGCTACTCTTGCAGAAATTGAAGCTGAGTCTGGAGTGGGTTCCGACACCATCAGTAAAATTAGACAAGGGCGAGTCGGTGCAGACCTGAGTAAAATTCAGCAGCTTTTTGCCTCCTTTGGTCTGACATTGGATGAAGCAGACCACCGTTCGGGAAAACAGAGTCAAACTTCAAGTGAAACAGAACCTATTGGAGAACTTTTGCCACTACTTAATAACGAAGAAATAGTGAGTCACAATAGTTCCCAAGTTTTTATCAGTTATTGCAGTC
Source organism: Okeania sp. SIO2C2 (assembly GCF_010692625.1). Classification (NCBI taxonomy): domain Bacteria; kingdom Bacillati; phylum Cyanobacteriota; class Cyanophyceae; order Oscillatoriales; family Microcoleaceae; genus Okeania; species Okeania sp. SIO2C2. The sequence goes on from NZ_JAAHGM010000011.1 coordinate 254,537, forward strand.
AAGACCCGGATCGAGAATTGGCACGACAGTTTGAAACTGCCTTGAATGCTGCTGGTCATCAGGTTTTTATGGCAGCAGACCGCATCCGTCTGGGAGAAAATTGGTTTCGGCGTATTAATGAGGAGTTGAAGCGGTGTGACTATTTGCTGTTATTTTTGCCTCCCCAGTCGGTACAAAGTGAGTTACTGACCTATCAAGTACAACTTGCAAGGGAGTTACAATTTTCCCGACCCAACCGTAAACCTGTAATTTTGCCGATACGGGTAGGGTTTTCCCTGAGTACACCCCTCAACCACGATCTGCGGGGTTATCTCTATCGCATTCAACAACGGGAGTGGCGATCGCCTGAAGATAGTGTAGTTATTCTGAGGGAAGTTTTGACTCTTTTAGCTACTCCACCGGAGAATATTGCGTCGGAAGTAGAGGAACAACAAGAGACTTTACCTGCGGAAGAAATTAGTAGCATTGCATCAACAAATAGCGCTCCTTTACCCTCTGCTGAACCTGAAATACCGGGGGGACAAATTGATGTAGCATCTACTTTTTATATCGAGCGTCCACCTATTGAAGAACGTTGTTATCAAGCTATTTTGCAACCAAGTGGGTTGGTTAGAATTAAAGCGCCACGACAGATGGGTAAAACTTCTTTAATGGCAAGAATTTTACACCATGCTACGTTGCAAGGATATCGGACTGTACCTTTGAGTTTTCAGTTAGTAGATAAAGAGGTTTTTAGTAATCTTGATAAATTCTTAAAATGGTTTTGTGCTTATGTGGGACGAGAGTTACGTTTGCCTAATCAATTAGATGATTATTGGGATGATATTTTTGGTAGTAAAGTTAATTGTAAGGATTATTTTGAGAAGTATTTACTAGCTCAAATAGATAATCCTTTAGTGTTGGGTTTAGATGAAATTGATAGAGTTTTTCAATATCCTGATATTGCCGAAGATTTTTTGGGATTATTACGAGCTTGGCATGAGGAATCAAAGCGACGAGTTATTTGGAAAAAATTGCGATTATTGGTAGTACATTCTACGGAAGTTTATATTCCCATGAATATTAATCAATCTCCTTTTAATGTAGGATTACCTATAGATTTACCAGAGTTTAATCCACAGCAAGTTCAGGATTTAGCATCGCGACATAATTTGAATTGGTCGGAGTCAGAGGTCGATAAATTAATGGCAATTGTTGGTGGTCATCCTTATTTAGTTAGGGTGGCTTTATATCATATTTCTAAACAAGATTTAACTCTGGAAGATTTGCCAGAAAATGTAACTGCTGAAACTGGAATTTATAGCGACCATTTACGACGACATTTGTGGAATTTAGAAGAATATCCAGAGTTAGCTGAAGCTATGAAAAATGTGATTTCTGAAAATTATAACGGGCAGTTAAAAGGAATGTTAGGTTTTAAGTTAGATAGTTTAGGTTTGGTGAAATGGCAGAGTAATAAATGTTATCCCAGATGTGAGTTATATCGTCAGTATTTTCAAGCGCATTTGTTATCGGAGAAGGAAGAAGGAAGAAGGAAGAAGTAAGAAGGTGTTTAGTTATAAATAAACGATGGAGGAGTCAGGAGTCAACCCACCCCTAACCCCTCCCAGGAGGGGAAGGACTGAGTCAGGAGGAAAAAGAAGGGAGTTTAGTTATTTAGGAGAGAAGGAAGAACTAAAGGTACTGGTGGATTATAATGGTATAGCTAGTGGGAGCATCTTGCTCCCGTTCTAACTGTTGCTTGCTCCCGTTCTAACTGTTGCTTGCTCCCGTTCTAACTGTTGCTTGCTCCCGTTCTAACTGTTGCTTGCTCCCGTTCTAATGATTTCTATGTGCTACGCAAACAGATATTCCTAAGTTAAAAGTAGTAATAGCAGTTGCTATAGTATTATACCAAGCGTGAAAAAATAATTTTTAACTTAGGCGACACTTCAATTATTAATTAATTAATTAACACAGACTGAATATTTTTTTGATAGTTAGCACCGCAGTTATTGTTAATTATTCTTATGCTTATACAAAATGTTCCATCTGATCGCCATTCCAACATCTTTGCTCCCCATCTCCCCCACTCCCCCGCTCCCCTACTCCCTCGCTCAAGAAAATTTTGATATTTCCTAATTATCTGGTAAATTTCTAGGGGGAGTTTCTCGACCTTGATAAAACTGTTTTTCTAATTGATTTAACCCTAACCAAGAAACAACTCCAAGAGGTAAACTTAAAATCATAAAAATCATCCCAATTATATTTAAATCTTCCAAAACTAACAGTAATAATAGGATAATCATCAACATAGCTGAAGTAGCAATTATTACTCCTATTTTAATTCGTTGTAAATTTTTTAAAGCATTGCGACAACTACTACATTTTTTAGTATGAGAATGATATCTGTCTAATAATATTTCTGAAGAAAGAGCAGAACTTAAACTTGCATTAGGAAATAACTGAGCATTATATTTATTCACCCAAGAACGCAATTCAAATACAAATAAATCTGCTTTTGTCGGTAAATAAAAAGCCTTTGAAAAATTCGCACTACCACCTTTTGCTTCTAAATACCGTTCTTGATGATGTAAAAATATTTGGTCATCTTCCAATACTCCATTTTGCCCAATATGAGAATACCAACGAGGGCTTAACTGAATAAAAAATTTGGGAAATGGAGAAGAAAATTTAAAGGGAAAACGAGCAAATAAACGACATTCTCCTTTCCGAATAGGTGTTGCATATACAACTGTTAATGTACGACCAAATTGTTTAGAAGTAAGGTCATGCCACATCATTGCAGGAGCAATAAAAGTAGTTTCTTGTCTTCCCAAAGTACCTTTTCTCGGACCTTCTTCCCAGACTCCTTTAAACCCCCACTTTCCTGATGCTACTACTTCTAATTCTACAGGAGAAACATTAGTACGGTTTCCCACAGTACGATGATGAGTATAAGGAATATGACTAGAATCTAAAACATTTTCCATTAATGTTAAAGCATCATAAGGTAAATCTCGAAAAGTATTTAAACAAACCCATTCATTAGAACTTTTATCAGAATTTTCATCTAAAACATCAACTGTAGGAATAGGTGTTTGAGCAGCATTTTCTACTTTTCCTGCATAGACAAATAAAAGACCTTGACAGACTTTTGTCGGTAAAGATTTAACCGTTGCTCTTGATGATTTTTCAGCTTTACCTTCTTCTTTTTGTTGAGGAATAATTTCACAGTTTCCTCTGCCTGAAAATGCCCAACCATGGTAAGGACATTCTAAACATCCAGTCTCATTAATTCTACCTTGAGAAAGCGGCGCTAAACGATGAGGACATTGGTCTTCAAATACGCGCCATTGATGTTTTTTTTCCTCCCACCAAATCACAATATCTCGTTCTAATAATGTCAAGGGTGTAGGTTTAGTTTTGTCTAAATCTTCTACATAATGAACTGGATACCAAACTTCTTGCCAATCAAAATATTCTGGGTCAGTTCCACCTGCACTTAAAGAGGTATTGTGGGAATTTTTTACAGCGTTAGTAATCATCAGAATGTTAATTGATTTAGTTGAACTACTTAGTTTGACACTCCATGGGTTGAAAACCTTGTGGATTCTTAAATTGACTAATAGAGGGGTATGGAGATTAATGTAAAATTGTGCTTTATCATCCATCAAAAGTACTGTAGCAATACCGTACTCTTATTGTTAGGAGTCAGTAGAGGCAATTCATGTTTGCGGAGCATTCCTCCAGAAATTGCCAGTACAGGAGTTAGGAGGAGAGCAAATATCTGAATAGTTTTGCAGATTATTTTACTATAACTATCTTTTTTGAATTTGGTATAAATTCTGAGAAAAATGTTAACAAATACAATTCTTTCTCTTCCTTGTTCGCTACTTAAAAATGTTAAATTAATTTGGCACAGGTATTTATCAGTATATAATTTTAGGAAAAGACAATGAATTATACAGCAACAATACTTGAAACAAAAATTGCTTTTAAATAAGCTTTGAATAAATATCAAGGAGATGTTAAACACCAGAATGTTAAGGAAAAAATAGAGCAACTTTCTCAACTTAATCCTATAGTAGAACCTACCCATAGCTCCCTTCTAGAATCTCAAGATTGGCTATTAATTAGTGCCCCTTCTTTTCCTCAAGGAGAAAAACTTTCTAATGGTAAATATGCTTATACTCTGGGAAGGTTAGCATTTAATATGTTTGAACCTACCAATTTAAAGTTAGTTATTGATTCTGTTAGACAACCTGTTGTCTTGTTAGGAGAAGGGAAAAAACGTAGCCATGATATTGTAGTTGAGTTTAGTATTATTGATGAATTATTCCCACCATTAAAAGGTATTGTTCGTAATTTAGGTGTTTGTTATCCTGCCGATAATAAAACCTTACAAGTCGAATTTACTGGAGGAACTTTAGCTCCACAAAAGGGTGAAAATTTGTCAATTTGGAAAGATATATTTGGTCAACGATAAATTATCAAAGAAAGGGTTGAAAGAACAATTAATGTCTGTATTTTTAAAGTTGATATTTGGGTTAGTGCCACCCAAAGGCATGAATACAGAAACAGGAGAAATTTCTGTTACAATGAAGCGATCGCCTAAAGGTCGTTTAGAAGTACTTTATTTAGATGAAGAACTTCGCATTACACGGGGAGAAAAGGGAACTGTTCTAGTTTGTGAGCGACAGCATAAATAGTCGATCAAAGCTCAAATTTGAGTATTTAATTTATGAAGATGTCTAATAGATATAGCGCTGCGCGCAGGCAACAGGCAATAGGCAACAGGCAACAGGCAACAGCTCATCTGGGGGAATAAAAAACCGTTTGCGCAAGCATTCCGTAGGAATCATATAAGACTTTTAGCTATTGGACACCTCCTGCAATTTGTAAATATGCCAGCGCACATTGCTATATCTCCACAAAAGAGGGAGTGGTAGGGACGTTCCATGCAACGTCCGTACAGAGTAGGGGGAAAGAATTAATAATTTCTGTGCGATAATTGATTTGATTTTTTATGATTGGAGATGTCTATTGATATAGTCAAAACTCCAGCAACATTTACCGAAAAATTCAGGTATAAAGCCTCTCCTTTAAAGAAGAAACAAGCGGTCGTTTGCGGAGCATTCCCTTAGGATGGGATGGCGAGGAAACCTGCGCCATATCCAATCGACCAAGAGAAGAAAAAATTTTCCCTTTTGCATCAATCCTCTTCTTTTCAAGGAGAGGTAATTGTTAATTATTAATTATTAATTATTAATTGTTGAACTATCCCACTTTTTCACTATTCTGCTTAATCTCTTCAATTAACTGTGACACTTTAGCAGGTTTCATCGCTGCTATTTCTGGTGCTATAGCAGACGGCCAAGCCTTTTTTAATTCTGTCATATTTGCTTGTATGTCCGCACCAATATCAGAATATTTACTCGCCATTTCATCCTCATCTGCAGGGGGACGAGAGTTGGGAGGGTCAACAATAAACATACCGTACAACCCTTTGCTGACATGACGAGTTACTGGAGTAATATGGCAATGATAGAGATGAACGCCAAAAGGTTGAGCGTCAAATTCATAAATGGTTGTTTTCCCATGACGCACTGGACGCACTCCATCTACTTCTGCTGGATGAATGCCATGGAAGTGCATTGTGTGGGCATGACCACCTTCGTTCTCGAAAATTATTCTGACTCTTTCCCCTTCTGTTGCTCTTAATGTTGGCCCAGGCACCCGACCATTATAGTTCCAACTAATAAAGGATACTGCTTGATTTAGTTGTAATTTAGAATTAATTGCTTTAATCTGAAATTCTCGGATTTGACGACCGTTTTCTTGTTTGATAATTCCATAATCAAATTCTCTTAGGGTATTTGTAGGATTTAATTCTATAGTATTGATGGCTGCCCTAGCTTCGAGTGATGATGACAATTTAGGTAGAATATGTTGAGTGGTAATGCCAGCTAAAGTTACTCCACTACCGACTAAACCTAGCTTTAGGAATTGCCGTCTGTTCCAAATTACTGATTTTTCTGGCTCTAGGGGATTAGCCATAATTGTAGAAAATTATTGACAGTTTTTATTAATAAGTTAATAATTACAATATAGTTATTTTCTATTTTTGTCAATAAGTAGGGATAACAGTAATTCTGCTTACCTATATTTATTGATGGATGTCTGCTTGAGGGGATGAGGAGGAATTTTATATAAATAATTATTGGTTAAGCAATGTTATTTTCTAAGGTTGATGGGGAGAGGTAACAAACCTACCCCATCTCTGGTGTTGCTCAGAAAAGCTATTTAGTGCGATCGCATCAAAAAAAATTAGGTTTATAAAAACCGATGCTTAGTTTCTAGAAACCGTTACGACCCCAAACTACCATAGAAATAGAGAAGCCAAACACAACTAAAAGTGAAACCCAGCCTAATGATAAAATATCCATAACCGCATTTAGAAAAAGGTAAACATTTACTGCTTCATAAAACTGATACAAAGCGTCACATAACGTGACAATTTGATGTTTACTTCCTGCTTCTTGTGAGGCCGTCGGCGGTTACTCATCCACAGGCATTGACGGTCAAGCCAACCGCAGATCTAAACTCTATACCTACATTTAAGTCTTTGTCAATCAACATCACAAAAAAGTCTTCAAACCCTGACTGCGTCGTTCCTTGTAGGGAGCGGGATTTCTTCTGAGGTCTATGTCTATATAGATAGACTGCCAGAAATGTTTCAGCCGCGATTAGTGCAGAAGATACAAAGCGTCACCCTCGTTACTACTTGCCTGTGAGAACTAGCGTATTATATCGCGCTCCGTATCGCAAATTGTTAACTAAGTCGAAACTCCAAATCTTATAATATTTGATTTAGGCTATTTTGACTATCAAAAGTATCAAACAGAATAATAATATTAAGTTTATCGCAATTTGCGTATCAATTCAAGTATCTTAACCAGTCTTGAAAACAATAGTAAGATAAGTGAGACAAAAAACTGATGGTTGATACCCTTCGGTGGTAATCAATAATATGATATATGGTCAAATACTCATCAAATTTTACCTTTGCTGAAAGAATAGAATCTCTAAAAGCAGGAACTATAGCTGGTATTTCCCTATTTTTAACCTCTGGGGCGATCGCTTTCGGCAACAGCCTATTTTTGGCCCATAAGTTTGAGTTATTGGCAGATTTAGAAATTATAGCTCTAGGCTGGAATTTTTTGTTTCAGGGCGCGATCGCTTTTATTAGTGGATTTCTGTTTGGCGTGACTTATCGTTATATTATCCGTCAGGATAGCAACCCCCATCTAAAATCTGGAGCAGTTGTGGCCTTTGGCAGTGTCAGGGGTTTGGGAGAAATTGATGTGGGATTAAGTTATGAGGATAGGTTTCTTGATTTATGGCCTTTAATGGTCTTGGGTATAGAAAGTGTAGTGGCTTTTGCTGTGGCTGGCCTTGTTTTGGATTGGAGTATTAATCAAAAGTGGATAAAATCTTTTCCTTCTGTTCCTTCTCTACCTAATGAAGATGAATAAATATTTAGGGCGTTGGTGAATTATTGTATGATATTAACCTTAATTACTTAGGGCTTGCTGATTAAATATAAAAGCATTGACATATAAAGACAAGTGCCTTTTTGGGAACGAAAAAAGTGCGCCTGTTTCAGTCTAAAACGCTCAAAAAGGAGCGTATTTTAGGCGCATAGTTGGGCAGAAAAATCATTCTTACAATTCTTACTCCTACTTCCTCGCTCCCGGTCCATTTCTCCTGTCTCCAGTATAGCTGTCTCCTGTCTCCTACCCCTACTAAAATACTTTTTCAGCAAACCCTACTTAGGAGTCAGGAGGACCGAGTCAGGAGAAAGAAATGTGCTTTTCGGTCAATTCAGTAAAGACAATATCTAATCTTGCCATTCAAATAATTACTCTTAATTTACCTAAATTACTGATTTCATACCTCCAATCACCAATGGCATATTTAGCAATAAAAAAGCGGATAATTTTTGGTAAATAATCACAAAATTTTTATCAAAATAGTTGATATTTTTTCTTTGGTATTAGGAAAAAATTAAGCAATCCGATTGCTCTTTCTTTAATCCTAAATAATATGTAATTTCTGGGCAGATATTCACATTTTTTAGACGGATTGCTATGATGATTTTAGAGATTTATTCTAAGTTAAATTAATCAACTGTAGTCACGCAACATTTTTTTTATTTCCATGTTATGTAACTCTTCTTGACCAATCATGGTGCGAGCATATTCTTCTAAATATATACTTGCGTTTTCTACAATTTGTAAGAAGCTTTTATATAGTTCTAAAGCTTTGGCTTCATGGTTAAGACTTTCCTTTAAAAGGTCTGGTACTGAATGTTGATTTGTTTCTTCAATTGGAGCTACTTTTAATGTGGGATGACCTTCTAAACCTGTTAATATTTCTCCTGCTTGTTGAGCATGAAGTAAAGATTCATTTGCTTGGGCTTGAAAAAATTGTACAATTGGTATGCGATTAGGTCCTGTTACCATTAGGGAGTAGTGAGTATAGCGCACCACCCCTGCTAGTTCAAATTCCATAATAGAGTTTAATAACTCTACAGCTTTTTCTGTATTAAGTTCTATCATTTTACTGTCTCAATTATTAATTTTTTCAGCTTAATTGTCACTTTTGAATTATATACATTTAATCAATAAAATATATTATTTTAACTTTTATTTAAAGAAGCACTCAGCAGTTAGCAATCAGCAATCAGCAGATTTTTTTTGAGACGTTGATAAGGTTGCTTTTACCTTCCCCAAAATTAATTGCTGATAGCTAATAGCTGATGGCTGTTTGCGCAGCATTCCCTGGGAAATGCTTACATTAATTGTCTTCTTCTTCTTCTTCTGGTGATGGGCTGGGTTTTGCAACAGTTATATCATTCTTCACAAAGTCTAATTGTTGAGGACTAATAACTTCTTTGACCGCCAGTTCATTAATATCTTTGTAAGGACGATTTTCCTTAATTTTTTCTGGTAGCTCCGGTATGTTTAACTTGATTGCTAATTTTTTTAAGTCTGAGTCTGAAGCATCATTTATATCTATTTTGCTCATGTTGTCAGTAGCAGTAGATACTGATGAATTTAAACTATTAGGACTAGCGTTAGGATCTACAGTTGGAGTAGTTGTATTTGCACAGGAACTCATGGCAATTAAACTAGCAATGATTCCAGATAAGGATAGAAAACGAAAGTGATTCATCATATTAGTTAAGTAAGTTTTTTGGCTAGTGCTAAGACAATTAAATATTGTAAGGGGTCTCAAAAATATTGACAATTTTTTACATATTAGTTTTTTTTATTTTATCTTTATTAAAGTCATAATCCTATCATCTTATTTTTGATAGTAATAGTTATTAACTCAAAGTTTAAAAGCAATTTTAAATCTTTAAAAGATAAATAATGACAGAGGTGGCTAAAAGTGAATAACGAATGGGTGTGCTATTTGATTTCTCTGGCGTTGCTACTATAACCATCTCTCCACCCTGCAATACTTCTAAGACTTATGGGTAAGGGATAGCTTTGAAAGGGGGAATGCCTTCTGCCTTATTCAAAAAAAATTTTAAAACTTAATTATTATTTTGTCCACATATAGCACTACACAAATAGGTTGGGGAAATTATAAACACTCAAACTCAGTCAGGGATTCCTTCTGACTTCTGACTTCTGACTTCTGACTTCTGACTTGCGCTATATTATTATTTTGTCCACATATAGCACTACACAAATAGGTTGGGGAAATTATAAACACTCAAACTCAGTCAGGGATTCCTTTTGACTTCTGACTTCTTACTTCTGACTTCTGACTTGCGCGTAGCGCTATAATGCCCTCCCCAGGGATTGTTAATTTTTGTAAAAAAGTGTTTACTAAATAACAGAGATATGTAGGTCATTAAGGCCAAAAAAGTCAGCAATATTTGAGAAAAATGGTCACTGGTGTCCTTGAAGAAGGCAGAAGGCAGAAGGTCTAATTGCTTATGGATAGTCTTCGACACGCCACTTGGTGTCTTATATAGCAGAAGGCAGAAGGAAAAATCTGGCGTTGTCTAAGTTTTCAGCTTTTGATCTGTCCTCACCTTTCCTTCAACTGCTATAACCCCGTTGACGGTGGGGTATTAAACCCGCCACAGAAAAGATAATTCTCTGTAAATCAAAATGCCATACCTAAAATTTGCTTACTTTCAAAATCCTATCTGTACAACTCCCGTACAACTGTAAAAGCAATGAAGATGAGAAAACAGCTTTTAATATGGTCAACATTGGCCTTTGTAATCCCTAGCGTTTTACTGAGCAGTTGTCAAACCCAAACAACTGACAATACTCCAGGTACTCTCAAACTTCGTGCCAACGGAGAAGACTTTGTCAGAGAAGGTTTCGTGACTAAAGATGGGTGGAAAGTGACATTTGACCAACTTTACGCGAATTTAGTGGAAGTCACTGCTTACCAAACAGACCCACCCTATAATGCTGAAACGGGAGGAAAACCAGAGGCAAAAGAAAAGGTCATTCTTGCTCAAACTAAAACAGTAGACTTAGCAGAGGGGGATGAAACTGCGGAAGCTATTTTGGTAAGTGAGGTATCTGCACCTCCTGGTCGCTACAATGCCATCTCTTGGAAAATGCCCAAAGCAACGGTTGGCCCTGCTCAGGGTTATTCTCTATTAATTAATGGCACAGCAACTAAAGATGGTCAGACTATACCTTTTACCCTCAAAATTGACCAGGAGCTAGAATTTACCTGTGGAGATTTTGTTGGAGATGAGCGTAAAGGTATTCTCCAAGGTGGAGATACCGCAGAATTGGAGGCAACATTCCATTTTGACCATCTTTTCGGTGATGGTAGTGCCGCCTCAGATGATGAAATTAATACAGGAGCATTAGGTTTTGCACCTCTAGCAGCGATCGCCGAAGGAGGAAAAGTTGAAGCAGATATGGCTACATTGAAAAGCAAACTTTCCCCTGCTGACTATCAAAAGTTAATGGCAATTTTACCCAGTTTGGGTCATGTCGGTGAAGGCCATTGCCATGAGTCATTAGTAAGTCAAAATTAAAAAGTCAAAGATAATTTTTGTCTATTGCCGCTACGCGGAAGTTAAAAGTCAAAAGTCATGCATCGAGTGTGTAATTCTGAGGACACCTCAGAATGTAAGACGCACTCAATAAAGTCAAAAGTATTGATTGGTAAGGCTTTTAGGATTTTGTAACTGGTTAGTTATTTCTGCCATCCTGCACTAGTAATTTATTGGACTTTTAGCCTTGTAAGAAATCTCTTGAAGAAGGAGACAGGAGACAGGAGACAGGAGACAGGAGGAAAATTACATGGGGATTCGCTCCCCCAAGTAATTTTGAACACCCCCGTTGACGGTGGGGTATTAAACCCACAAAGAAATCTCATAAATTAAATTGGGTAATTTAGTAATTCGGGATTTTCTATAAAATAAATCCTATTTTATTATAAATAATGGCAAGATTGCTAAGGTAAAAATTATACATAGGTGAAATATGAAATGGCAATTTGCTATTCCTTTAATATTTTTATCTTCAGTAAGTTTACAGGGAAAAGCCATCGCTCATGGAGTGAAAATTCAACACCAAATTACTCAGGCAATTAAGATTAATGCTACTTACGATACTGGCGCTCCTTTACCTAATGCTTCTGTCACAGTTTATGCTCCTATCGAACCAAATAAAGTTTGGTTAAAAGGCACAACTGATGAGCAAGGAAATTTTATTTTTCACCCTGATTCTTCTCTGTCTGGAACTTGGGAAATTAAGGTGCGTCAAGCTGGTCATGGTGGGCTGGTTAGTATTCCTTTTCAAGTAGATAAATCTAACAATTATCATCATCATAATGTCAGCAAAAATCACAAGTATTTAGCCAATATTTCTAATGATTATAATCCGCTACAAAAAGGATTAATGATCGGTTGTACTATGTGGGGTTTTGTGGGAACTACTTTATTTTTCTGGCGATTTAAAACTCAATATCGACCACAAGAAGAACATTAGAATAATGGTAAGCATTTCCTGCGGAATGCTGCGCAAACAGCTATCAGCAGTCAGCTATCAGCAATTAGTAATGAATAATTATTTCTCAGGTTTGTTTCTGGGACTTTAGCAGTAACTTTTTATTCTTTTTCAATTTCAAAGGTTGCTTTTTTGTTCCTGGGACTTTGGCAGTAACTTTTTATTCTTTTTCAATTTCAAAGGTTGCTTTTACGCAGACCCAAAATTACTAGCTGATAGCTAATAGCTGACGGCTGAATGCTTATAATATTTGACCTTTGTCAGGATAATTTTAAATCTTTAATAATGCACATTTCAGAAGGTATTTTGCCTGCTCAACTATGTATTAGTGGCTATGGGATTACTTCTTTAATTACCTGGTATTCTCTACGCCAAATTAATCGTTTACCAAATCCTAAAGCTAGTATTCCTAAAGCTTCTTTATTAACAGCAGCTTTTTTTGTGGCTTCTAGTATTCATATTCCTATTCCACCAGCTAGCGTTCATTTAGTATTAAATGGTTTGTTAGGAACTGTTTTGGGTTATTATGCTTTTCCAGCTATCCTGGTTGGTCTATTTTTTCAAGCAATAATGTTTGGACATGGTGGTTTAACTACTTTAGGAATTAATGCTTTAATTATGGGAATACCTGCACTTTTGGCTTATCAAATATTTCAGCTACGTCATATTTTAGGAAATGGAATTAAGGAAAATTTATCTATGAGTATTTTTGGATTTATTGCTGGAGCTAGTGCTATTGGAGTTTCTAGTTTAATATTTTTTACGATAATTATTACAAATGTACCTTCTGGGTTTGATACTGTCTTAGAGCAGAGAGTAATTTATGGATTAATGATTTCTCATATTCCTTTGATGGGAATAGAAGGTATTTTGACTGCAATGATTATTAGTTTTTTGCGTCGAGTTATGCCAGAGCTTTTACCTTCTTAGGACTGTTGTTCAGAAATCTATAAAAAGTCAGAGGATACTGGTTTTTAAATTTGAAAATTATGGGTTGAAACTCTTACTAGAGAAGATGATTATGGAAAATAGGTAAGGGAGAAAATTTCACAGGTTATAGCAGAAGGAAGAAGACATAAGTAATAAGGAAAAATCTGGCGTTGTCTGAGTTTTAAGTTTTTGATATGTCCTCACCTTTCCTTCGACTACTATATCCTTCAAATCAATCTTGAATAACTATTAGTTAGTCATTTCAGTTATCAGTTATCAGTACCGACCGCTGTTTGCGCATCATGACCTAGGAAAGCAAGAAGCTTGAAATCTGAAATATTCTCTTTCTCTTGGTCGATTTGATATGGCGAGGAGACCCGTTCTTACAGACCCGCTCCCCTGTTAGCGTTTGCGGTAGCATTCCGGAACGGAAAGCTTTGCGGTAGCAAACGCCATCCCAACCTACGGGAAGCTCCGAAGATAGAACTCCGTTCCGCTGTCGCGAACGACCGCTGTCTTGGTTGATTGGATATGGCGAGGGGACCTCGCCATCCCTCAACCGCTTTTTATCCCCTTAAAAGGGGATACTTGAGGTCAGGACTTTTCGGTGATAGTTAGTCAAATTTTTAACTACAACTTTCTTTTGTTATTTGTTCCTTTGTTTTCAAAGTTAGGTGTTAGATTGAGCAGTAAACTTTTCTCGTCTACAGCTAATAGTAGTTACCATAAGGTATTAGGTAATACCAAGCGTGGAAAAAGCAATGCTATAAAAAAACTGAAAATTATGCCTAAAAAAAACTTCTCCAATCCTATAATTTACCTATTTCGATTTTTTTCTCATTTGTTTATTATACCAAGCGTGAAAAAAGAATACTTAACTTAGGTGACACTTCAATTATTAAGTAATTAACGCAGACTGAATAACTTTTTTGATAATTAGCACGCCAGTTATTGTTAATCATTCTTATGTTTACTACTCCCCCTATTCCACTCCTGGGAGGGGGAGGGGTTAGGGGTGGGTCGCCTACTGCCCCGCTCAAAAAGGAGAGGAGACAATAATTATTAATTGTGGAAAATCTACTACCTAATACCTACTATAGTAATGAAATTTGCTCTAGATGAATATGCCAATTTAAACTCTCCAATACATCGGTGGGATGTGAGATATAAACTTATTGGTTTAATGGCATTAATGTTTGCTTTTGCTACTGTTAAGAATTGGTATTTAATTCCATTAATGCTCTTAGTAACCATTCTGCTTTATGGAGTTTCAAACCTACCTTTATCATTTTTAATTAGTCGATTACGTTATCCAGGGTTTTTTTTGTTAGGAGTAATCGTATTATTACCTTTTTTATCTGGTCAAACAATTATTTGGCAATACGGATTTTTGACAATTCGTCAGGAAGGATGTCTGGCAGTTATATTAATTGTTAGTCGTTTTTTTGCCATTATGACTACTTGTTTAATTTTATTCGGTACAAGTTCGTTTTTAACAACAATAAAAGGGATGAGGCAGTTAGGAATTTCTCCCATTATTACCGATATACTGTTGTTATCTTATCGTTATATTTTTGAAATATCTAATCAACTTAGTATGATGCTTAAAGCTACTAGATTAAGAGGTTTTCAACGAAACAAATTTAATTGGAGAAATTTATCAGTTTATGCTGCTCTTACAGGTAGTCTTTTAGTGCGAAGTTATCAACAAGCAGAACGAGTTTATCAGGCAATGTTGTTGCGCGGTTATGGCAATGTGTTACACAATGAAAATAATAGAATATATTTCAGTTATACAAACAATCTTAAATATAGCTCTGACTCAATATATCTATTCCTATCTCTGATAATTGCTGCTAGTTTTGTCATGGCAGAAATTTTTTTTTACTGTTAATAATTAGTCATTGATCAAATGCAAGACGATTACCCAAAAGCTGGAGTCTATGTTAAAGATTTATTGTTTGAATATCCACAAAATGAACCGATTTTACGGAGTCTTTCATTGACAATTAAGCCTGGAGAAAGAGTCGCTTTGTTAGGACCTACAGGTACAGGAAAAAGCACTTTGATGGAAATTTTAGTAGGCTTAAAAAAACCTGTATCTGGTGAAATTTGGATTCAAGGAATTCTTCTAGAAGAAAAAACTTTATCTCAAGTACGTCGTCAAATAGGTTTTTGTTTCCAAAATCCTGATGACCAACTATTTATGCCTACGATTTTAGAGGATATAACTTTTGGTCCGCTTAACTATGGTTTATCTCCAGAAACTGCTACAGAAATTGCTCATAATTTGTTAGTAAAATTTGGTTTAGAAAAGTATGCAGATCGATCTGTATATGAACTTTCAGGAGGTCAAAAAAAATTGGCTGCTTTAGCCGCTGTTTTAGCATTAAAACCAGAAATTTTAATATTAGATGAACCCACTAATGGTCTAGACCCTTTATGGCGAAAAAATTTAGCTAAAATCATCTTACAATTACCAGTTAAAATTATATTAATTGCTTCCCATGATTTAAACTGGGTTGCTAAAGTAACTCAACGTGCTTTAATTTTGCAATCTGGTCAAATTCAAGTAGATACTTCTACTCAAAATATTATTCAAGATAGTTCAACTCTTGAATACTACGGTTTACCCATTGATTATTAAGAAGGTCTTAGGTAGTAGGTGGTAGGTCTTAGGGAAAAGCATTGGCAGTCCTACAACTCACATTCCGCACTTCAATTTATAACATTAAAAGTAGTAGAAAAATCCGTAACTTGGTAGGTATTTATACTATATAGCTCCTACATTTGACCTTTCTCAGCAGTCAGATTCTCAGGAAAATATTAAGTATAAATACTCAATTACTTACTCCTATTGACCACTATATATAATTGTCTCCTGTCTCCTATTCTTCATATTATATGATGTCCGGATAATTAGTGATCAGAAAACTCTCTCCTTCTTCTCCTGTTCTTCTTCTTCCTTCTTCTTTCTTCCCTCCTGACTCCTGAGGACTGACTCCTGAGGACTCCGTAGTTATCATTTTCTTTGTGGGTTTAATACCCCACCGTCAACGGGGGTGTTCAAAATTACTTGGGGGAGCGTAGACGTGGAGCGGCCCTTCGTTGACTATCCCCATGTAATTTTCCTCCTGTCTCCTGTCTCCTGTCTCCTGTCTCCTTCTTCAATTATTTATCACTGTTCAACCGGACATGATATTATTCCAGGTCTCCCCATCTCCCCACCTCCCCATCTCCCCATCTCCTTCCTGACTTTTAACGATGAAATTTGTGCATTGTTTCCTGATAAAGAAGTAAGGCAAAATCTTTAATAATTTCCTCATTTTTAAAATGATGTCCGTACTTTTTCTTTGCTGTTTCTATGCAAATTTTCATAATCTCGGATGATTCCTCAATATAGTTAACTATCACCTGTTTTTGCTCTTGTTTTGGATGATGATGTCTGAAGTCTGGGTGTATATGATGTCTGAAATCTGAGTTTAAGGGAAATGTAGTTTCTGCAGTTATTTTAATATCTTTTCCTACTGGATGAACTATTTTTTTACCCCTTCTTTTTTGAACTTCTTCAGCAAAACCAGATGAAATTATACCTGCTGGTAGAGCGAAAATTCCTATACCTAAAAATGCCATAGCGGCACTTAATAATTTGCCTACATGAGTCGTAGGATAAACATCTCCATAACCCACAGTTGTTAAAGTTACCACTCCCCACCACATAGTCTCTAAAATGCTAGAAAATTTTTCTGGTTGTGCTTCATTTTCTGCAAAAAACATCAGACTTGAAGCAAAGACTAATACAAAAATGACCACTAGCAATGTAGCTATTAATTCCTCTTTTTTTAGAACTATAACTTTCAGAATGGTACGCAGTGACTCAGAATATCTACTGATTTTAAATAAGCGAAATAAACGCAGTAATAATGTAAATCTTATAAATCCTAAACCGGGAAATAATACTTGTAAATAAAACGGCAAAATAGCGATAAAGTCTATTACGGATAAGGGGGTAATTATATATTTTAGTCTACCACCAATGGGATGACGATATTTAGGATTAATTGTACATACCCATATTCTGATAATATATTCTAAAGTAAACAATACAGTTATCATTATTTCGACTAATTCCAAATCTTTAGAATAAATATCTGAAAATCTGGGAGAAGTTTCTAAAATAAACGCACTGACACTAATGCTTGTTAAAATAGTAATCAGCAAATCATCTAGCAAACTTAAAATATTTTTCTGGTCTGAATATTCAAAAATATAGTAAATTTGTTCTTTCAAAGATTTACGTCTTTTCTCTATCTTCATCATTTTTTTACTAACAAAGTTAATGTTTACATTGATTTTTTTTCTGAATTTTTAAGAAGGGAATATGGAATAACGGTGCGACCTAGCGTCGGCGAAGTGCGTTAGCTCCTTTATCAGAGACTAGAAGTACCTGGTAGTGCATCAAGAGAGGAATCAGGGAAACGGAAGTCAGAAGTCAGAAGTTAGAAGTTAGAAGTCAGAAGTTAGATTTGAGATGACTAAAAACTTTGACAATACAATAGTTTCAGGCAATTATTTAACATTTAAAGTTTGAAACTATTTGTGAAATTCTTAAAGTTAATTGGTATAACCATAGTGGTTTAGGAATTTTTTTTGAGTAAGCATTTTTTTTGGCGCTGCGCTTTTAGAAAAAGAGGATTTATAATAGTTTAATTTTATTCTAGCAATAAAGATTTCCATATTTTTATCTTTTTCTTTTTGGTTTAATACTCCGCCATCTATACGGTTTTTAAAATTGCTTGGGATTTGAGTCCTCATCCACTTTTTCTTTCTTCCTTCTTCAAAGCAAAATGTATTTACTAATAATTTCAAATATTTGATTCAAAATTGTGACTTTTAATACTTATTAATTGATGGCAATAAGTTAAAATATAAAACTGTGTTTTGCCCTTATTATCAGTAGAAAGCGAAGTGCTAAAAGTTAAGCATTCAGCCGTCAGCTATCAGCTATTAATGTTGGGAAAGGTAAAAGCAACCCTTGAAATTGAGAAAGAATAAAAAGTTACTGCCAAAGTCTCCTTCCCCAACCTTACAAGTAATTATTCATTATTAATTGCTGTTTGTGTAACCTTCCAAAGAAATAGCTTACTGCTAATGGCTGAATGCTGACGCTAAAAGTTAAGTTATCTCTACGTTTTTCCACAGAGAAAAAATTAGACTGATAGCTGAGGTGCAAATTTCTATAGTCAGACATTACAACATTTCCTACCATGGCAGTAGGTTGATATAAATTAACCTAAAATACTAATTTTTCTTGATTTACAAAAAAACAATATTTATCAAGTTAGTCATTTTTCAGTTCACCAAAATTATTTAGTATTTCCATGAAAATTAGCAAAAAAATTTTGATGTTAAGCGACTAACTTAATTTTTATAACTCAGTTAAGTAGTAGTGCCAAAAAATTTGTATATATAGCGCTGTGCGCAGGCAACAGCTCATCTGGCAACAGCTCCGGAAGGGGGAATAAATTGCCGTTTGCGCAGCATTCCGAAGGAATAATATAAGACTTTTAGCTATTTGGCCTCTCCTGCAATTTGTAAATATACCAGCGCTCATTGCTATAATTTCCTCTCTAAACGTTACATACAGAGAAGTTCATACACAATTAATTTTGCTGAAATACCTATACTAAACTTTTTCAGGACTTACCTATAACCATCACTTATGGTAGGAGTTAACGGCCGTTATACCAATTTAAAAAAAGAATCCTATACTTAAGTGACACTTCAATTATTAAGTGATTAACAATAACTGGCTAACAATTTTATTGATAATTAGCACGCCAGTTATTGTTAATTATTCTTATGTTTAATTCTCCCCCACTCCCCCACTCCCCCACTCCCCTACTCCCCCGCTTCAGAAAATGTAGCAAATATTTATCAAATTGGTATTAACCCACTACAAATGATGTATAACTTCGTCTTTTGTGTACGTCCTGTTTTCTTTTTGTAGCCTAAAAAATATAGATAAAATATTTCCTCTTTTCTGTAAAAAAACTATTTTTTTATTTATTTAACCGAAAATAAATCTTTTCTTAACCTCCTGGAAATATTTATTTAATGTTCACCCAATAAGATGTCATGGGAATTAGTAAAAATTTCCAATTTATTTATAGAGAAAAGTTGAAAGAGTCAAATAGACATTTCAGCTTGTTCAGACATTTTGATTTAGATTGATTCCTAAAAATCAACTACGAGGCATATTTCTTGACTTTATTTTCATGCCTTAGATAAAATCTTTCTATTTTTTATCAAATTTCCAAATAGAAAATCAATCTAAAACATCAATGTAAATTTTCAGGTGAGAGGAGTATCAAATGGCAGAATTAAAAGGCTTTGCTGTATTACCAGCAGACACATTTGCAGCAGGTCCCCCATCAGGGAACTTCATTAATACAGATAATCGAGAAACACCATTCGATAGTCAACCAGTACAAGGATTTAGTGGCGTTCAATTTGCTCCTGGTAGCGAAGATGGCAGTACTTATTGGTTTCTCTCTGATAACGGTTTCGGTTCTCAAGGAAATAGTGCAGATTATTTGCTCAGACTATATCAAGTTGACCCCGACTTTGCTGGAGCAGAAGATGGTGATACTAGCGTTGAAATTCAAGATTTTATTCAACTAGCAGACCCTAATAATCTCATACCCTTTGATATTGTCAATGAAGATACAAGCGATCGCCTCTTAACTGGAGCAGACTTTGATATTGAATCTTTTGTTATAGATAATGATGGAGATATTTGGATCGGAGATGAATTTGGGCCTTATATCCTACACTTCGATAGTATGGGAATTTTATTAGAAGCTCCTATTGCTACACCAAACCCGATAGAACTCAATACCCTTAACGGTCAAGACCCTCTGGTTATTGCCCACAGAGGTGCAAGTGGAGATTTACCAGAACATACTTTAGCAGCTTATGAAGCGGCGATCGCCGCTGGTGCAGACTTCATTGAACCCGATCTTGTAACTACTTCCGATGGTTTTCTCATTGCCAGGCACGAACCACTGCTAGATGATACCACTAACGTTGCTGAAGTATTCGGTCCGGAACGCCAAAGCACTAAGTTGCTTGATGGTGTAGAAACAACTGGTTATTTTGCTGAAGACTTTACCCTCGAAGAAATCAAACAACTACGCGCCGTTCAATCTCGTGACTACCGAGACATTAACTTTGATGGGTTATTTGAGATTCCGACATTAGAAGAAATCATCGAACTTGTTCAAAGAGTAGAAGCAGAAACAGGTGTTGAAGTTGGTATATATCCAGAAACCAAACACCCCACATTCTTCGATGAACAGGGTTTATCTTTAGAAGAACCCTTAATTCAAACCCTGCAAGATACAGATTTTACCGACCCTGATCGTATTTTCATCCAGTCCTTTGAATTTGCTAACTTAATTGACTTACAAGAACAGTTAGACAATGCAGAACTTGGAGATATTCCTTTAGTTCAACTATATGGAAATACTACTGAAGGAGCTAATCCTGAAGCTGGGTTCTCCTTCCCCTTCGATATCCGTTTTAATGTCGCTGAAGGTAACAACTTAGTAGATATTTACGGTGAAGAATTCATAGATGCAGTAGAAGTTCCTCTCTCTGAAAATACAGTTTATGCAGACCTCGACAGTGCAGAATTTCTAGAAGTTATTGGCAACCTTTACGCAGAAGGTGCAGGACCTTGGAAGAATAACATTCTGTTGCGGGAATCTCTGGATACTCCAGTCGATGCAAACGGAGACGGAGAAGCAGAAATCAGGTCTCAGTTAACAGGAGAAATTACTTCCTTTATTGAGGATGCACACGATGCAGGTTTACAGGTTCACCCCTACACTTTGCGGGATGAAGAACGTTTCCTGACTCTGACCGAAGACGGTACACCTCAAACTCCCGAAGCAGAATTCGAGCAACTCATCGAAATTGGTGCAGATGGTTTCTTTACCGACTTCGCACGCACAGGAGTTCCCGTTCGGGATGCTATTGTTGCCGACGAAGTACGAGCGCCCCAAAATCCTAACCTCAATGATTTTAATACTCTCGACGGCAGCGCACCAATAGTTATCGGACACCGGGGTGCAAGTGGTGACTTCCCAGAGCATACCTTAGAAGCATATCGTTTAGCTATTGTTCAAGGTGCGGACTTCGTTGAACCAGACCTCGTAATTACTTCCGATGGTGTTCTCATTGCCCGTCACGAACCAATGCTAGGCGACACCACCAACGTTGCTGAAGTATTCCCAGATCGTCAAACTACCAAAATTCTTGACGGTGAAGCAGTTACTGATTACTTTGCTGAAGACTTTACTCTTGCAGAAATCAAACAACTGCGTGCCGTTCAATCTCGTGACTTCCGCGACCAATCTTTCAATGGTGAGTTTGAAATTCCCACTTTCGAGGAAGTTATTGAGTTAGTACGAGAAATGGAAGAGTTTGGGTTTGAAGTTGGTATCTATCCTGAAACCAAACACCCTACATTCTTCGACGAGCAGAACTTATCTTTAGAAGAACCTCTAATTCAAACTCTGCAAAATACAGGTTTCACCAACCCCAACCGTATTTTCATTCAGTCCTTTGAAATTCAAAACCTACTTGAGCTGCGCAACGAAATATTACCTGCTCAAGGTCTGGAAGACCTAAAGCTAGTTCAGTTATTTGGTGACATTGAAGATGCCTTCATCAACGAAGGTGGTGGCGGGTTCTCAGTACCTTTCGACTTCGTTGCTAATGCCGAGGAGTTTGAACCCACTGGTATTGATGCAATCACAGATCAGGTCAACTATGCCACCTTCACTGGTAGTGCTTTTACCGTAACCCTTCTAGCTGAGAAAAATCCAGGACCTGGAGCACCTCAAGAGATACTCGATCAGTTTGGCAACCTCCAAGATACTAACCAATTTATTCTACAGGATGCCACCAATCCCGATAACACTGTCGTTCTATTTGCTGGTCCAGACAGCGCACCTAAGTCCATCGAAGTTACTATTAGCGAGGCAGGTGTAGTTGCTATTAATGGTGATGAAGTTGCCAATAACTTTAGTCAGCAAGTTCACTTTTGCCTAATAAACAGCTTGCCCATTGGCGATCCTACCGGATTAGGAGCCGAAAGTTACACCTTTTCAACTAACAATGCTCTGAATCCAGAGAGCGATCCTCAGTTTGCTATTTATTCCGAAGTTGAAAACGAATTCATCATTGCTGCCGAAGAGTTGCCCTTTGCTAATTCCAATCAAGACTTTGACGACATGATAGTTAAAGTTACTGGGATTGAACCTATAGGAGCAACTCAGGCTGATATTTCCTTTAATCCTGAAAGGCTACAACCTCTCCTAGAAACTGCTAATACTCGTGCTATCTACGGCAACCTAGCTGACCTAATTGACTTCTCTAGTGTTCCCACCTACGCCGACCTAGCAAACGCGGAAGTCATTGAACTTATTGGCACTTACGCTGAAGGTTTAGGACCTTGGAAAAACAGTTTCTTGCTCCGGGATGATATAGATACACCCGTTGATGGTGACGGTGACGGTAATGCGGAAATTACCACTCAATTAACTGGGGAGGTATTACCACTAATAGATTGGGCACATGATGCAGGTTTGCAGGTTCACCCCTACACTTTGCGTGATGAAGAGCGTTTCCTTACTCTCAACCCTGATGGTACACCTCAAACTCCTGGAGAAGAATTTGAACAACTCATCGAAATTGGTGCAGATGGTTTCTTTACTGACTTCCCTGCTACTGGCAGCATAGTTGTAGAGCAATTTATTGATGAACCAAATATACGGACTTCCCGTGGTTATGAAGGTCTAGCATTCAGCCCCGATCGCGAAACTTTCTATCCTTTATTAGAGGGTGCAGTTGTTGGCGATCCAGATAATGCCCTCCGGATCTATGAGTTCGATCCTGAGTCTAGCTCTTTCACCGATCTAATTGGTTTCTATCCTACCGATGTACCAGGTCATGCCATTGGTGATTTTACTCCCATCAATAACGACGAATTTTTAGTCATTGAAAGGGATGGTCGTCAAGGAGATGCAGCTGAATTCAAGAAAATCTTTAAGATTGACATTTCTGTAGTTGATGATGAAGGTTTTGTTGAGAAAGAGGAAGTTGTAGACTTACTAAATATTGACGACCCCAACGACCTCAACGGAGATGGTGACACTACTTTTGACTTCCCCTTTGTTACCATTGAGGATGTGTTAGTTCTTGATAAAGACACTATTCTGGTTGCCAACGACAACAACTATCCTTTCTCCATTGGTCGGGGACCGGATATTGATAATAACGAGATTATTCAGATAGACCTAGATGAACCTCTAGACTTAGCACCAGGAATAGGAGTTTCTATTCCTACAGTCAGTATTGACGTTGAACCTGACACTGTTAATGAAAATGAAGAGCAATACTCTTTAACTTTCGACTTAGATGTACCTGCTCCAGAAGGAGGTTTACGGGTAGTTTGGTCAGAAACAAATTCAGATAATGCTCCCGGCGATATAGAATTTCCTCCTGAGTTAACTAATGCTTCTAACCTCGAATCTCTCGACCCAGTTGATGATGAACTGGCACGTTCAGCAATTACTATTGATGCAGGGGCAACTACAGCAACCGTTACCTGGACAACTATTTTTGATGGTGAAGATGAAGATGATGAAACTACAACCATTGAGTTGCAACCAGGAGATGGTTATGAGGTAGATCCAGAAAATCAAGTAGCTCAAATCGTTATTGAAGATACAGATACTGAAGGTATGGAAATTTTAGGTACTCCTGAAGCAGAGCGTCTCAATGGTGGCAATGGTGACGATACTATTGTGGGATTGAATGGCGCAGATACCTTAGTAGGTGGTGTTGGTGACGACGAAATTATTGGTAGTCGTGGCAGTGACTCCCTGTATGGTCAGGATGGTAACGATGTACTTCAAGGTCGTCAAGACAACGATCACCTATTTGGTGGTGATGGTAATGATGTGTTGAATGGTGGTCAAGGTCGCGATCGAATCAATGGTGGTGCTGGCGACGATACTTTAACTGGTGGTGCAAGTATTGACCTCTTTATCTTCAATAGTAATCAAGCATTCGACTCCGATGATTTTGGTGTTGATACTATCACTGATTTCCAACCAGACCTCAGACCAGATGAAGATGGAAACCAAGGCGATCGAATTCTTCTAGATCGCTCAACCTTTACTGAGCTTGATAGTGCTGCGGGAATTGGTTTCAGTGTTGATAGTGATTTTGAAATTGTTAACAATAATGCTGCTGTCAGTAGCTCTGATGCTTTCATTGTTTACAGTGAAGCATCTGGCGGTCTGTTCTACAATACAAGTGATGATTCTACTCAGTTTGCTATCCTTGATGGTGCGCCCACTATTACTGAGGATAATTTCCAAATTAGGTAAGAAGGTAACATCTTTCAAGTAGTAGAGACAAATCTTTACCTTTATTAGGGAGGTTCCATGGAACTTCCCTATATTTATTTTTGAGACAGGTGAGTTTCTTTTTCTAATAACTGAAATACTCTAGCGATCGTCTCTTGAAATGTATTATATCTGCCAGTCTTCAATAATCTTTCTAAAAATTTTTCTTGTTCGGGGGTTAGGGTAATTTGTCTCATAACTCAGTTTTCTCCTGGACGAGCAATAACAATTTTCAACATATATCTATTCCTCATTTATAAATAATATCATGTCCGGATAATTAGTTATAAAAAAACTTTCTCCTTCAACTCCAGTTGTTCTTCTTTCTTCCCTCTTTCCTCCTGACTCCTGAGGACTGACTCCTGAGGACTCCCTAGTTATTTATTTATCACTGTTTAACCGGACATGATATAAATCATAGAATAAGGGCATATCTTGAACATGACCGCACCTACTGCAAATCTTTGACGATGGAAAAAATCTATCAACTACCACTAGCTCACAACCGTACCACTGAGTTTTATATTCAAGCTGTCGCCTAAACTCATAAAATCCCTGGTCTGCACCCACCCCTCTAGCTCCCCTCCTGGGAGGGGATGGGGGTGGATTATGGTTGGCTAACATACCGCTGAGGTTAGAATCTTCTATAACAACAACTCTGTGGTTTTTAGCTAAATATGTTGTTAATTTATGAAGTGCATGTTTGCGGATGTTAGCTACTCGTCTATGTAATGCCCCTATCTTGAGTTGTGCTTTTCTCTTAAGATTCTGCTTGAATTCTTTGTATTGCTTTCTCGATTTTTTCTGCATCTTCTCCTTTACCTTGTTCTTTTAATAAGTCTCTGGCTTTAGTGAGAGATACTAATGCTTCAGGTCGTTTATTTTCCAAATACAATGCTACCCCTAGTTGATAATGAAGCACTGCTAAGTCTGGTTTGAGGCGAACAGCATTTTCAAATTGGGAAATTGCTTCTGACAAATTATTTTGATTGGCTAGAAGACTGCCCAGATTAGCATAAGCTTCTGCAAATTCTGAATCTAATTCAATAGCTTTGCGGAATGCTGCTTCTGCTGATGTCAGGTCTCCTTCCTTGTAGAGTTTCACCCCACGATCGAATTCTTCTTTGGCTTCTACTTCAAGGGCAATAATTGTTGTGTTCGCTAATTGGGTTTGTTTTGCTCTTGGTTTGAGAGTCGAAGCATCAGCTGAAGTAGTGCTGACGAAGCTGAGTATTATAGCTATGGCCAATAAGTTGTACTTAGATTTTTTATAAAACATTTTTAATAATGCTAGTCGTAATAGTTACTTGTTTCAGCATACTACTTATTTTTAGATTTGATCCCCTCTTTGTGAAATAAACCTTAAGAGAACTCCACTTGTTTAAATTTCTGCTTAAGACTTTTGAGAAATTGTCTACTCATCAGAAATTTGTTCAAAATGAGCATCTTTACTCTTGACTGTTATCTAGGATTTCTTTAAGGCAGAAGAAAATTCTCAATATTTGCTCTTTTTATATCTGTGATACGAGAAAAATGATGGCAGTTTTGTCAAATATTTGTTATATTTTGTAACATGATGCGATATTCATATTTATTCTCGCAGTTGTAGAAAATGTATGGCGATCGCTGAATCTAACAAGGCATATTTGGAGCAATCCAGATAAATTTTTTGTATCTAAATTTACTGATTTTACTCTGAAGTAGGCTCAGTGAATAGTTGTTACTATGAATATGGAGTAAAACTATGGACCAACCGATGGAAATGCCACTGGAAAAGCAATTTAGTGTTCGGTCTTTTGAGACTCAGGTACGCCAGATGAGTTTACAACAGGCTCAAGATTGCTTGGTTCAATTATATGAACAGATGTTGATGAGGGAAACTCTTTACCAACAATTTTTAAAACATAAGTGGGGATTAGAATCTAACCCTGATTTTGACTAAAACGGAAGTTGTCTTAGGGACGACCTCTTTCTCTCACTCAGTTTCAAACTAATGAAAGAGAGTTGGGGATCGTGGGGCGTCAACTAATACTGTTTCACTCAACTCAAAACTTAAAACTAAGATTTTATGAGCTAAGAAGTTTAGTTAACAACAACTTTAGGCGATTGATTATTTAATATTAATATATATTATTTGACATTATTTAAGTGTATTGCTATCAATTTGCAATTATTACAAGTATTAAAAACATCATTGAGTGACTAACTCAAAAATTAAGAATACTCAAGAATACTAAAAAATATTAATAATTGTTTATTAATTAGTCTGGTTGACGCTCTATAGTTGCCTCCATAGCACTATTCAAAGAAACACCACTTAAAATCCCGCCAGTAAAATAATATCGCTCTTGGTCTAAGCGTAGTAAAGTTTCAAAGCCACTACGACGTTGGACATCATTTCCCAGTACCCAATAGCGCTGAATAATTGAATTAATGCCCAGCCATCCTTCTCCTTCTATTTTTCCTAGTTCGCTATGCTGAAGAAGAAACGTATAGTGTCGTTCGTCACTGTCGAGACGTCCTCTGTATTGTAAGATAATGTCCTCACGGTCTTGACTGGGAAATATCAGTTTTGTCACCATAGAGAACCAATCTGTACGGTCCCATGTAACAATAGTCTTACCCTTAACAGTAATTAACATTCCATTACGCTCTAGCCAATTTCCTTCTATTGTCCATTGGCCTGATTCTAGTATAAATGTATGAGCCACAGTGCTATTCCTATGCTCCTAATCCTAGCTTCATTGATACGGCGAGGTGGGAGGTTGACAAAAATTACGTTTTGTGCTATATATGCCAGTCAAAAGAGTCAGCAAGATTAGTCCAAAGAAAAAGTCTAATATCTTGATGTTTTGGCTGGTGAAGCATGGGTAAATTGAGTTACCTAGTTCAGTGTTAGCACCATCGATCTATTTTAGACTATCTATACCACTTATGTGTATAAATAATCTAAAAAACAAAGAATTAAAAACTTTAAATATAGGTAGAACTGTCTTTTGTTAGAGTTTAAATTAAAAATTTTTCTCCAACCATCAAACCCTCTTTACCCACAAATAGTAAAAAAAGTAGTAGGGAACAGGGAACAGCGGATCAAAATTTGAAAATTGTGAGGTTTAGGGAAATAATTGATATTACTCTTATATTTTAATTATTTTATTAAATATTAATTATTCGTTACCAATTTTTTTAATGGTTAAATCAAAGGCTTATTTATTTTCGTAATGTCTAATATCAAATTCGTTTATTAACAATTAAACTGTAAAGCCAGCGGTGACTGAAACGGAGGTAGCAGGAAGCAATTACGAAAAAGCTAGGCTGAGAATAGCTAAATTTCATCCCAAACTTAAAGATACTAGAACGGATTTCCTACATAAGTTATCTACTGAAATAATTCGTGAAAACCAAACAATTATTTTGGAAGATTTAAACGTTTCTGGTTTGGTAAAGAATCGGAAATTGTCAACAGCTATATAAGATTTAGGATGGAGACAATGCGAGGAGTCAGTCCTCAGTCCTCAGAAGTCAGGAGGGAAGAAAGAAGGAAGGAACAAAAGTAAAGATAATTTCAGTATTTCTTCGGTACTGTCAGTTCTTAAATTTTATTTATAACTGACCCGTCCGTTAGCGTAGCTCCCCCGGAGGGGGAACATGATATAAGATGATTTTCTCGCAGGGGTGATACCCATTACTTAATCTAGTTAAACATTTAGAGTTAGTCAGAAGGGGATTAGTCTGAAAGTTTCATCTCTTGATTTACCAACGCCGAAATTTAATATCCTTTGCTATTTTTTCTCTACCATCAGCAGAGTAAACCAAAGTTCTATAGATTCCAAATTGGTTCTATTTAGGGTTTGCTGAATAAATCTCAAAAATTTACATAGTAAAGATTTAAGGCATTTTTGATTGGAAATTGTACTTGATTTTGAGCTAAAATACACTCTTATTCCAGGTATCTATAACTGCACACACCATGTACAGACAAGGCAGTCCTCCCTTGGGGAGACCACCCAAAAATATTAGACTTGTCGCTTTATAACTTAAAAAATCCCCAAAAACCTTGTTCTATAAGGATTCTAGCTATTGGAGACTAAAAAGCCTTGGAATGATTGCTCTGTCTAGTTTGGAGCGATTTTTTCCCTCTATTTAGCGACAACTCTATTGATAAACAAACGAAGAAACAAGCTCAGTTAGATGAAAGATTACGGAACCATGTTGAGGGTAAATTTGGGCAAGCAAAAAGAGGATTTAGTCTCGGAAAAGTGATGGCTAAACTTTCTGAAACTTCCACAACTGCGATAGAACTCCGTTCCGCTGCGCGATCGCAATTACTTTTCTAGTAATTAACCTTTCCACCCTCACCGGAAGAGGCTTTTTCTCTTTTTTTGTACTTTTTTGCTCCAAAAACTGTTTTTGCGGTCTATTTAATCATTTCAACTTATAGTTGAATTAATAATGATAAATTTTGATTATGATCAGCTTTCTTTGAATAACAAGTCAACCATTTTCAGGCTTTTGAGCGCAAATCCTATTTAGAAATACAGGGGGAGTATGGGGAGTGTGGGGAGTACAGGGTCTGGTCTGACCCGACGCTGCCAACTTCACGCAAGAGCTGTATTCTCCTTTCGGACTACACTCGCGCCCCATACCCGAGGGTGATGAAAAATCTACCCTTGTCAGCATGGGGTGATGGAGGTGTGGAGCGAGTATTTTTCAACCTGATTGGTGCGCTACCTGGTGCGCTATCGGGCGGTGAGTGCAGTGCGCCCTGCGGGTTCCCAAGGGGCTGTGGGCGGAACCTGCGTCCGCCCGATAGGCACCCCGCCAAAAGTCACGCAACTGCGGTACGCAAATTGTCTCTGTTAGCGTAGCTCCTCCTCCGGAGGAAAGAGATAACCGAAGGGCGCGGGATCGCATCCACTTTTTCCTGTATTGCCTCTAAGTAAGAACCTTTGAGTAACTCAAAAATTTTTACGCACCGCAAAGATACCAAATGGGTTCTATAGTTAGCTAAAGCTATAGCAGAAGTTAGCTAAAGCTATAGTAGATATGGAATTTTATGAGTTTCGTAGACAGCTAGAGTACAAGTGTAAACTATATGGTTCTCAACTAATCATCGCCGATCTATGGTTTCCCAGTTCTAAAACTTGTTCTAACTTTGAAAATGTCAAACAGTCTCTGTGTTGATCAGAGCGTGTATTTCAATCCGAAAACTGTGGATTCATAGAAGATATAGCACTACGCATTCAGGTTAGGACAAGTTAAAATAGATTAGCCAAATAGCTATTAACTTTGAGTTACAGGTTCTTTTTCTTGAGCCAAAAACTTCTCTAATTCTGTCAAAGCATCAGCATCAACCTTAGTCTGCATCGGACAGAATTTTGGTCCGCACATAGAACAAAATTCAGCAGTTTTATAAATATCCGCAGGCAAAGTTTCGTCGTGATATTCCTTAGCTCGATCTGGGTCTAAAGATAACTCAAATTGACGGTTCCAATCAAAATTATAACGAGCAGCAGAAAGTTCATCATCCCTATCTCTTGCTCCCTGACGATGACGAGCAATATCCGCAGCATGGGCAGAAATTTTATAAGCAATTAACCCATTTCGCACATCCTCAGCATCAGGCAAACCTAAATGTTCTTTCGGAGTAACATAACACAACATCGCTGTACCATACCAACCTGCCATTGCCGCGCCAATAGCAGAAGTAATATGGTCATAACCAGGAGCAATATCTGTGACTAATGGACCCAAAACATAGAAAGGTGCTTCCGAACACTCTTCCATTTGTTTCTTAACATTAAATTCAATTTGATCCATGGGTACATGGCCTGGACCCTCTACCATAACTTGGACATCATGTTCCCAAGCACGGCGAGTTAATTGACCTAATGTTTTTAATTCTGCCAATTGCGCTTCATCAGAAGCGTCGTGAGTACAACCAGGTCGTAAAGAGTCCCCTAAACTGAAAGAAACATCATATTTTTTGAATATTTCAATGATGTCATCAAAGTGAGTATAAAGAGGATTTTGTTTATGGTGGTGTAGCATCCACTTAGCAATAATTCCACCGCCACGGGAAACTATACCAGTGATACGACTTCTGACTAGAGGTAGATGCTCGATTAAAATTCCGGCATGGATAGTTTGATAGTCTACCCCTTGTTGAGCGTGCTTTTCAATAACATGAAGAAAGTCGTCAGCAGTTAAATTTTCAATTCTGCCATGAACACTTTCTACTGCCTGGTAAACTGGTACTGTACCGATAGGAACTGGTGAAGCGTTGATAATGGCAGTTCTAATTTCGTCCAAGTTACCGCCACCTGTGGATAAGTCCATAACGGTATCTGCACCGTATTTAATAGACAGTTTCAGTTTATCAACTTCCTTCTCAATGTCGGAAGTGTTGGGAGAGGCACCAATATTAGCATTAACTTTACACCTAGAAGCAATGCCAATACACATTGGTTCTAAATTAGTGTGATTAATATTAGCAGGGATAATCATCCGTCCCCTTGCTACTTCTTCGCGGATTAACTCAGCAGGGAGATTTTCTCGTTGGGCCACAAAGTCCATTTCTTCAGTGATGATTCCCTGACGAGCATAGTGCATTTGAGAGACATTTTTGTGTCCACTACGCTTGGCGATCCATTCTGTCCGCATATATTCATTCCTTTAATAAACAGCTTCCCTCCGCTGGTATTAACCAGTCTCAGGTTCTAAGGGTATTTCTCAGCCTAATATCTAGGCACCCCTAGCTTAGTCTTTTACTATAGCACTTTTTTGGGATTGGATCGAGGGTAATCAAAAAGCCCAGTAGGGTGCGTTAATGAAATGTAACGCACCGTCTATCTAGCCTATTCCAAATATTTCGGTGCGTTTCGCTTTCCTACGGAATGCTGCGTGACATGAATGCGCAGCGAAACGCTTTTCATGTCGCGCAGCGTTTCATGTCAGCAACAGCCGAAAACACACCCTACTGTAGGGTAAAGAGGTTTATCCTAAATAATACCTCATCATTCAGGAAAGTTGTATATTGACATACTCCCGACGTTGCGCATAGCGCGACAACGCAGGATTCTTCAGTCATGAAAAAAATAACCGCTGTTTCGTGTGAGGTGATGTCCTCCCCTTGTGTTGACGTTGATAATAACATGCATACCTCCTAGCTTGTCAAGGGTATAGGAAGGTTTTATTTGTGGAGGTATCCGACTCTTGGCCTTAGCTTTCCCATCCCTCCGCTCCCCTAATAGCTGCCGCACTTGCTCCGCCAACGGGAGAGCGCGGGACTTCCCGCCAGGGAAGTTAAAATTCTTTACTTGTTGATTTATGAAGAATTATTAAATTTAGCAGTTCTATAGAACCCCCGATCGTATCTTTGCACGGGGTATGTGCTTTTGGCTGCCGTTCTCAGAACTCAGTCGGTGATGAAGTCAGGAGATTCAGGAACTAGAATAGGGCCAAAAGCGGATGATACCCCGGGTCTTTCGGGTATCTCTTTCCTCCTCCGGAGGAGCTACGCTAACAGAAACGCTTTGCGTACGGCAGTTGCTTCAATTCGGCGCGGCATCTATCGGGCAGAACCTGCTGAGGCCCACAGCCCCTTGGGAACCCGAAGGGCGTACTGCACTCACCGCCCGATAGCGCACCAGGTAGTGCACCAAGCAGGTTGAAATTTGCTTCCATCTCCCCATCTCCCCATCTCTTTTTAAATAGATCTCAAATGGGTTCTATAGTGACGGTTAAAACAGGCAAAAACAAAACCAGATTCCGGCAAACCACAATCTACCCGACTAAACTACTTTTGAGGCACCTCCATCGGCGAACAAACAAATTGATAGGGGTAAATAGACAATATTGTTGACTTAATTGGTCGGGAAGAATGGAGAGAAGATTAATTTAGCAGAAGTAGGAAACACAGGGGTTGTGAACAGGAAATATAGTTGAGTTATCAAGAATACAAATCATTTTGCACAGGAACTAATTTAATTAAATCAATCCAGTTCAAGAAGCATTTTAAGTCTTTCTAAAACTATAGCTTCTTGTTGACTAATTTTAGGTCCTGTACCAAATATTCCTTCTCCAGAAGCATTAGCTATTTGAGTCGCTATTTCATAGAGAAATTCTTTGTATTCTTGAGCTTCTTTCGGAGTCGCTTTAAGATGAGCGATCGCTACTGCAGCTTTTATTTTTTCTTGTGCATCTTCCAGAAATTCTGTAAAATTTACTGCATTTTCTATCTCATTTATTCGAGTTGTTTTTTCTGCAATATCTACCAACAAATTATGAACCAGTTGATTATCCTGATAATTTAACTTAGCGTGCTTAATTTCTTTGTTAAAAGTAAATACTTCTTTAACAGCCGAAAAAAGTGTAAATTCAGAGGTAATAATTATCATCGAAACTAAAGTAATTGCTTGCAACAATAACTCCCATTCTGAATTTGTATAATCTGCTTTAGTCGTCATTTTTCTGGCTAATATTTTTCAGATTTTCTTGTAGCTCTGATATAGTAAATATTGACTCAAACTGAAGACCTTCTTTTTGATAAAGTTCTCGACCTCCTTGCTCCCTATCTACAAGGGCAAAAACCCGCTCGACTTGATAGCTTGCTTCTCGCAGTCGATTAACAGCTAGCATTGCTGAAGCTCCAGTTGTAACAACATCTTCCAAAACAACTACTCTGGCATTAGCTTCTAGTGAAGGTCCTTCTATATAAGCCATTGTGCCATGTCCTTTAGCTTGTTTTCGGATAATTAAAGCTGGTATTGGACGATTTTCATAAGCTGAGACGACACTAACAGCAGTAACTATTGGATCTGCACCTAAAGTTAAACCTGCTACACCTTGAGTATCTTCAGGTAACATGGATAATAATAACCGTCCAATTGCTAAAGCACCTTGGGGATGAAGAGTAACGTATTTACCGTTTATGTAATAGGAGCTACGTTGTCCAGAAGATAAGACAAAATCTCCTTCGCGATAAGCTAAATTACATAACAAATCGAGTAGTTCTTGTTTGATGATGGTTAAATCAAGAGTAGCTAAGGATGAAATTTGATTTGTCATACTTTTAATTAAAATAGTTCCAAAATACAGCAGATTACACTAAGCGTGAGGTACACCCCGAAGCGGGCAAGATGCCCGCACTTGCATTCATTCAATTCTTAATCTCTGTACCTCATAACTCCCGAAACTGCTATATATAATTTTTTGCCTTATAGCACTACGCAAATAGGTTAGAAAATTTACAAACGCTCAAAGTTAATCAGGGATTACTTCTGACTTCTGTAGGTCACCAATCCGGCGGCTCCCCTATCTGACTTGCGCGTAGCGCTATATAATCTCACTGCTATAATATGACCAATTTAGCAGTAATAATCTACAATAAATCATAAGGTATGGCCATGAATTGGAAAAGCCTTAGTGGCATAATGATTTTTTCAGCGATCGCGACTCTAACATCTGTCCAAATTGCTCAAGCGGGACATCCTGAAGATCCTGTTGGTACATATCAACCTTTTGCAGAAGAGTTTAACGAAGCAAGTCAAAGATATTCTGGTAACTTTTTTGAGAAAACAGAGTTTTTGAATCAAATAGGTCGTTATTTCGGTATATTAAGGTTTCCTGATGAAGCTATTTCTGACGACTTACGCCTAATCAATCAGCTTTATATAGAGGAACAAAGGCGACAGTTTTCTAGTACGCCAGTCATTAGAACTCCTGATTTAGTTAATCCCTATAATTCATCAGTAATGACAGCTCCTCCTTCTGATTCACTGCCTACTTTTGGTGGTAATTAGTTATTTCTCAGACTGTTTTAGATAAAATCCAAGGTAATAGGAAACAGGCAACAACTAATAAAGGAGAAACAGGTTTTTTTATTTCTTTTTGAGAGTAATTAGAATTGGTTGGGAATATATATACTCATCCAATTCTTCCTGTATATTCTTTTTGAGATAGAGCTACAGCAATAGTTGCTGCTTTTAACATTAATTATTATAGCAATTTTCATTAACATAGAATACAGAGATTTTGGCTTAAAGGCAGAAGGCAGAGGGCAGAAGGCAGAAGCAATGCAAGTCTACCTTTGTGAAAACCGCTATAATAATATATAGCAATCCTAAATAGGTCGTGACAAATCAAAAAGTAAATAAAAAAACTGAAACTCTTACCAGTTAAGTGTTCCCAGTTAAGTGTTCCCTAAAAAGCAGTAAGATTTTTGACACGAATAAAATAGGATTGCTATAGATATGTTCAACAATTAATAATTAATAATTAATAATTAATTATTACCTCTCCTTGAAAAGAAAAGGATTGACTAAAAGGAAAAATTTTTTTCTTTTTTCCCCTTAAAAGGGGAGGCGCATACCCACAATTTCTCGGTAAGTAGGTTGCTAGTTTCAGGAGCGATCGCTTCAAAAATCAATATCATATTTTATCTAGCAGGAAAATAACGACTGATAAAATCTATGGGTTTCAAGATTGGAATGCCTTGAAATTCTGAAAAAATCAGTAAATCTAAATCGCCAGTAACAATAACATTAGCTTTAGCAGAAGTCCAAACATTTACATCTAGAACAACTCTCATTGATCAAACTTTCGTTCCCGTCTAACTTCTTTTACCATTTCACTAATTTCTTGAAGAGAAGGTTGATTTGGATCTAGTCCTAATTCTTCAATACGTCGAAACCAATCATTTAAGTCTAGGGGTTGCTGAATTTTTTCTCATATTATTGAGTCTTCTCTAATTGAAATTTTGTAGCAATCACCTGGTTTGATTTGGGGTTGAATTTTTGTTGGTAATTCAAGTTTTCCATCTGCTGTGATACTAGCAATATTATCTGTATCCATAATTTATTATTCCTCATATTAAACTTATAAAATTTGAACTAATGCCATACTTAGGCAGCACTTCAATTATTAAGTAAACAATATAGACATAATCACCTTTTTGATGATTCCCACCCTAGTTAGGGTTTGCTGAAAAAGTATGCATGGGTTCGGGGAGGAGTCAACCCACCCCTCGCCCCTCCCCCTCCCAGGAGGGGAAGTCAGTCGGACTGAGTCAGGAGAAATGGGAATTATAGAGGAGGTAGTTGGATGTTTTGTCCCTTGATTTTTCGGCGTTGCTGAGTGGTAATGATTTTGAGATTAACTTTGGGCGCAAAACATCAGTTTTTCAATTTTACCTTCAGCGAATAGACATCTCCAAGAATCAAAAATCAATATCTATATCCCAAAGAAATTATCAATTCTTTCCCCTCCACGGTCGGGGCCTGCGGGTGGGTTCCCTACTGCCTACTGCCTACAGCAAAGCTGCCTACTGCCTATGGGTGGAGTAGATGTCTAATTATCATTACATTTAAGCAACGCCGATTTTTCTGCCCAACTCTTGCCCAAAATGCTCATGCGCATGAGCTTGAGGCACTAAAAACCAGGCATTTTTTTCGACCCGAAAAAGACTAAAGCCTTTATCTATCAATGCTTTGAGATTTAATCAGCAAACCCTAGTTAGCATTAATTATTATTACCCACATTCCCCACTTCAATTTGTAATGTTAAAAGTAGTATAGAAATCCGTAGCTTGGTAGGTATTTATACTATGCAAATCATCTCAATTACTTTTTTCGTTGATCAAATTCCGAGTAAACAATTAAGCATAAATACTTGCTTGATTGTTTACTCAATCACAACAGCTATGATTTTCTCCTAAATTCTGACTCAGTCCTCCTGACTCCTGATTCGATACTACATTTTGTGGTGCGGAATGTGGGTTATAGCGCTGCGTGCAGGCAATAGGCAACAGCTCCGGAAGGGGGATTGAAGAAGGAGACAGGAGACAGGAGACAGGAGACAGGAGGAAAATTACATGGGGATTCGCTCCCCCAAGTAATGCGTGAACACTCCAGTTGACGGTGGGGTATTAAACCCACAAAGAAAATGATAAAAAGCTGATAATATAAGATTTTAGCTATTGGACACCTCCTGCAATTTGTCAATATGCCAGCGCACATTGCTATATTATGTTTACTTCTCTGTAGGGACGTTGGATGCAACTCCCCCACTCCCCCACTCCCTCACTGCCTACTTATCCTAAATAACCCCTGGGTGTAATCATCCAATTATTGTAAATACCTGTAGATTCATTACCAATCAAAATTACTGTCAACATATCAATAGAAAACTCCAATAATTTATCCAGACTTGTCAAGGTAATTTCCTCATTTTCTCGATAAACAGACCGGACAATTGCTACTGGAGTTTCCGGTTTACGATATTCTAAAAATATCTTCACAGCTTTAACTAATTGTTCTGTTCTTTTCTGGGATTTAGGATTATAAAGTGCCACAACAAAATCTGCCATTGCCACAGCATTTAAACGCTTTTCTATTACCTCCCAAGGTGTTAATAAATCGCTCAAACTAATAGCACAAAAATCGTGCATCAGAGGCGCACCAACTCTAGCAGCAGCAGATTGTAAAGCACTAACTCCAGGAAATACTTCTACTATGGGAATTTTGCCATCCCAACCTGTGGCTCGAAGTTGCTCTAAAACTAATCCTGCCATGCCATAAATTCCACAATCTCCAGAAGACACTACTGCGACGTTTAAGCCAAAATTTGCTAATTCAATTGCTCTTTCTGCTCGTTCTTTTTCTTGAGTAATAGGTAGTTTTTCTATGATTTGCCCAGGATTTAATAAGGGTTGAATTAAGTCAATATAAAGAGAATAACCAATGACAACATCAGCATAACTAACAGCCATTTGAGCTGCAGGAGTCATCTGTTCTAATTTTCCTGGACCAGTGCCAATTAACAATAGTTTTCCTGTTCTTCCTGTATATTCTTTTTTAGATACAGCTACAGCAATAGTTGCTGCTCCTGGTTCGCCTTCTAGACGAAATATTTGCTTACTAACTAATAAATTACTTTCATTAATTCCCTGAAAAGTTGAGGATAAATTGTCGGTATTCTCTTTTGATTCTAAATTAAGATTATCTTTTTCTTTCAGGTTTAATATTCCGTCGTCTACACAGTATTTATAATTGGTTGGGGTTTGATTCCTCATCCACTTTTTACTTCTTACTTCTTCCTTCTTACTTCTTACTTCTTCCTTCTTACTTCTTCTTTCTTCTTTCTTCCTTCTTACTTTTGACTTTTGACTTTTGACTTCTCTTGCCCCTAAAATTGCAGCAGCTTCAGCAACACTAGGAGTTCCTACTTCCTGAGCAACAATCTTAGAAGGAGTAGGTACTTCAACACAGCTTAATAACTCTGAAGGAAAAGTCTGCAAGGGTAAATTTTGTTCCTGACAAAATTCTACTAAACCTATTTCATCAGCTTTAAGATCGATAGTGGCAATTCCAGCGATCGCTCCTTTTGCTAAATGATTAGTTTGAAATACTTGTTGAATAGCAGTTGCAATTAATTTTTTAGAAGTACCTCTTTCACAACCAACCCCTATCCACAAAACTCGTGGATGCCATTGCACTTTCGGTAAATCTGAATCTGGAGAAAACTGGCGCTTAGTAAAACTAATCCAAATTCTGGCCTTGGGAGTAGGAGCAGAGCGATCGCCTATTTCTGGAAATCCAAAATAAAACGGATGATTCTGGGGTAGATGCTCTTGCCATAAGGTCGAACCCACTTCCTGAATTACTTGTACAGTTTCTCCTCTAGCAACTATTCCACTGACTCTATTCCAGTCTCCCTCCCCTTGTTGCCAACCAAAAGGTTTACCCAAAATATCAATACCAGGTAATCCTAAATTATGTGATGCACCTGTAATAACTGGGATGGCGTTCAG
Source organism: Okeania sp. SIO2C2 (assembly GCF_010692625.1). NCBI lineage: Bacteria > Bacillati > Cyanobacteriota > Cyanophyceae > Oscillatoriales > Microcoleaceae > Okeania > Okeania sp. SIO2C2. Next base: position 292,804 of record NZ_JAAHGM010000011.1, read on the forward strand.
GAGGCGGGCGAGTACATTAGTTAGTTTATCAGCACCACCTTGATGCCCACTGCATAAACTAATGACAAATTGACCTGCTTCATCTACAACGACTACTGCTGGATCGCAATATTTATCTTTTAAAAGTGGAGATATTAAACGTACAACTGCACCGCTGGCGAGACAGAAAACTATAGCACTATAGTTTTGCCAAATATTTGCTAGATGATTTTTCAGAGAGTCGGTGTAAATTTCGGCATTGACAGTAGAATTTATTGCCTGTTGACAAGACTCTGGTATCCACAGAGTTGCCCCCATTGTCTGACAAATAGGTTGTAATAATTTTGTTGCTGTGGGAGTTGTGGCGATCGCTGCTATGGGTTGAAATTCTTGGCCAATTAAATTCATGTTTTAGGTATTTGAAATTGGATTTGTTATTTATTCTATGTCCTAAATAACTCGTTCCTTGCTATACCAACATCTTCTCTACAGGGTTTCTATAGCGCTGCGCGCAGGCAACAGCTCCGGAAGGGGGAATAAAAAGCTGATAATATAAGATATGAGCGCAAACCCTAATTAAGTAATTAAAAATAACCGAATAACTTTCCCCGTGTTCCCTACTCAATAGCCAAGTTGAAAAGTTTTTGAGAAATGGTATGGTATTGTATTGGTTGTCCAATTTTTGTCAAATATTGTTGGCCAGTTAAGAAATCTAAAATTTTTATCACAAAAAACACAGAAAAGACTGCTGGGTTAACAAGTTATAACAGTCACTATTACTTTATTTGACATATCAAAAGCTTAAAATATTAGACAACTTAAAATGTAGACCAAGGGCTTTGAGTTTTGTAACTAAAATTACATACAAGTACTTAATTTAATACCCATAAATAACAAGGAGAAAAAAATGAAGAAAAAGATGAAGCAAAAAACAAACACCATTATTTTAGAGATGGGCACGGCTAAAAGTAAAGATATCCGTGATTTGCAGAGAGGTGAAGGTAAGATATCCAAGAACATAGGAAAAATGATCAAACAACTGAAAGCATCAGGTGAAACCCCAGAAGATGCACAACCTGTAATTATAATTGTCAGGAAAAAAAGGGAAAAAAAAGGACTTTTTGACTAAGTAAGCGATCGAATTACAGCAGATTCCAAGCATATGAAGTACAGATATTAATCATTAAATGTTCTTAGTGCGAGCATCTTGCTCGCGCGGGTGTACCTCACCAAAGTGGAATCCGGTGTATCTAGCTCTTGCTATGGGGTAAGAGCTATAGCGCTACGCGCAAGTCAGAAGTCAGAAGTCATATAAAATCCGGTAGCATCGGTGCAATAAGATAGTGAATCAGAATTCAGAATCCAGAAATAGATAGGGCTGGCTGATTAAATTTCAAAGCATTGACGGATAAAGGTTTTAGCCTTTTTGGAGCGAAAAAATTGCTAGCTTTTTGGTATAAAAAGTTCATGCATATTAGTATTGAGGGCAAACAAAGGCAGAACAATCTTGGGACAACTCTTCTTCCTACCTCCTCTATAATTCTCATTCCTCCTGACTCCTGTCTCCTGTATTCCCCTCCTGGGAGGGGGAGGGGCGAGGGGTGGGTTGTCTCCTACCCTCACCCATAAGACTTTTGAGCGCAAACCCTAAATAGATAGTTCTCAAATGGGTTCTATGCTATTTGCTAGTGCTACCCACTGCTGCACGCTTAAATCTTCTGCACGAACTTGAGGATTTACTTTTAACTTTTCTAGTAATGGGAAGAGGCGATCGCGTTCAATAACTGCCTTAAGATTATTCCTTAACATTTTCCGTTTACTAGAAAAACCTAATTTAACTAATGTTTCCATTTGTTTAGGATTATTTGCCTGGGGTTCTATTAATTGAGGGCGTAGTCGTATTACTGCTGAGTCAACTTTGGGTGGGGGATAAAATGCCTTGGCAGGTACATCACAAATAAATTCACAGTTTGCTAAATATTGAATTTTTACTGATAGGGAACTATAAGCTTTTGAGTCTGGTCGAGCGCAGATTCTATCCGCTACTTCTTTTTGTAATAATAAGACGATTAAATCATAACTATTAGCTACAGGTTGGGCAATTGTTCCTAATAGTTTTTCTAGGATTGGTCCGGTAATATTATAGGGTATATTAGCTACAACTTTATTGGGATTTTGGAAAGTAGGAAATTGTGCTAAATTTGTTTCTAAATCTAGGGATAAAATATCTCCTTGTAACAATAAAAAATTTTCTACTCCGCCAATTTTTTTGACTAACTTTTGACATAAATCTCTATCAATTTCTACTGCAACAACTGCAGCAGCTAAGGGTAATAAACGATGAGTCAGGATGCCTGTACCTGGTCCAATTTCTAAGACGCGATCGCTGTCGGATAATTCAGCAGCTTGGACAATTTTATTGAGAGCTTTGTCACTCCTCAACCAATGTTGAGCAAATCTTTTTCGGGGTTGAATAGTCATTTCAGTTATCAGTTATATAGCAGGGAACAGGGAACAGGGAACAGGGAACAGGGAATAGTACCTCTGCAATCAGGGGACTGGAACTGAGGAATATTCTCTTTTTTTATCTTCTTAAAAGATTCAGCACCAGACCCAAATTTTTTTGTCATAATATAGCAACCCTAAATGATTTGTGAAAAAAAACTGTAGGGGTTTGGTCTTTTCATCCCATTTTAGCTTGGGGAAAGGAGACCAAACCCCGTTAGATAAAATGTTACAACCTCTCAGGACTTACACAACTATTTTTGTGTGTTTGCCATAAATCACCAATAATTAGGGCTTGCTGATTAAATCTAAAAGCATTGACTGATATTGGTTGTAGCATTTTTAGGTCTAAAAAAGTGTTAGCTTTTCGGTGGAAAAAGCTCATGCATGCTAGTATTTTGGGACGATTATGGCAGAAAAATCATTCTTACAAAACTTAGCTCCTACCTCCTCTATAATTCCCCGTTCCTCCTGACTCCTAACTCCTGACTCCTGACTCCTACCCTCACCCATAAGACTTTTGAGCGCAAACCCTAATTAAGGTTGAAATATTGAAATGTTGTCAGATAGTAATTTGTCTCAATTTGGCTTTTAAAAATCATCTTAAGTAGACAAGCTTTACTAATAAAAAAAAGTATGTTACAAAACTATGGTCTATAGGGAAAAGGGAGCAAATATTTGTAGCAAATAATTTGAAATTTTCTGGAGACCGAATTTTCGTGATATATATATATATATATATATATATTAAGTTCTCAAATTTATACTTTTCAAGAAATATCACTTTTTTGGATAAAATATTATGTCAATATCCGATCTAGACCAAGAACTAGAAATACTAACTTGTGATGATAAACCACTTTGGGATACATGGTTGTCGATGTTCCACTTTCCTACACTTACTGTTGCAGACGAGCTAGGGCTTTTCTCTTTATTAGACAAAAAGCCTGCAACTGCTGAAGAAGTAGCAACAAATTTGTCTTTAGGGTCTCGTGCTACTGAAGCACTTTTAGGAGTAATGACATCACTAGGTTATCTTGTGCAGTTTAACGGCAAATTCCATCTTACCGAGGTATCACAAAATTTTTTACTTCCTGATAGTCCTTATTATTGGGGAGGCATACTGCATTTTATACGCGATAGTCCTCTATCCCATTCAGCACTTTTAGAGGCATTCCGAAATGATAGGCCTGGTATTTACGGGGAGGAGGATGTTTGGGAAACTCACGAAGCAGATCAAGAAAAAGCTCGGGCTTTCATCAGACACATGCACAGTCAAAGTCTGACTCCTGCTCTTGGTACTGCCTTGAGAGGTGACTTTTCTGGCGTCAAACGTCTTTTAGATGTAGGAGGTTGTTCTGGTGCTTTTTGTTTTGCCTTAGCTCGACGTTATCCCGAAATGCACTGTACTATTTTAGAATTACCAACAATATCTGAAATAGCAAAAGAATATATAGTAGAAGCTGAGTTATCTGACAGAGTAGATACTTATGTGGGAGATTTCTTTCAAGAGCCTTTTCCTTCTGGTTACGATGCAATTTTATTCAGTAATATTTTTCACGACTGGGGATGGGAAAAATGTTTACATTTAGCAAAACAAAGCTTTGAAGCGTTACCAAGTGGAGGTCGCATTTATATAAGTGAAATATTATTAGGGGATGGAAAAGATAACCCTCCAATTGCTACTTCATTTTCAATGTTCCTGTTTTGGGCTACTGAGGGTAAACAATACACTGCTAATGAGTTTAATCAACTTTTGCAAGAAGCTGGGTTTGAAGAAATATCAATAGTTCAAACTCATGTTTATTATTCACTTGTTAGTGCTAGAAAACCTTAAGGAAAGTTAGAAATCAGAAGTTGTTTTTGTAGGGGTTATTTTGAGCAACCCTACAAAAACACTCCACCTGAAAAGGCGAGGTTTTGTACCCAATTATTTTAATAAATTGGGTAGTCGTCAGTAAGCTGTTAAGCATTTAAACCGCAGCTGCTATATACTAATTTTGTTTTGCTCAAATTTAGACTTTTCAAAAAAATAACTTTATTTTGGATAAATAAAATCGTTATGTCAAACTCCGATCAAAATCAAGAACAAAAAATACTAACTTGTGATGATAAACCACTTTGGGATACATGGTTATCAATGTTCCATTTTCCCACACTTACTGTTGCAGACGAGCTAGGACTTTTCTCTTTATTAGACAAAAAGCCTGCAACTGCTGAAGAAGTAGCAACAAATTTGTCTTTAGGGTCTCGTGCTACTGAAGCACTTTTAGGAGCAATGACATCACTAGGCTATCTTGTGCAGTTTAATGGCAAATTCCATCTTACCCAGGTATCACAAAATTTTTTACTTCCTGATAGTCCTTATTACTGGGGTGGTATACTGCATTTTATGCGCGATAACCCTTTGTCACATTCAGAACTGCTAGAGGCTGTCCAAAATGATAGGTCTAGTATTTATGACGAGAAGGGTATTTGGGAAACTCACGAAGCAGATCAAGAAAAGGCTGAAGCTTTTACTAGACACATGCACAGTCAAAGTCTTACTCCTGCACTTGGTGCTGCCTTGAGAGGTGACTTTTTTGGTGTCAAACGTCTTCTCGATGTGGGAGGTGGTTCTGGTGCTTTTTGTTTTGCCTTAGCTCGGCGTTACCCCCAAATGCACTGTACTATTTTAGAATTACCAACAGTATGCGACATAGCACAAGAATATATAGCAGAAGCTGGATTATCTGATAGAGTAGATACTTATGTGGGAGATTTTTTCCAACAACCTTTTCCTTCTGGGTATGATGCAATTCTCTTCAGTAATATTTTTCACGACTGGGGATGGGAAAAATGTTTGCATCTAGCAAAACAAAGCTTTGAAGCGTTACCAAGTGGAGGTCGCATTTATATAAGTGAAATATTATTAGGGGATGGAAAAGATAATCCTCCAATTGCTACTTCATTTTCAATGTGTTTGTTTTGGGTTACTGAGGGTAAACAATACACTGCTAATGAGTTTAATCAAATTTTGCAAGAAGTTGGGTTTGAAGAAATATCAATAGTTCAAACTCATGTTTATTATTCACTCGTTAGTGCTAGAAAACCTTAACAAAGTTAGAAGTCATATCAAATCCGGTAGTATTGGTATAAAAAAATGTAGAAACCGGGTTTGTTTCAAATACCTAGCACTTAAGGTCTACTTCCTACAAACCCGGTTTATTATCATTTTCTTTGTGGGTTTAATACCCCACCGTCAACGGGGGTGTTCACGCATTACTTGGGGGAGCGAATCCCCATGTAATTTTCCTCCTGTCTCCTGTCTCCTGTCTCCTGTCTCCTTCTTCAAAACACTTGAAAGCAAGGGGATTTGATATAGTTGTTTTTGTAAGAAGCATTTTGAACAACCTACAAAAACACTTCAATACACCATTTTAAGCTTGACGCGCCACTACTAATTGCCTATTCCCTTTTTCCTACTGAAGAGATTTCCAAAGATTTTGAATTAGCATTATTTGCTTACCAATTGGGAGATAACGTTCAAGAGACAAAATATTCTGATCATTTTGAAAATCTACAAAATTCTGCTGAAATGCGGCATAAATTTTCAGGTTCATATTTAATAGTTGATCGTCAACAATATTCAAAATTAATTGTTCTTGATTGTTAAAGTTGTCGTCATCCCTAATAATTAATTGACCAGGACGAAGAGCAAAATCACCAGAATAGTCAAATTTCATCCAAAAATCCACTTCTATATTGGGCTGAGTATTGTCTTCGTCAAAATAAATTTTTAAACGCCGTTCCTGAATATCCCATAGGGGATATTCTTTTTTGATTGCAGGATTTTGTCGCATATCAATGTTAGAACGAACATAAATTTTATCTTGAATATTTTCTGCTTGATAAATAGCATTGACAAATGTATTTGTACCACTAACTTCTGGAAGTGACAAATAATTATTAAAATCAATTATTCCTATTGAAGAGAGTAACTGTAAAGCATGAGGCAATTCAAGTAATGGTGGGTCTGTAGTATATGCTAAACCATTTTCTTTAGAAAAATCAATTTCTACTTTATATAAATTAGGAATACTCGAATGATTACTTGAAGTTAGGGAAAGCTTTTGTTTTTTTTCCTTGATAATTTTTGGGATTTCTCACTTAATAAATTTAGGAAAGTCTGAATAATACCACTGAGAAGCTACTGCTGCTTTTATTTCATATTTGTGAATTATTTCTGCGATTTGCAGCATTTCTTGTTTGTTTATTACAATTGGCTTAGGTAATATAAAGTGTTTCACACCAGCTTCGATATATAACATTACTTGTTCATAAACTAATTCTGGCTTTAAAGCTATCTCAATTACTTGTCTGGCTTTTTGTTGGTTATTTAAGTATTTAAAATAGTTATCATGCCATTGACGAAAACTCTGAAATAGATAAGTTTGTGGTTGATTCTGACCTAAAATACTATCAGCAAATAACGAGGAAGTAATTACTGGATCTACAATAGATACTATTTCCCAGAAATATCCATTTTTGGCATATTTAGTTCCAATATAATTTTTTCCGTAACGCCCATAACCAACAATTGTTGTTTGAAAAATTGAAGCTGGATATAAATACTCCGAACTCAGCATAATTTTAAAGACAAAATGATACAGCTAAAAAATCAACTTACATTACAATAATTTCTCGAACTTCCACCAGGAGATGGAGATATTATTTATGAATTTATTGATGGAAAAGCAGTAGCAAAAATGCCACCGAAAAAATTTCATTCTAAATTGACTCGTGCATTATTATATTTAATTGATGAATTGTGCAAAGGCAAAGGAGAAGTCTATCCAGAATTAGCAGTTAAGTTAACAAAAAAAGGAAAAGATTGGATGCCTGTTCCAGAATTATTATATCTTGCTGCTGAACGTTTTCCTGAAGACTGGGAAGAAGATGTCGCTTGTTCTGTACCACCAAATTTAGTCATAGAAATTATTTCCCTTGGTCAAACATTTGGTCAACTCATGGCTGAAGCTAGAGATTATTTAGATGCAGGAGTATTAAGGGTATGGGTTGTTGATAGTAAAGCTAGGAGTATTACAATTTTTTATCCAGATGCACCGCCACAAACTTTTATGGGAAATACTCTATTAATATATTCTTTATTTGAGGGATTAGAATTAACTGCTGGAGAAGTATTAATAAGGGGAGAATTTCCACTAAAATTACTTCCAGTTACAGGGAAAAAAGATGAGTACAAAATTGTACCTCATTATCTGAAAAATTGCTGTAAATTATCACTCCTGACTCTTGACCGCCACCAAAATATTACAATATAAATACTCAAAAGTCGGCATAATTTTAAAGGCAAAATGGTACAAATAAAAAATCAACTTACATTACAGGAATTTCTCGAATTTTCCCCAAGAGAAGGAGATATTACCTATGAAATTATTGATGGAAAAGCAGTAGCAAAAATGTCACCGAAATTTTTTCATTCTAAAATAACTCGTGCTTTGCTTTATTTAATAGATGAATGGTGCGAGGGAAAAGGGCAAGTTTTTCCAGAATGGGCGGTTAAATTAACTCGTCAAGGGAAAGATTGGGTGCCTATAGTTACTAAATCTATAGAAAAATATTCCTTGACTTAGTTTTAATTAAGTGTTACCTTAACGGGGTGAACTACAACACCCTCTATCCCATTGCTAAAAGCGTTTGGGACTGCTTTTCGTAATATGTTTAAACTTCCATTGACATCAGCATTGTATCTGACACCATTTGAAGCTTTATAAAGTCCTCTTTTCACTCGTTTACCACTAAATCCGTGTTTGACACCCTTTTGATAAACTGGTAAGTCGTCCAAGTCTAAAAAGCTAGCTTTTGATGTATAACTTTCTTCATTAATTATGACTTTTATTCCTACTAATTTGCCTTTGTACTTTAGTTGTTCAATTAACTTAAAAAAAGGAATTTGAACAAAATTTTGATTGTTTTTAGGGCCAAGATTTATGCCTTGTTTCCAGTTAGGATTATTTCCTATTACTAAAACTCCTATCTGATTTTTGATCAGATGATTAATAATATACCTGCTAGTCTTATGCAGATAATCGTCAATCTTAAAATTTCTTTTTGTCGATAATCTTTTGATTCTATTACTACTTTTAGTCTTCTTTAATTCTGACTGTAGTTTGCCCTTCTTATAATTATAGAATTGATTAATTGATTTGACTGGTCTGCCGTTAATAATAAAGGGTTGAAAACCTTTTTTATTTGATGTTACAGTAGCCAAATTATTCACTCCCAAATCTACAGAAGCCACATTATATTCATACAAATCTAATTTAACTTCAACGGATTCGTAAACCACTTCTATCACATAGTAATTAAGCTTGGGAATAATTCTCACTTGTTGCAGAGAATCATAATTTATTTTACTGTCAAAAAATAGCTCACTTTTTGATAGTAATATCTTTTTATTTTTTACTAATTGAGGTTTACTAATAGCCTGTTTCGTATAAACTAAAATATTCCTTCCTTTCTGTTTATGTTTATATTTTGGCAGTTGAGGACGGCTTTTAAACTTACTTGGACATTGATTATAAGCTCTTATAGCTTGAAAAAAACTTTGCCAATTTTGATGTAAAAGAATCAACACCTGCTGAGAAACTTTGGCCGGTATTGCTTGATAATCTATTCCCGATTGTAATAATTTTTGAACCTTTTTATAATCTAGATAATTTCCTTTATTAATAAACTCTTGTCTGACTATGTAGTTAGCTATATTGTAAAGATTTTTAGACAAGAAAGCTAGAGCATCAAGTGATTTATAATTGGGATGATTTTTTTTAATAATAGTACGTTCTACTAACTGCATTATCCCTCTTGTAAACATTTAACGAGCTGTTCTGCTTTCCTTTCTTAGTCTAAGATATTTTTAGTTGTTTTCCTATGTTTTTCTATAAAATCAATAAAACTTTACAATACCAGAAATTTTATATGTTTCTTATGAGCGCTTATCTCCAGAATGGATAGCAGATGATTTTTGTCCTGTTTTGCCTGATTTAGTAATAGAAATAATTTCTCCTGGGCAAACATTTGGTCAACTCACAGCTAAAGCTAAAGATTATTTAGATGCAGGTGTATTAAGGGTGTGGGTTGTTGATAGTAAAGCTAGGAGTATTACAGTTTTTTATCCAGATGCACCGCCACAAACTTATATGGGAGATACCCTATTGATAGATTCTCTATTTGAAGGATTAGAATTAACTGCTGAACAAGTATTTAATAAAGCTGGAATTCCCAATACAATTCTTCCCAGTTGATTGATTGTAAGCATTCAGCTATTAGCTAGTCAGCTATCAGCAATTAATAATAAGTAATTAGTTCTCAGGTTTAGTTAGGGGACTTTACCAGTAATTTTTCTTCAAACTCAATTTCAAAGGTTGCTTTTATCTTCCTCAAAATTAATAGCTGTTAACGCAGTTCCTCCGTAGGAGGCTAGCTAATAGCTGACGGCTGTTTGCGCAGCAGTCCGCAGGAAATGCTTACGATTAATTAGTAGTGATGCATTGCAATTATTTTGGTTACGAGGCAGGGCAATAATTTGAATATGCTTATTGAAGGTTGTTCTGTTTTGAACCACTACTATAAGGTATATTATATTCATAGCCTGATTTACACATCTTAATATCAATTGTATTTTTAAAATATTTGGAATTATTATCAACTAACTTGGCTTTTATTAGGCAGTAATGCATGAAATTTTTAGATTGCTTTTTTAGGGTTTCTAACCATAGTTTTTCTTCATCAGATAAAGTTTGGTTCTTATCACAGTACCAATCATAAAAAGAAAATGGTTTTGGATAGATATATGTTAATTCCAAATTCCAAATACCATTTGAAAACAACATTGGTAGTTCCTTTTCAATCGAAGCATGATTTTCATCACCTAATGACATTAAGTATGCTCTATATTCTCCACCAATTACCAAGCGATCGCTTGAACCAATCATACTTTTTCTAAAAATTTCAAGTCCATCTAAACCACCATTACAATAAATCTTTGCCTGTTTACTATTCATTACTGGAACGTATGGAAGACCTGAGATAATTAGGTCATATTTATTATTAACAGAATCATATAGATTTCCAATATTATGTTTAATATTAGAATTATGAGAATTGATTTTAGAATTGATTGTTGCTAGTTTTATTGCTCTAGGGTTGATATCGTAAGAGTCAACTTTAGCAAATTTTTTATGGGCAGCTCTAATTCCATAAATACCACAGCCACAACCTAATTCTAGTAGGTTTAGATTATTGCTATTTGGTAAATAAAATTTTGAACATAACGATACTTCTTCTATGTAAGGTCTAAAAACTTCGTTAGTATTATTGCCTTTCCAGTCACACAAAAAAATATCTCCATCAAATCTAAATATATAGTATTTACTAAAAATTTTAAAACCATCTTTGTATAAGATACCGATCTCTAAACAAGATTTTATGGAGACTAAATCTATACTATTTACATCTACAGGCAGATTTTCATTAAACAACATTGAATAGTTTTCTGGAGCGTTATCGCCGAGGTATATTATTTCATTTTTTACTTTTGAATAGTTCATAGTCTCAGCAAATTCTTCAGTAATATTAATCATAAATTATGTCATATAGTTATATTATGTCTCTTGAGAATACCGACAATAAAAATTTTGGCGTTGGTGAATGATTGTATGATTTAAGGTCTAAAAACTTCGTTAGTATTATTGCCTTTCCAGTCACACAAAAAAATATCTCCATCAAATCTAAATATATAGTATTTACTAAAAATTTTCCAACCATCTTTGTATAAGATACCCCTCTCTAAACAAGATGTTATATCATGTTCGGTTGAATACTTACACTTAGGAGGAAGGAAGGCAGAAGGAAAAGAAAGGTTGAAAGGGAAAAGATTTTTTTATAAGTGATTATCCGAACATGATGTTATGGAGGATAATTCTATACTCTTTACATCTATATACTGATTTTTATTAAACAACATTAAATAATTTTCTGGAGCGTTATCGGCTAGGTATATTATTTCATTTTTTACTTTTGAATAGTTCATAGTCTCAGCAAATTATTCAGTAATATTAATCATAAATTATGTCATATATTTAGATGATTATAAATCTATGCTGCTTTAACAAAATGCAGAATAGTTTCATTCAATTAGGAGTTACTTTAGACATGAATCTATATCACAAATAAATTGTTTTGTAGATTCATTTTGTCAAGTTGAATTATTGGCATAATTTATGCTATTTTTTTCACATATAGCGCTTCCCGTTGTTATGAGGTACACCCGTCGCGGGCAAGATTCCCGCACTACAATATTCTCAACATTTACCCCGTACATCATTTGCCCGAAATCTGCTGTATAACAATCCTAAATTGGTTGTGATAATTTTTATATAGTAGGGAAAGAGATACTTAGGATATTTTTTAATTGCCTATTGTTTGTTAAGTATTTTGTTGGAATTTTTACTATTGTCGTAACCAACTATTTCTTGGCTATAATAGTTAATGTGATTTGTTAAGTATTTTGTTGGAATTTTTACTATTGTCGTAACCAACTATTTCTTGGCTATAATAAGGTGAAAACATGAGCAAATTCTGACTCCTGAGGACTGAGGAATGACTCCTAATTGCCACCAAAATATTGCAACTTAAATAGGTTTAGGTATATTGACCTCCATTGATATTTAATATAGAACCGGTCAGATAATCTGGTGCATCAAAAGCAACATATTTCACAAAATTGGCAATTTCCTCAATTCTTCCTTTTCGTTTAATATGTGTACTTTCAACAGCCTGATTTTGTCTTTCTACAGAAACTCCTTTTGACATTTTTGATTCAAATATGCCTGGATTTATTCCTATTATTACTGCTTTTTTAGAAGAGAGGGATTTTGATAAACTTAAAACTAATCCATTAAGACCTGCTTTTGCAACTCCATAACCTATATCTCTACTGCCTACATAAGCAGCTGCAGAACCTACTATAACGACTCTATTTTGAATATTTTTTGCCAAACATTTTTTTAGTAAACCAATAACAAAATGAGAAGTTCCTATTAGATTAACCTGAATACTTTCATATATTTTTTCTTCTTCAAATACAGTAGAATTAAATGTTGGTTCTGCAAATGTTCCTATACAACTAACAACAAGATGTTTCTGATATTTTTCAACAGGAATTTTTTCTATGGTTTCTCGAATTTTGTTTCTCTCTTTGAAATCACAATCAAAATAATATTTTAAATTTTTATTATTGGTCGTTTGATGTATATCTATTCCGAGAATGTCAGCATCTATATCGTCACAATTAGCAAGAAAAGAACCTAAAGTTCCTTCCACACCTAATATGATTAGTAATTTATTTTTCTGCATTTTTCATTTGCTCCAAATTACTGACAAAATTTTCGACATTTTTTCTAATTATTGTTTGATATTTTTCCAAAGATATAGTTAAGTCAGAAGTATATGTTATAGCTCTGGAAATAGGTATTATTACACCTTTTATTTCCCGACCAAAATTTATTAAAAATTTTTCAATAGTTCCACCTTGACTGCCAACTCCTGGAGCTAAAATAATCGCATTAGGCATAAGTTTTCTTAAATTATTTCCCTCTGAAGGAAATGTTGCCCCCACAACAGCACCTATCGAACTATAACCATTTTTTCCGAGGCTATGTTTACTATAATTATTGACAAGTTCTGCTAAATACTGAGAAATATTTTTTCCATCGACTACTTTATCTTGAATCAATTTAAAACCAGGATTAGAAGTTTTTACTAATATAAATATTCCCTTATTAAAGTTGATAGCTGATTCTACAAATGGCTGTAAACTGTCTTCTCCTAAAAAAGGGTTGATTGTCATACAATCAACGGTTATATCTGAAGTTATAGTCAAACCGTTTTTCAATGTTGTTTTACCTTCTAAATATGCTTTGGCATAAGCTAGTGATGTAGAACCAATATCGCCTCTTTTAGCATCTAGAATAACCAAAAGATTTTTATTTTTAGCATATTCAATAGACTTTGATAAAGCTGTAATACCCAAGGTTCCAAATTGTTCAAAATATGCAGATTGAAATTTGACAGCAGGAATCAGATCGTATGAACTATCAATAACAATTTTTGAGAAATTAAACAGTGCGTTAGTAATAGCTATAGAATTATCCGGTTCCGGTATCAAAATAGTAGGCATCAAATTAAAATTAGGATCGATACCAACAACAATATGGCTTGTATTAGTAATTTTTTCAATGAGGCGATCGGCAAAATTCATAATTTATCCTGCTAGTGGAAAGAGGGAACAGGGAACAGGGAACAGGGAACAGAAAGGAGGAATAATTGATTTTAATGAGTGATTTTTGGAAAAAGGAAAGAGGGAACAGAGAACAGGGAACAGGAAACAGAAAGGAGGAATAATTGATTTTAATGAGTGATTTTTGGAAAAAGGAAAGAGGGAACAGAGAACAGGGAACAGGAAACAGAAAGGAGGAATAATTGATTTTAATGAGTGATTTTTGGAAAAGAGGAAAGAGGGAACAGCGAACAGGGAACAGGGAACAGGAAGGAGGAATAATTGATTTTAATGAGTGATTTTTTGAGATGTCTAATATACATCTTAAATAATAAAATCAATTATCACACTAGATACATCAGTTATTGCCTGCTGCTTACTCCCTACTCCCTACTCTCTGTTTTCTATAGAGGTCTATTTTATGACCAAATTGCTCTTTTTTAGATACTAAATAATTTCGCCATTCTCTTTTTTTACTTATTATTGGTATTCTTTGGTTAACCTTAATTCCATTTTCTTGTAAAAACTTCTCTTTATCAGGATTATTGGAAATTAGTTTTACTTGTTTAATGTTTAAATCCTGTAAAATTAAAATTGCTGAATAATAGGTTCTTCGATCTGGTATTAGATTTAAACGTTGAAAGGCTTCAAATGTTGAACAAGCTTCTCGATCCATGAGTGTATAACTTTTCAATTTATTTGTCCAACCCGCACCTCTACCTTCATGGTGAAAATGGTATATAATCATTCCATTTCCTTCTTTATGAATTATTTCCATCGCTTTTGTCAGTTGCCAATTACAGTCACATCTTTGACAACCAAAAACATCGCTTGTATAACAAGCAGAGTTAATCCTTAGCAATAATGGAGTGTCTGTATTTGTTATATCACCCTTGTAAATAACAGCCTGTTCTGTTTCTATATTTTTATGCTTGATTGTATATCCTCCCATGTAAAATTCTCGTTTATTCTTGTCTCTTAAAAAGACATTTAATTCCTTATTAGTAATTGTGTATTCTGAAAGACTCATATAATTATATTTTTTTATTTTTTACAATCAGTGATAATTTGAGTAAACATTCAGCCGTCAACTATAAGCTATTGGTTTGAGTTTTGTCGATACAAAGCTTTATTATTCAGAAATTTTATCTGACTACAAAAGCCAGTTTTAAAGTCGATATAGCAATTTTTTAATCTGTGAGGTAAAGATATTATAGCGGTTTTCACTCATGTTGACTTGCATTGCTTCTTCCTTCTCTCCTAGATAACTAAAGCCTTCTTCCTTTAAACCCAAATCTCTGTACTCTATAAAACATGAAAAATGCTATAGATCTCCCCTAACCCCCCTTCTTAAGGGGCGAATTTCAAAGTCCCCCTTAAGAAGGAGGATTTAGGGGGATCGTAGGTGTACCTCATCGGTTCGATAATTGCTATATTCATTTCAATCCTCTCCTTAAGGTTGAGGTTTTATTGCTGTTTTTGTAGGATTCTGTCGGCAAAGCTGACCGCTAATAGCTAATAGCTGAATGCTTACTAATTTGACATACTTGATTAACTAAACTAACTGGGTCGCTATCAAATATAACTTGACTATCTGTTTTCTTTTGAAAAAAATCAATCAATAATTTTATACATTCTGTTGCACCTCCTGTATGAGAAAGAATTCCAATTATTTTTTCCATATCATAAGCAATTGAAAACTCATTTATAGTTCCCCATCGCCCTCCAATAATAATAGCTACATCACATTCTGCAACAGAAGATACGTTCCTATACTTAAGACAATATTTTCGCATCTCTTTGTACTTATATTCTTGTGGAATTAACACAAGACTATCGTATAATTCTAAGGCCGTTCCCATAATTGCTATATGTTGCTCCCGACTATAGGCACCAGAAAATCCGATTGAATATCCACCCATAGCTTTAGCACCTTCAACAGCAGCTAGAGGTATACCTTTGCACGCTCCTGTAATAATAGTGTTTCCTGCTTTAGCAATTTCTTCTCCGATCTTTCTAGCTTTATTTGTAATATCTTCCTCAGTATCTATAGAAGCACCAAAAACACCTATTTTCATAATAGATATCTGCATAATTTTGTATTTAATAACAAATTAACAGGAGATTCTAGTGAATTATCAAAATCTTCAAAGTCTCTTAAAGATTATTTAGATACAGGAGCATTAAGAGTGTGGGTTGTTGATAGTCAAGCTAGGAACATTACGGTTTTTTATTCAGATGCACTGCTACAAACTTATATGGGAGATACCCAACTGAGAGATTCTTTATTTGAGGGATTAGAATTAACTGCCGAACAAGTATTTAACAAAGCTGGAATTCCTACTATAAATTAGTTCTAGTTAACTAGGGTTTGCTGAAAAAGTTTTTTAGTAGGGGTAGGAGACAGGAGACAGGAGACAGGAGAAATGGGAATGAGTGAGGAGGTAAGAGTAAGAATTGTCTCAAGATTGTTCTGCCCGACTATAAGCCTAAAATACTAACTTTTTGAGCGTTTTAGATGTGATACCAGGCACTTTTTTCGACCCCAAAAAAGCACTTGTCTTTATATATCAATGCTTTGAGATTTAACCAGCAAGCCCTAAATACTTACTGAATCCTTGACTCCTATTGGCCACTATAATTTTATTCTTACTTCTTATTTCTTATTTCTTATTTATTACTTCTTACTTCTTACTTCTTACTTCTTACTTTTGACTTTTGAGATGATTTCTTATTTATTACTTCTTATTTCTTACTTTTGACTTTTGACTTTTGACTTTTGACTTCGCACAGCGCTACATTTCAGTAAAATGTTTATACAATAAATGATGAATAAATTGATAGCGATCGCCTACTCTTTGCAATAATAAACGACTAGCAGCATAATTGAGAAAACGACGATAATTCCAGGGAATATGCCCATTAAAAAATAGAATAATCCGCAGCACAAAATTTTTTAGTCCGGGCAAACCAAAAAACATCCCAATAATTACACCTCCAATAGCACCAAGAATTAAACCTTGGTATAAATCGAAAACCAAGGTAAAAATAAACCCAAAAATAAACCCCCAAAATAACACACTAATCAAATTAACAATTAACTGATATGCCTGTAACTCGCCGTTAGAATCTAACCAAGCTGGCCGTAGTTTTTCTATTGTAAATTCCTGGCTGTTATCTGCGGCCATTCGTTGTGCTAGCCATGCCAACCATCGTCTTGTCTGTTCCGGCAGTGGTTCCTGACTCTTAGAATACCAATTATAGTTATTCTCTCGCCCTAATTGACGACGAATATAAGCATTTAATAAATATTTTTCTCTTCCCTGTTGAGAAGTAATTCTTCTCCAAGCAGCAATTAAAATTTCCTCATAAGCTAAAGTCATCATACTCAACATTAATGGTATTTCAGCTAAGTTTAATAACTCTGGTTCATCCTGAAGATAATGCCAAAGTTCTCTACTACTAGCTGCTAATAAATAATCTTGAATCTGACCTGTTGTTAAAGACTGTAATAATACAGCAGCATTTAATTTAAACTTAGTCCGACAATTTTTATAAGTGGCAAAACTACTACAAATAACTAAATCCTTTGGTTGCAAATATACTGATAATTTATTAATTTCTTCTAAGCAATTTTTAGATAATTCTGGAGATACTCGATCAAATCCATCTATGAGAAGTGACAATTGTTGATTTTCTAGCCAATTACTAATAACCTTTTCGGGTATCTTGTACTTAAATTTAATTTGATTAACTAACCAATCTGAAATATCCTGATTTTTATCTTGCCATGTCGAAAGGTCTAATAATACTGGAATAGATGTTTTGGGTTCTTTTTCCGCCCGAATTACTAGCTTTCTAGCTAATTCTAGTAAAGTTGTAGTTTTTCCACCCCCAGGATTTCCTAATATAAGTAATTTTCCTTTCATTCGGTCAAAAACTTGAATAATACTTATTTTTGCTGGTAGTTGAAAACTAGGACGCTTTCCTACTTTTACTTCTATATCCCAAGAACGTTTTAATTGTTGGGGTGGTCGCTGACGAACAAGATTAACTATCACTGCATGGTGTAGAGACTGCGATCGCAGTTGCAGAACTTCTCTTTTAACTGTATTTAATAGTTTATCGCGATTTCTTTGCACCTTCGTATATTTCTATTGTTAAATGAGTTAGTTAGCTGTTATCTTAAAATAACTATATAGCAGGGAATAGGGAATAGGGAACAGGGAACAGTGGAAAAAGCTTTTTCTCTGTCTCAGGTTCACCATCAACATAAGTCAAACACCAACTCGTTCCTTTCTATGTTTATAGTTATTTTATCGTTAAAATATTAACAGCATATATCTGTCTTAATAGCTGATAGTGATACCTGTGATAAAAATGCAAATTAGCCAAGAAAGTTAACATAAAATCTAGTTGATAAAGGGGTAAAAATTATGTCATTCAACATGGGACAACTAATCGTTACAGGAATAACTGGCCTTGCTAGTGCTACCTCTGTTGCTTATTTCACAATTCAGTCTGATTTGTCACAATTTACTACTAATTCTTTACAGACACAAAAATTGGATAGCAACCTAGTTTCAGTGGTTCCTAAACATCAACTAAAATCTTCACATTTAACTCCTAATTCCTCAGATTTAGTTAGTCAAAATTCAACTCCAGTTGTGATTACACCACCAACATCGGGGTGTAAAATTCGTATGGCCATAGTAGACGACCCTGAACCACCTCTAAATGTTCGTAGCAGTCCAGAAGTTAGAGAAGGCAATAAAGTTGCTCAACTTAACAATAATACCTTTGTTTCTGTCGCAGATGAAAAATCTGGCTGGCTACGAATTACTAATCCAGTTATGGGTTGGGTTGCCAAGAACCGAACTCGTAGCACTTGTGCCAGAGTAGATGAGACTATTACTTTTTCCCCAGAAAGTGACACAGCTATTGTTAGAGGGGAGATGATTGGTACTGGTAGTCATAACTATCGGGTCAGGATGATCCAGGGTCAGACCATGACTATCAAAAATTTTGGGGATGTATTTCCGGCAATTATTAGTCCTGATGGCCAACTTATGGCAAGGGAACCTAATATTGAAGGTAATGAAAATGAATGGACAGATACTATGCCTATCAGTGGAGTATATACTTTAGAATTAGATTCTAATTTCCGTGGATTTGAATATGAATTTTTAGTAGAAATTAAAGACAACAGAAATTTTTAATACAAATCTCAAAAAAACTGTTGATTTTAGTTCTTTCTTTCTAATACTATACTGAAGTGAGGCTTAAATTATTAAGTAATTAACACAGACTGAATAAATTTTTTGATAATTAGCACGCCAGTTATTGTTAATTATTCTTATGTTTACTTCTCTGTACGAACGTTGCATGGAACGTCCCTACCCACTCCCCCACTCAATAAAATGGGGAATTGTTATCAGAAATTCTGTGCCTTTTCCTAGAGCAGAAATACATTCTAATTCTCCCTGATGATGTTCAACAATAACTTGATAGCTACTTGCTAAACCTAACCCTGTACCTTGACCCACTGGTTTTGTGGTATAAAAAGGGTCAAATATTTGTTTTTGTACTGCTTCACTCATACCTATGCCATTATCAGCTATCCTAATTATTACTTGATTTTTTGCTTCTATTGCCGTAGTAATAGTAATTTTGAGAGGTGGATTGCTTGATTCTTTTCCCATTGGTTGTACTGCATCAATAGCATTACCAATAATATTCATAAATACCTGATTCAGTTTGCCGGGGTAGCATCTTACTTTGGGTAATTGACCGTAATTTTTAACAACTAGCTTCTTGCAATTTACTCTGAGTAATACCAGCTTCTATCTTGATTTCATAAACTTTGATTTTATCCAAGAGTTGTGCGGCTTTTTCTAATACAATGTCAACCAACTTCTCCATTTGCTCAAAATCACCATTCAAGTAGTTAGCTTCTGCCCCTTCTTCATATAATGCCAATGTTAGTTGATATTGAGTAGACCAACTATTTTCAGTCAGTAGATTTATCCCTGTATTAAAATAAGATATTGCTGTTTTATAAGCAGTAGATACTTTAGCCTTGATTCCCGTTTTAAATTTAAATTTGCTAACTCTTCCCTTACTTCTATTTCTGTAATTAATTGCACACCATAATTAAGTTGATTGACAATTTAAAATATTTTTTATTCTAGTTGTTCATCCGCCCTATTGTTTAACAGTAGCATCCCAATTTTTCGATGAGTTTCTTGTTTTTTTTGTTGCGAAATGAGACTATAAGCTACTTGTTAAACCCGGTCGTGGATAAAATGATAAATTGGTGTTTGTAAATCAGTTATTTCACGGAAATGATCGTCGTTTTCTCCCTGATAAAATTTATAGGTTTCGTCCTCTGGCAAAATCAATCTTTCTGATCAAGCACCCCATAAACATAAGGCAGTTTCCGGCAGAGATTTTAGCGAATTTCTTGAGTAATTTGTTTGAGCAATAAAATGTGCTGATATTTTCTCTGTAAACCTTCTATAGCGTCTTGTCGCAACAACTCGCCACCGATATAAGTCGCCATTAACTTTAAAACTTCTATATCTGTTGAGTTCCATTGATTCTTCGCAAAACGACTGGTAAAACTGAGGGTGCCATAAATTCTTCCTGATACAAAAATTTTCGTGCCAAGATAAGATTCTACGCGACGCACAGTATATGCTGGATGATGTCGCCACTGGGAATTTTTAGCAGATCTGATCGCTAGAGGTTCATTGGAGCGCAATACTTCCCGATCGAATGTCTGTTGGAGGGCAAAAGCGTCTCCTTTCGCTATTCCAAATAGGAAATCTTCTGGTAAGTGAGCCGCAATGACCTCATAACGTTCTCCTAAAACTTTTCCTAATAGTCCTATATCCATGCCAAACCGACGACATCCCATCTCTAATAATGCAACTATTTTGCTTTCAAAAGAGTTATCTGCGTTAGTAGTAACTTCATATAGTTCTCTAATTGCTTTTTCATTAGCTTGCAAATTTTCTTGGGTTGCTATCCTCGCAGAAATGTCACTGAGGGTACTTACCATACCAGTAATATTGCCTTTGTTATCAGCTATCAATGTACTCTTCATTTCTACTGAACAATAATTTCCATTTTTGGTTAACCACTTCAATTGATAGCAACCTGCAACTAATTTTTTATTACTAGCAACCAACTCTATATTTTTTGGGGTATTCTCTGCTGAAGAATTTAATTTTTTTCTATCTTCTGGGTGAATGAACTCTAAATAATTTCTACCTAAGCTATTTTCACAAGTAAAACCTGTAATTTTTTTCCAGGTCTCATTTAAGAATATTAAATTACCTGTAGCATCAGTTTTAAAAGCTATATCTTGAATATTATTAACTATTTCGGTGTACTTTTTTACTTGAAATTTTAGTTTTATTTCTGTTTCTTTAAACTGAGTAATATCTATCAAAGTTCCCACCATTCTCACTGGCATTCCCGATTGCCATAATGCTTTTCCTCTATCTAGAACCCATATAAAGCTATTATTTTTGCGTTTTATGCGATATTCTATTCGGTAGAAAAGAGATTTTTTTGCTAAATGTTCTTGAACGGCTGCACTAACTTTTTCGATGTCTTTTGGATGAATTCTATTTAACCATTCATCTATTTTATGGGAAATTTCATCATCTCTGTAACCCAATAATTTTTTCCACTGAGATGAGTAAAATATTTCATTTGTTTTGATATTCCAATCCCAAACTCCATCTTGATTTCCTTCAATTGCTATAACTGTACTTTCTTGTGTTTTGAGATAAACTTTTTCTAAATTTTTCCGTTCTACAGCAGACTGCTTGAATTTTTCATCGATTTTTTGCAGTTGAATAGATGTGTTTTTTATATAATTATGAAAGCGAATTAATGATTGATATAATGATTTAGGTAACAGTATTTGTTGAATTATTTTTGTAGCAGTAATAATATTAGTTATTTTGCCTGTGGGGGTTTGTACAATTAGAGGCAATAGATAATAATTTTTTTTCATTAAACCTAAAGCTACTTCTAGACTGGCCTGAGAACGTACTAGGACTGGTAAAGTATTACAAACTGTCTCAGCTTTAGTTTGATTAAAATCTATTTTTAATACTTGTAGTTGTACTATATCTCTACTGCTAATTGTCCCTAATATTTTAGTCAATTTCTGATTTTGAGATTTATTTTCTTTGCTTTCAGTAATCAGAATATAACTAATATTATGGGTAAACATTAGTTGGGTAATTTGCCTAATTGATAAAGAAGATGCAGCTTGAATAATTTGAGATTCAGGGATTTGTTCTAATTGATTAATTTGGATTAAGTTAGCTGGTAGAGTTAAAGATGAGTCAAAGGTTGTTTTTGTTGCATTATTTTGAGCTTCTAATTCTTGTTTTTGGGATGCGACCTTAGTACCATTTTTATCAATAGATGGTTCACCTTGCCTGTTGGCTATTAATCTTAAACTGTTGTCTTTGATCTGAAGCTGATTGAAAATTAAACTACGGGTAGTCACTAGGCCAATAAGTTCTTCTGCCTCATTAACGATTGGTAAATGGGTGATTTGATGTTTTTCTAGTATTGCTAAGAGAGCAAAGATATCTGGAATTTCCGATAGTTGGGCTGTTATTATGGATCTAATCATTATTTGAGCAATCGGAAATCCACTTAGGGAAGCGCTAATAGAGGCTAGCTGTACTAAGTCTTGCTCAGTAAATATACCTATGATTAGCCCTAAAGATTGTAACTTTGTATCTTGAGATTTGGAACCATTACTTAAGTATTGAGATGTAGTGCGATCGCTTTCTGGAGGTGTTCTGACAACATTAGAAGGAGAGGATGATTCTACAATTAACACACAACTTGCACCTGTAAGACTCATAGAAGTAATTACATCTTCTACAGGAGTTTCTGGTGTAGCAGTAAAAGGACTATAATTAATGGCCTGACTGATGGAGGGAATAAACATTTTGGATGATTCTGATGATGTTTGATCAAAAATATAACAATCTAGAATTTTGTACCGAATAATGCAAGTTCAAAGGTTTACTTTTGTCTGACTGATATAACTTTTCTGTCATACTTACCTCTATTTCCAGAATAATTTTTAACTAGTGCTAATTTCCACATTTTGCAGCTATTTATTATCATCAGGGACTTTGAACCTCTATTAACAACTTGCAAGCTCCAAAGTAACACCTATGAGATTAATCATAGAGGTCTTAAGCCTAGTCTATCTAGGATAATTCTTGTCAAACTAAGAACCAAACAAATTACAATACAGAAATTATCATTAACAATACAAAAATTATCAATTTATCTCAATTTTTGCACGAGTGAGTTTTGACTTCTTTCTGTAAAATATCTACTGTACAACCTGTCATCAACTTCTATTTTGGACAAATTTTCAATTATAGTACTTAAAGTAAGCCTGCACTTGATAGCTTAAATTAATTATGCTGAAGGTTAATGCTGAAAAAATGAAAAAATATGATGCAGAAATTTAATAGTTTTATCTTAATTAAGTTATATCATTTAATTTAAATTTTGTCAATCTATGATTCCCATAGCATTACAGTTCTAAGGAACTTAAAAATAAAGTAAATAGACAAATAATTGTAATCAGTTGAAACTGCAGGAGCGAATATACTGTGACCTTTGAAGAGTTGATTCAGAAAGGAGGCCCTGCCATGTGGCCTCTGTTAGTTTTATCAATTCTGTCCCTCAGTACCATAATAGACCGCCTATGGTTCTGGACAAATCTATTAATTAAGGAAAAACAAACTGTTAGCCGAGTATTAGAAGCCGCACGTCGTGACTGGAGTATAGCGACAGAAATGGCTAGACGCACTCTAAAACAACCTATTGGTCGCTTTCTCTATGCTCCTCTGCGATTACAAAACCCAGAACCTGAAGTGTTTAAATTGGCACTAGAGGCTAGTGCTGATGATGAGTTGGCCTCAATGCGTAAGGGAGATAAATTGCTGGAAGGGGTGATTGCTTTGGCTCCGATGTTGGGCTTACTAGGTACTGTTTTGGGTCTTATTGGTTCCCTTGGTTCGATTCGCCTTGGGGACTTGGGCACTTCTTCAACTGCGGGAGTGACAGTTGGTATTGGTGAAGCTTTAATTAGTACTGCTGCTGGTTTGGTAGTAGCTATTGTTAGTCTAGTATTTTATCGATTATTTCAAAGTTTGTTATTTAATCAGATGAAGGTTTTTCGGAAATCTGGCAATGAATTAGAATTACTCTATCGACAATATTGGCAACAGACGTCTTTAAATAAATACAATTCACCAGATAATAATACTTATTTTCCTCCTACATGGACGCAGAATTCTCATAATTTTCCAGATTCTTTAGAACAGGATACAAAACCAACAGATTCTCCAGCAGAAAGGGATATTGATAGAACTGCAGATGAGCCAGATAATAATTAACGAAAAATATATCAATCATGACAAGATAGCTGATGATTTTTTATAGAAAAGCATCTTGATTTTTTTCAGACTAATTTGTCAATTAGAAGCAAAAATTTTGTGAATGTATTATCTTTATTGATCATGGGTTTAATACCCGACAATCTACAGGGTTTTAATAGGGTTGGTGGGGTTTACATTTCCATTGACCACATTCTCGCCCCTACTACTGACTACTTCTTGAATGTCATTATTGATGATACTTTATACTTTTATTTATTTTTGATCGCAGTCGAAGCAAAGCTTAGGACATTCCTAAATGCTCAAACGAGCGTCAGAGATTACTTCTGACTTCTGTAGGGGCAGCCATTCGCCCCTACTTCTGATTTTCGCGTAGCGCTATATTTTTCTCCAAACAAAAAAACAATGAAACTTAATCAAGAATCTGCCACTGAAGAAGTTAGAATTGAGTTAATACCTCTAATTGATGTAATATTCTGCATTCTAACTTTCTTCCTTTTAGCCGCTTTACAATTAACTCGTCAACAGGCAATTAATGTTGACTTACCAAAAGCTAGCACGGGTAAACCTCAATCACAAGATATGTTACTTGTAAGTGTGAATGAGGTGGGAAAAACTTTTATTGAACAACAAGCTGTGAATGCGGTTGAACTTGAAAAGTTTGTGCGGAGATATCATCAAGTTAATCCTCGCGGAGTCGTTGTATTATATGCTCCTAAAGAAGCAAGATACAATGATGTTGTACAAGTTCTAGATTTATTGCGAGAAGTAGGAGGTGATCGCGTGGCTCTAGCAACTTTACCAGGCGCACCTCAAACAGGTCCTGGTGCTACTAACAATACTGATACTGATAATACTGATTCTTCAGTTACTCCCTCTGAGTCTGAGTCCAAACAACAACCCACTCCAGCAAGGACAGTCAACCCCAATGAATTTCAGTTACCTACTGCTCCTGAGTCATCTACAGATTGAGTATTTTCAAGGTATATTTACTTTTGTTAAATCAACATAGAGAGTTTGTTATTTTAACTGCCAAACCCTAATTTTTAAGATACTCTAAAATACTATTTGCCACATATTCAGCTAACTTCACAGGAACAGCATTACCAATCATTTGTTCTAAATTTGTTTTACATCCTTCCCAGATAAAACCTTCAGGAAATGTCTGTAAATAGCTTCTCTCTATAGTTGTTAATGGTCGAATTTCTGGGGATAATTTGGCTGAGTCTCCTGGATGATTTTGATAAGTTTGAGGAATTGGTCGATTCACTCCTCTGACCGTAGCACTAGGTTCATCAATACTAAATATTGCTCTTCTTTTATAACTTCTGGGATGACGATAATAATGTTTAATTTCTAATTTATCTCCAAAATAATCTTTAACTGTCATCGGTTTTTTTGCCAAAGAAGATTCTAAGTATGGTTCAATTTCTTTGTCTCGCTCTCCATAAATTCCAATCAAAAAAAATCTCTTTCTCTTTTGAGGCACCCCACATAAACTCGCATCAATAATTTTTTCACTAATGCCATATCCAGCAGCTTTAAAAATGTCTTTAGTAATGCGATATTTTGTATAGTTAATAAATTGACTAACATTTTCCATCACAACAATTTGAGGCAAAATATTAGTCACTATTTGAGCAAAGGAAATAGTTAAATTTCCTCTACCTAAATCTTCATTACGCTTACCTGCACTAGAAAAGTCTTGACAAGGAGGACCGCCAATAATTAGGTCTGGTTTAACTTGAATAAAGGTTTGATAATTAAAGTCAGTTTTGCTCAAATCATATTGATAAATTGGGTGATTAAAATTTTGGTGGTATACCTTAATTGCCGGTTCCCAGTTATCAAAAGCAGCAACTATATTAAAGCCTGCATTTTGAAAGCCTAACGACATACCACCACATCCACAGAAAAGGTCAATTACATTGATTTTGTGCATTTATGTTCCAAATAGCAATTTCATTTCAGTAGTAGGGTGTGTGAGCGGAACGAAGTTGAGTATCACGCACCATTTTTCCCATTAGACATCTCCAAAAATCAAAAATCAAATCAATTATCCCACTGTTATTGATCAATTCTTTCTCCTGCTCCCTCTTTTGGAGGAGATATCTAATCGGGGTAGGGGTGCGTTACGCTGTCGCTAACGGCACCCTACTCACTCTTTAACATCTCAGTAGTAGGGTGTGTGAGCGGAACGAAGTTGAGTATCACGCACCATTTTTTCCATTAGACATCTCCAAAAATCAAAAATCAAATCAATTATCCCACTGTTATTGATCAATTCTTTCTCCTGCTCCCTCTTTTGGAGGAGATATCTAATCGGGGTAGGGGTGCGTTACGCTGTCGCTAACGGCACCCTACTCACTCTTTAACATCTCAGTAGTAGGATATGTGAGCGGAACGAAGTGGAGTATCACGCACCATTTTTCTAATTGCTAGTTAATAATATCAGTTTGAGTAACATAGATAGTAGCATCTCTCAATTTCTGTATGAATAAATTTTAGGGGCGAAAAACTATTCACCCCTACTAATTTTTCCTATCTCTCTGTAGAGATAATATTAGCCAATATTTACTTTCACAACTTTATTCTTTTCTGCTTCCGCTTTAGGTAAATGTAGATGCAAAATACCATCTTTATATTCAGCTTTGACTTGGTCATTTTGAACCCGAACTGGTAGAGAAATTATTCGCTGGAAAGCACCATAACGAAATTCAGAACGAGTCATACCTTTTTCCTCAGTTTTAACTTCCTGACGACGCTCTCCTTTAATTGCTACAGCTTCCGCAGTTACTTGTACATCTACATCTTTAGCTTCTAAACCAGGAATTTCGAGCTTTAAATCAATAGCATCATGGTTTTCTTCCATTTCCGCTGCTGGTGTAAATGCTATTCCTTTTTCTTCACCGTTTAAATAAGGAGCAAAATTGTCAAAAACACGATTCATTTCTTTCTGTAATGAATCAATTTCACCCCATGGAGAAAAACGTACAATAGCCATAGTTGTTGCCTCCTAAATAAATGTTTTATCTATGAATTGAATTCGTTGTTGTTGATAATTTTAGTAGAGTTTTGGTAATCAGTAAGTTCGGTTAATTACAGAGATGCGAACGCATTTTTCGTACTTCAGTTTTTCTGATATTTCGCATCTCTGTAGAGATAATATTAGCCAATATTTACTTTCACAACTTTATTCTTTTCTGCTTCCGCTTTAGGTAAATGTAGATGCAAAATACCATCTTTATATTCTGCCTTTACTTGGTCATTTTGAACCCGAACTGGTAGAGAAATTATTCGCTGGAAAGCACCATAACGAAATTCAGAACGAGTCATAGCTTTTTCTTCAGTTTTAACTTCCTGACGACGCTCTCCTTTAATTGCTACAGCTTCCGCAGTTACTTGTACATCTACATCTTTAGCCTCTAAACCAGGAATTTCCAGTTTTAACTCAATAGCATCATGGTTTTCTTCCATTTCTGCTACTGGTTTAAAGGCAATTTCTTTTTCTTCACCGTTTAAATAAGGAGCAAAATTGTCAAAAACACGATTCATTTCTTTCTGTAATGAATCAATTTCACGCCATGGAGAAAAACGTACAATAGCCATAGTTGTTGCCTCCTAAATAAATGTTTTATGTATTGATTGAATTCGTTGTTGTTTCTAATTTTAGTTCAGTCTTGGTAATTAGTAGGTTCGGTTAATTACAGAGATGCGATCGCATTTACCGTACCTCAGTTTTTTGACTACCAAAACTTACCTTGAAAACTCAGTTGAAGTTGTTTTCATTCAACTTGTCTTTAATATAATCTAAGTAAAAAAATAATTGAATTCGGTTCCTTCCTACTATGCGATCGCAATTACCGAACATCTATAATTTTCTGGCAAAAAAATATCGTTGTTAGCGTATATAGAACCCCTGAGTGGCATCTCTAAAAATTTAGGCGTACGCTCCTATTACTTAACTTAAGCATATATCTTTTCTTCAAAAGACATTTCCAATCATCAAAAATCAAATCAATTATTGTAGATAAATCATCAATTATTTCCCCTCCTGGGAGGGGGACTCAGGAGGGAAGAAAGAAGAAGGAAGAAGGAAGAACAAGAACAGGAGAAGAAGGAGAAAGTTTTTTGATCAGGAATTACGCATTTTAATGGATAAAACACTATATATACCATAGTGCTATAGTTTTTATATACTATATGTAGTGTATTTGCGTAAGTCCTGTTTATCAGTAATTATCCGGAGATGATATAATTAACTTCAGAAACCAAAACTTTTTTCTCAAAGGAGTTATTTCACTTAAATATGAGTAATCCAATTCAGGTTTCACCGCCAACCAACGATCTGACTCTGTCAAAAGATCAGACCTTCGCCGAAGTGGTTAAGGTCACGATTCCGAAATTAGGAATAGTCCCTAAAGTCGATGTCTATTTTCTATCAGACACGACTGGTAGCATGGGTCCAGCGATTGCCTCCGTCCAGAGAGGCATGGTAGATATAGTTAACCAAACTCAGGCTTTAGGGTCTGATGTCCAGTTTGGAGTGGGCAACTACAAAGACTTTCCAGCTCCAGATCCTAACAGACATCCCTTCGCCTTCGAGCACCAGTGTAATCTGACTGCCAATATCGCCGACGTTAAAGCAGCAGTCGATACCTGGAGCACGACCCCAGGTAGGGACGTTCCCGAGGCTCAGTTCTATGCGCTAGATCGGGTGGCCGAACCACCAGGTGGCAACATTGGTTGGCGTGCCGATGCCCAGCGGATCATCGTCTGGATTGGTGATGCCGGAGGTCATGACCCTATATGCAAGGCAATCTCCAGCCTAGACTACGACATTACCGAGAAATCAGTCACCGATAAGCTAGTGGCGGAGAAAATTACCGTGCTGGCAATGAGCTTGGAAAGCAGTGGCGCAAGGGACGGGCTTGGATAACCCGATCGAAGGGGTCAGTGATTGGTACCGCAATAATTGCGGCAATCCGGTGGGCGAAGCGGGACAAGGAACCCGGATTGCCAATAGAACGGGGGGCATACTAGTCTCAGGTGTCAGTCCAGATACTGCTGTTGAGCGGATTATTGCTGAGTTAGCAGCACAGATCACCACAATCAGGAACGTGCGCCTAGTAGCGAGTGGTGCGACCGAACCGTTTGTGCAAGCAATCGGACCTAGCGCCGGTTATGGTCCCCTCAGCAGAGATGAAGACCATGAAATTAGCTTCGCCGTTTCCTGGCTTGGCAATGTCGCAGCCGCCACAGATATTCAGGTCTTCAACGGCTCCCTTGATGTGGTCGCCGATGGACAAATCGTTGGCAGCAAGACAGTCAAAATCACAGTTCCTGCCATCATTCCGCCTGGTCCCTATCAGCATATTCCTTTAATCGTGGAGCTTTACGACGGCTGGTTCACCAGCAATTCCTTGGGGGTTGCTCCAGGGCGACGTCTTCTGTTGGGCCAGGATACCCCCAGCCTGGTTCCTTATCATATGAATAACTTCACGAGTTCGTTGAAGATCCGTCCGGGTCCGAACTTCGACCCGAATGCCGACTATGAGGTGAGCTTCTACAACGACCCCGACTATATCGGTGGTCAGTTAGTGCTGGCACCTGGTGAGTATCCGGATCTAAATTTGGGACCAATCAATTTCGGGAACATGATCTCTTCGGTCAAGTTCGACCAGGGTGTGCCACCAGCCCCAGCGGTGAGTCCGATCCCGGTGGTAGCCGAACTCTACAGCGGTGTGAACTACGGAGGAACTTGGAAGCTGATTATATTTGAGGATGTGGACAACCTGCATACCTACTCTGAGTTCAACAACCTGGCTTCCTCGGTGAAGGTATTCAAAGGGCCGAACTACAGGCCAGGAGATAAGATCAGGCTCTACGACCTTTTCAATGGTACTGGTGACTACATCGACCTTGAACCCGGTGAGTATCCGGATCTCCAACAGAGCCACCGCTTTACTAATAGGACCTCATCAACCAAGTTCATCATCGGAGATGGCACAGGGTCTGAACCAGCTTCCCCCGGGTCCATGGAGTACGCCCACATTCCCTTAATCGTGGAACTGTACCAGCATTTATTCACCCCGAGCACGCCTTGGATGGGGGCTCCAGGGCGACGTCTTCTGTTGAGCAAAGACACCCCCAACCTGGCTCCTCCTTATTCTATGAATAACACAGTTAGCTCGTTGAAGATCCGTCCGGGTCCTAACTTTGACCCGAATGCCGACTACGAGGTGAGCTTCTACCGCGAGGCCGACTATATCGGTGGTCAGTTAGTGCTGACGCCTGGTGAATATCCGGATATCCACTTTGGACCAATCAGGTTCGGGGACCAGATCTCTTCGGTCAAGTTCAACCAGGGTGTGCCACCAGCCCCAGCGATGACTCCGATCCCGGTGGTAGCCGAACTGTACGACCTTATAAACTATGCAGGTCGGAAGCTGATTATATTTGAGGATGTGGACCACCTGGGTCACTACTCCCTCTACGACAACCTGGCTTCCTCGGTGAAGGTATTCAAAGGGCCGGACTACAGGCCAGGAGATAAGATCAGGCTCTACGACCTTTTCAATGGTACTGGTAGCTACATCGACCTCGAACCCGGTGAGTATCCGAATCTCCAACAGAGCCACACCTTTGGTAATAGGACCTCATCGACCCGGTTGATCATCGGAGATGGCACAGGGTCTGAACCAGCTTCCCCCGGGTCCATGGAGTACGCCCACATTCCCTTAATTGTGGAGCTGTACCAGCATTTATTCTGGAGAGGGAATCCAGGTATGCGTCTGCTCTTGAGCCAAGACACCCCCGACCTGGCTCTTTATAATATGAGTAACAGAACTAGCTCGTTGAAGATCCGTCCGGGTCCGAACTTCGACCCGAATGCCCACTACGAGGTGAGCTTCTACCGCGACCGCAACTATATCAGTAGTCAGTTAGTGCTGAAACCTGGTGAATATCCGTATATCCACATACCAATGTTATTCGGGGAGTCGATCTCTTCGGTCAAGTTCAACCAGGGTGTGCCACCAGCCCCAGCGATGAGTCCGATCCCAGTGGTAGCCGAACTCTACGACGGTGTGAACTACGGAACTCGGAAGCTGATTATATTTGAGGATGTGGACGACCTGGGTGCCTACTCCCTCTACGACAACCGGGCTTCCTCGGTGAAGGTATTCAAAGGGCCGAACTACAGCCCTGGAGATAAGATCAGGCTATACGAAAATCGCGATGCTAGTGGTAACTACATCGACCTCGAACCCGGTGAGTATCCCAATCTCCAACAGAGCCACTCCTTTGGTAATATGACCTCATCGACCCGGTTTATCAAAGGATAACTGGTCAAATGTTACCTTAAGTCTTTTGACTACATCCTGTGTGTAAGACTTTAGATTGATATAGTCCCCCGCTGTAATCTGTAATTCAGTGGGGGATTCTCACCTTCTAAAAATCTAGACAATCCTAGACACGCTCTTCATCGGTGACTAAAAGCGATTTTTCGACTCACCTGTCCATAAGTCTACTGGCAAAGAAGGTTAATGTTCCGCTCAAGCACATTGAGTTTAGGGTTCCCTCTGGGGTTTTCATCCTTATGAAAAGTCGAGTGCAAAACACTCCATAATCGTTGCTAAAATCCTCTGGTCTTAGCAGACGTATGTAATAATAACACAGATTAATGGCTTAAAAACATAGACATTTTGTAGATATTTGTCTAGGATAGTCTATATTTTTCAGCTCTAGCAAGCAACAGTACAATTGCTGATTCTCAGTTCATCGAGCCTACTTAAAAATTGACCGTCTCCGTTCAAAATCTAGACCTTACCACAGCAATTAGAGCGCACCAAAAGATGCGATCGCATTTCCCGTACTTCAGTTTTTCAACTACCAAAACTTACCTTGAAAACTCAGTTGAAGTTGTTTTCATTCAACTTGTCTTTAATGTAATCTAAGTAGAAAAATAATTAATTCGGTTCCTTCCTACTGTGCGATCGCAATTTCCGTACAAATATATTTTTTGGCAAAACAGGACTTACACATAACCAATATAGATAGGGGTTAACGGCTGTTAACCCCTACAAATGGTGTATTATTTAGTATGCGTGCGTAAGTCCTCAAAAAAAATATGGCTGTCAATTTCTATATGCTAGGAATAACGTCTATTTTGCCGTCGATATAGCAGTCGAAGGAAAGGAACAGATACAGGACTTACGCATATTGACCTTTAAACCACTATATGTAGGGGCGAATGCCATTCGCCCTCACCATAAGTAGAGTCTCTGCGTAAGTCCTGAGATATATAAATTAGACAAAGCAAGATTTTCCTTCTTCTTTCTTCCTTCTGCTATACACAATAATTACCTCAAATTTAGTTTCCTCTGGGATTTTGACAGAACACATATGTATCAAACATCGCTCCCACTAAACTAAAAGTGACAGCAATTACCAAACACCCTTGCCAAGGATGGCCATCACCAAACGTGGCCAAGAAATGCCAAATTTGCCTAACACCAGATTGACCAATTGTCCGTAAACTGGGAAAATGACTAATTAAGGCAAAGCTCGTCCAGCTAACCCCAATTAACAGAATAGGAGTTACAAAGCTAAAGATACTTGTAAGTAACAAAGAACGTAGAAGATTAGGCAAAATATTCATATATGTAAAAATAAGTTCAGTCATAATGCCACTTAGTAGCAAGTCAGCTGATATAGCTAACTTACTTTCTAAGATAGAGAGCGATCGCTCAAAATCACTCAATCTGTCAGAAAACTTCAACGTTGGTTAAACAATCTTGTTGAAGATTGGTAAATTTCTCTCATTAGTTTTGTTTAGTCTTCTAATTTATTAATTTCTATTGAGTAAGATTACTTTTAAGTTAATTTTCGGAGTATGGGGACAACGGATGTTGGCTGCAGCATATTTAGCAGGCCAAGTCTTTTTCCATGTCCTCAAAGGCAAAATTCATCGTCGTAACACCGTTGAGCAAATGGCGATAGTTGGCCCAGAATCATTACTCATTGTCTTACTGACAGCTAGTTTTGTAGGTATGGTATTTACCATTCAGGTTGCCAGGGAACTTGTTTCCTTCGGTACAGCTAATATGGTTGGGGGTATGTTGGCTATAACTTTAACGAGGGAATTAGGCCCTGTATTGACAGCAGTTGTTGTCGCAGGGCGAGTAGGTTCGGCATTTGCAGCAGAAATTGGCACGATGAAAGTGACAGAGCAAATTGATGCTCTATATATGCTGAAAACCGATCCGGTAGATTATTTAGTTATTCCTAGAGTTATTGCTTGTGCTGTAATGATGCCAATCTTAACTTTGTTATGTTTGGTAGCTGCCATATTGGGTGGACTTATGGTGGCAGTTAATATGTATGATATTCCCCAGAGTATATATATTAGCTCTGTCCATACTTTTCTAACTCTTTGGGACTTATGCAGTGGATTGATTAAATCAATGGTATTTGGTGTTTTAGTTGCTGTAATTGGTACAAGTTGGGGTTTAACTACTACTGGTGGAGCAAAAGGAGTAGGCCAATCTACAACCACAGCAGTTGTGACGGCCTTAATATCTATTTTTATCTTTAATTTCTTTCTCTCTTGGGCAATGTTTCAAGGTATTGGTGGAGCGATGAAACAAAGTTTTTGATATTCGGGAGTGGGGGAGTGGGGAGTAGGGGAGTAGGGAGTAGAGAACAGGAATGGTAGAAAATACTTTCTATTTCAATCTGGTTTGAAGAGCCAGATTGG
This sequence comes from Okeania sp. SIO2C2, assembly GCF_010692625.1. Classification (NCBI taxonomy): domain Bacteria; kingdom Bacillati; phylum Cyanobacteriota; class Cyanophyceae; order Oscillatoriales; family Microcoleaceae; genus Okeania; species Okeania sp. SIO2C2. The sequence goes on from NZ_JAAHGM010000011.1 coordinate 326,846, forward strand.
TATCTTATGAGATTTATAATATTATTAATTATGAAAAAAAACTTTTTTTTCCTAGCGCTGCGCTTGTTGAAAAAAAGTGTCCGCGATCAACATTTCATCAATTTATAATTAAGGGTATTTCCCTGTTCCCTATTCCCTGTTCCCTATTCCCTGATTAAATAAAACTATGACTACTGTTTCTACATCCGAAGCAAAACAAACTATCGAACTTGCCCCTAGTTATAAAATTCCTCTAGTACTAATAATTAGTGCATTGCCTTTGGCCTTTTGGCAACCGTGGGTAAGTCTAGCGATCGCTCTATTTGGTCTATTTCTATTATTTCAAACAGCAACTATCCGTCTCAAATTTACTGATACAACCCTAGAAGTATATCGTTCAGAAAAACTAATACGAAGCTTTCCTTATCAAGATTGGCTAAACTGGGAAATATTCTGGTATCCTCTCCCAATTTTGTTCTATTTTAGGGAAGTTAAAAGTATCCACTTTCTACCAATTATTTTTGACCCTAAAACACTAAAAAATTGCCTAGAAAAACACTTACCCTCAAATCAGAATTCAATAGAAGCTTAGTAAATTTATCTTATACCAATTTGAAAAAATAATGCTATATTTAAGTGGTACTTCAATTATTAAGTAATTAACACAGACTGAATAATTTTTTTGAGAATTATTAGCTAGTTATTGTTAGTTATTCTTATTTTTACTTCTCGCTATCAGAGGTTGAATTAAATGTCCCTACCCATTCCCCTATTCCCCTGCAATGCGAAAATGTAGCAAATATTGATCAAATTGGTATAGTAAAAGTTATACATAAATATAGTAATATTACCAATGGATAATTGATAATTAATCCATTCGGTTTAAAGCCTCTCCTTTTAAGGAGAAAAAAGCGGTCGTTAGCGCAGCTTCCCGTAGGGTGGGATGGCGATCTTCGGAGCGGGTCTGCAAGAACGGGTCTCCTCGCCATATCCAATCGACCAAGAGAAGAAATCAGATTTCCTTATATTCAATTCCGTAACGGTTTTAACTAGAGGTAATTATCCATTATTCATTATTCATTATCCATTAATGAATCGTTCCCTTTGAGCTAATATCTACAAAAGCTTAAAGTAGAAAATAAAAACTATTCAGTTTAAAACCCTGAATGAAAATAGCATAAAGTCTTGATAATTTTTTTCTATTATGTACCCAGACGAAACACAATCAGAAGAACAAAAAGACCAATCAACAACAACTTCAAATAATATAAATGAAATAGTTCCTTCACCTTGGGATTTAGATGAAGAGGTTGAGACTCAAGTTACTCCTACATATAAGCAAAGTGTCAAACCCTACAAGTCTACCACGACTCAACCAATAGATGCAGAGTATGTTCCATTAGTTGAAGAAAATTCTACAGATACTCCTAATATCAAGGAAAAATCTACAACTCCCCCAGTTACAGAAATAGATGCAGAGTATGTTCCATTTGTAGAAGAGAATTCTACAGATACTCCTAATATCAAAGAAGAACCTACCACTCCCCCATTTGTAAAAGAGAATTTTACAGATATTCCTAATATCAAAGAAGAACCTACCACTCCCCCAGTTGCAGAAATTGAAACAGAATTAACACCACTAGTTAATGGCCTTCAACAGCAAGAAGAAAATTTGAAGGAGGAAATAGCTACCCTACAACAAACCAAGGCCAAATTACAGCAAGAAGTAATGGCGCAAACTGAGGCCATAGGACGTCTGCTACCTGAAGCTTTGAATCAGTTAGAGTCCCGTAGACAAGTATTGCAAGTAGAAGTCGAAAAACTAGAACGTCGCAAAGAACGTATTCAGAAAGAGATGCGAACTACTTTTGCAGGTGCTTCTCAGGATTTGGCAATTAGAATTCAGGGATTTAAAGATTATTTAGTAGGAAGTTTACAAGATTTAGCTGTTGCTGCCGAACAGTTAGAATTAACTCCACAGATACAGGAACCTCCAACTCCTTCTGTTATAGAAAATTCTCCTCGGTCTGTCAGAAATGCTGAAAATCCCCAATTTGCGGAAATGGGTTTTGAGGAGCAAGCTAGACAAATTCGCCAAATTCTTGATGAATATCGGAAAATGCCAGATTATTATGGCCCGCCCTGGAAATTACGGCGTACATTTGAACCTATTCATGCAGAAAGAGTTTCTAGCTGGTTTTTTTCTCAGGGTGGTCGTGGTGCCCTGCGAACTATGGGTAGTCGCTTGCAAAATATTTTGGTTGCTTCGACAATTGTTTCTGTATTAAGAGATTTGTACGATACACGAGTACGCGCTCTGATACTTGCTAACTCCCCGGAACGTTTAGGAGAATGGCGACGGGGTTTACAAGATTGTCTAGGGATTGACCGCCGTGATTTTAGCCCAGATAGAGGTGTGGCTCTGTTTGAAGATCCAGAGGTATTGGCCCAAAAAGCAGAGCGGTTAGTGAAACAGGGAAAATTACCGATAATTGTGATTGATGATACGGAAGATAAAATTAGTCTCTCAATGTTACAGTTTCCTCTGTGGTTAGCCTTTGCTCCTGAACCTGGAACTCAAAACTCAATAGATAGATTTTGATCAGACTAAAAATGGAAGAAGGAAGAAGGAAGAAAAAATGGATGGGCACTCAAACCCCAACTAATTGTAAACACCCTCTAGACGGTGGGGTATTAAACCCAAAATAAAAAGATAGAAAATTAATGGCTAGATTGATGACTATATAGTAGTCGAAGGAAAGGGCACAGACATATCAAAAGCTTAAAACTCAGACAATGCAAGATTTTTCCTTCTCTCCTAGATAACTAATCGCCTTCTTCCTTCTGCTACATGTCAAAGAAGTATAAATATTTCTGGATTGGAGCAAGCGAAAAGCTAATTCTGAGGGATTCTGGATATAGAAGCAATAATTAGTTATGCTAAATTTGTCCCTCCTATTGATGCTTTTTAAAAGGAATAATTTAATGATTAGCTGGTTATTCTTAAATGGAGTAATATTAATTATTGCCTATTTATTGGGTGCTACTCCTAGTGGTTATTGGATAGGTTCGTGGTTCTACGGAATCGATATTCGCGAACAAGGTTCGGGTTCTACAGGTGCGACAAATGTATTAAGAACCATCGGCAAATGGCCTGCTTTGGCTGTGTTAATTATTGATATTTTAAAAGGGGTATTAGCGATCGCTCTAGTCCGCTATATTTACTCTCTTTTGTTTGTGCAAAACTTAACTATTGCTGCTGGAATACCTGATGTTTATATAGCAAAAGAATGGATGGCAATCTTAGCAGGACTAATAGCTATATTCGGCCATACTAAATCTATTTGGATTGGTTTTAAGGGAGGCAAATCAGTTGCTTCTAGTCTGGGTATTTTGTTAGCAATGTCTTGGGTTGTCGGTTTAGGAACACTTTCTGTATTTGTTGTATTTTTAGCTATTAGTCGTATTGTTTCTCTGAGTTCTATCATTGCTGCTATTTCTGTTTCTGGGTTAATGTTTTTCACAGGTCAGCCACTACCTTATGAAATATTTGCTGTTGCTGGTGGTATGTATGTAATTTGGCGTCACCGTAGCAATATTGAACGACTTTTAGCTGGTAAAGAACCTAGAATTGGGCAAAAGTTATCAACGGAATCTTAGTTGAAGAGTGTGGGGAGTGTAGGAAGATGGAGACCCACCCCTAACCCCTCCCAGGAGGGGAAGATCGAGAGATATTTGGCAATGGTTGAAGATGGAACATTTTTTTATACCGAATTAACCGGACTTGATCAAAACCTTCTTCCTTCTTCCCTCTTCCTTCTGATTAATTGTTGAAATTCTAGTACAGAATGGCGGAAATAACTGATCAGTTAAATCATCCTAAAACAACTACAAATCAATACTTTTGACTTTTAACTTTTGACTTTTAACTTCCGCGTAGCGGCATTCCCCAAATAGCTAACCCCCCACCTCTACCCCTCGCAGCAATAAATTTTTCTTGAATCAAAAAGTAAGCAAAAAAAGCTTGCTTTCCCACACTTTCAGTCGCAAACTTATCTTCACTTTCTTGACCTCCTCGAATATATCCAGAATAGAGTTTTACTCCTAATAACTTGACTGTAATTTTTGTAAAATCAAACGCCAAAATATTTTTTTTATCTATAAATTTTGTCGGACCAGAAAGAGATAGTTTCAAACCAGCAAATTCTACCGTATTTTCTACCCTGCCTATTTCTAATTGCTCAGGTGTTTCAGAAGTATTGAGAGGAGAAAAATAGGAGAGTGAAATTTTTACCCAATTAGGAACATAACGTCCAGCTCCCAGAACAATACCCGCTCGTTTTCTAGTTTTTTTCGTACCAGTAATAAAACATAATTGCCAATTGCCTGATAATTGTTCAATATTGTACTTTTTGTCTTGTTTTTTTGACTGTTTTTCAATTTGAATAAGTGCAGAAACCACAGAATCTGGAGAAGGTTTATTCAGAGAATTTTTGATAACTGAATTAGCTGCTGTTTCTATTGTTAGTAAATCTTCCATAATATTCTTGAAGAATGTTTGAAGTTTTAGATATTATACATATTTGAGAAATAAATCTTACAAAACCATTTTTTGAGGAAAAAATAAGTAGAAGTAGTAGACTGTTTCATCTAATTAATTATAGGATTTTATGTATTCGGTTGGTGTTATACCTGTTTTATTTTTGAATAATCGTGAGAAATATTGAGGATATTCAAAGCCGAGAGCGTAAGCTACTGTTGCTACTGTTGCATTAGAATCTAACAATAAATCTTTTGCTTTATCAAGCAAATGTAAATGAAGATTTTCTATAGCTGTTTTGCCTGTTTCTACCTTTAGAGCATCGCTTAAGTAACGAGGAGTCATGTTCAGTTTATTTGCAATTTCTTCAATTGTTGGAATTGCTTTTCCATAAATCTGATCTTCATTCATATAACGCTCAACTTCATCAATGAATTTATCAAGTAAATTAGAGTTATTTTCTTTACGATGCAAAAACTGACGGTGATAGAAACGATTGGCATATTTTAACAACGTGTCTAGCTGTGAGAGAATAAGCTCTTTACTGAATTCGTCTTGGTTGCTGTGATATTCATATTCTATCTGATCAATCAACCCTGAAATCATCTGTTCCTCTTTTTGCGACAAATGTAGGGCTTCGTTGACTGCGTAGCTGAAATAGTTATATTTCTTGATTTCATCCTTGATCGAATACCCACGGATAAAATCCTCATGGAAAACAATTGTGCGGCCTGTTGATTTTACATTTAGCCCCACAACCTTCACTTCCTGCTTCGGAGCCATGAAAATCATTGTGCCGTTTTTACAGTCATATTTTGTGCGGCCGTAAAAGATTTCGCCGGATGTAATATGCTTGAGTGATACCGAATAAAAATCACCGCTTAGTGTAATATCTCGATCGTCACATTTTGTATCATTTGTCTTGTTGGACGACATACCTACCACAGAAAACAAAGGATGCTCCGGATCTGGAAGTCCTAAAAAGCTGTGGTACTTCGTCAAATTACTGAAATGTATCTTTTTTGTATTCATATTAAATCACCTTATCTTTTTTGAAGTAGATTGCCTAGAGGAGGCATGGGCGATCCACTTCATTTAGCCACATTAGGCCACCACTGGGACTTGCTTGTAGTTAGGCTTTGACTTGTGCGCCACCATGCTTTTTGAAGAACCTGTCTATGGCGTCAATGGCTCCAGAAACAAATTCGTCTCTGTCGTACAGGTCAACATGGGATGCGCCTTCGATTTCAACAAACTCTTTCGGGTCAGATGCTTTATCGAAGAAAGTTTTTGTTAGTGGTCCTGTCATGAGAACACCACTAGCAGGCTCCATCGCCTTTTCACCAATGATGCCAATGTATGGCGTGTAGAGGTAAGGTGCGTAACTTGTCGCATCGGCCAGCATTGGAGCTTCAAGCATGAAGGATGGCGACAGGTGCGAGTAGTTGGGGTAAGTTTCCGCACCAGCACGTTTGATCATGTAATAATCATAACCTTCACTTGGTGTTGCTCCATTCTTTATCGCTTCCGCTTCTGCTCCCATGCCAAGCGCATCAATATATTCGACTACGCCTGTTTCATAAGCTTTTTGACGACCTGCATTTTGTTTAGCGATTAAGGTTGTAACAGTCTCACGATCCATCGCTTCAAAGTAGCTGGCCTTATTGCCCATCATGCCGGACACAGAGGCAATCGCTTTCAAGCGTTTATCTGTCGTGGCAGTCAAAGCCATGTAACCGCCTGATGCACAAACGCCGATGCCAAAGAGGTTGTCACGGTCAACGAAGGGAAGTGTACCCATGAAGCTAACCGCATCGCGGATGCTTTCAATCTTCACAAATGCATTTTCATTGTTACGAATTTCCCCTTCGCTGTCGCCATAACCGATATGGTCAAAAACGATAGTGACATAACCGCGTTCGGCAAGCTCAGGACAGTAAACAGCTCCAGTTTGCTCTTTTACTTGGTTAAAGGCTGACGAAAAGACAATAGCGGGATAGCTACCATTTGAATCAAAACCTTCTGGTGTGTAGAGGTGAGCTGAAAGGTTTAATCCCTGAGATTTAAAGGTAATATCATTTTTTCCAGATTTTAAATTTTGTAATTTCATCATGGTGTCCTGTTCAATTAAGTTTTAAATTCGCTTACATTTACGATATTATCCAGTTATTTGAGATTAGTAAATAAACAAAACTGCAGGATTTGGATACATTTTTGCAACTTATGTTTTAAATGAACAGGACTTAGGCACTGACCTGACAATAGATGTAGGGTCTTGCTCAGTTACGCTACTGCTAACACACCCTACTGGACTTCCTATTCCCTCTATTCCCTAGCGCTACGCGCTATGCTACTTTTTCCGAATAAAATGCGCCCAAACACCTCCATTAGGACCTGCAACTCGATCCATGTAATCATAGGGATAAGTTAAACGAGTACCTTCAGTATCAGAATAACCAGTTAAAGCATTCCCCCAAGGATCGTTAACAATATAACCCTTGTAGTTATATCCGATCGCTGTCAATATATGACCGCTAGCAGTAAAGTCTCCTGCCACAACTACTGGACGACGGTTATTCAACTCATTTTTTACCTCAGACCACTCACGGGTAGTACTAAAACTTGTCTCAAAATCATAAGCACGAATTAACGCTGATAATACACTGTGGTCTGTTTCTGAACCCTGACCATAATTATTAAAACACCATTCCAATAACTCATCTTCTAACTGACCGCCTCAATAAGACCGTACTCCATAATAAGCAAATATCATGGCGATCGATGTTACATTACAAGTAGACCAATAAAACCGAGGGTTATCACGTTGAGAAAAATAGGGTACATTCAGCTCTATATTATTTCTAATGGGATTAAAAGATTTATTCCCACGTTTAAACAAAAAATAACTAGGAAACACATAACCAGTATTACCAAATTCCCCCATTTGTTCGGTCAAAGCAACTTTGAGATGATTTCCCTCTACAGCATAACTATTCACCCCGTATACTCGACCAATAGGTAACGTTACTCTTTCTGAGCGACCTAACAAAAATGAAAACAAAGGTCGCTTTTTTATCACGGTAGTTTCTCGAACCGTCATCGTCATAGCATTAGGATCGTAGAGTATTTCCTCTTCTTGTTTCTTGATTCTAACGTGCTGCCAATAGATATATCCCACTTTACCAAAACCGGGAATAGATTCCAGCAGAGTTACGCGAAAATGTCCTTTAGTGGAAGCATAACCAGTAATTGCCAAAGTCTGACCTAGAGATAATTCTGCTTTTTGATTATCATCAAGTTGAGATGAATCTTCTGGACTACCCTTAATAAAAGTTTTTTGAACTACCAATATTTTAGCGCTGATATAAGTATCTGGAACATCGGTAAAATCAAATAGTAGAAGTTTAGAACCTTTTGTCATTTCAACATAGGGTTCATAAAAATAGCCAAAATTCCCTATCGGTGATATTGCATTACTCAATACCACTTTTAAATGCCCATCAACTAATCCATATTTTTCAACAGTAAAAATTTCTCCTGCGTCAACCCTAACTTTTTGTTGATTATTAAGCTTGGAACTATCTATAGGATATAATTTAAACCAAGTATCCTTGACAACTTTCAATTTAGTATCTTTTCCAGCAGATATTGGTTCTGAACTTACATAAATATTAATTACTTTACTATCAACAACATTTCCCTTACTATCAAGACTTTGTAAGCGTAACCACCGTGTTCCCTCTGTATTAAAACCTCGACTTAATTTGACTTCCCACAAACCAGACTCTGAGTCAAGATTCACTGGCAATGGATATTTATCTTCCGCAGTTACTGTTACAGTTTTTCCTTGACTAGGATCGTAAGTACCCCGAAGAGTTGTACTTTGATTCACCAAAATTTCTGTAGGACCTAAAAATTTGAGTGTGGCAGCAGTAGCAAAAGCTTGACTAGCTTCAGTTAATTGCACAAAATCTGGATAAACGTACCCCTCATTACCAAAGTCGGGTAGGTTTTCTGTGAGTAATATTCTGGTATGGTTATTTTGGTATGTGTAGTTGGAGACACCATAAACCATTCCTTTTTGCAGAATTAATTTTTCATCTGGTTTTAAATATGCTTCGTTTGTTGGTTGCTTTTTGATGACGGTATTGTTGAGGGTTTTCAGAGCGATCGCTGTTTGATTATATTTTACTGTTTCCCCTTGTCTGATAATTTCCACTTTTTGTGGATCGATATATCCTGTATCGCCAAAACCTGGGATAGCTTTAGTTAAAGATACTCGAAAATGACCTTCTACACTTGCATAACCTTGGATAACATAAGTTTCTCCAGAAAAAAGTTCTATTTGTTCATTGGATGCTAGTTGGGAATAAGGTTCCGGTTTAAGTTTAATTTGAGTTCTTTCTTTGACCCATAGTAAGGCTTTATCTGGGGGTGCTTCAGGTAAATTAGCACGATTGAAGTAGAGAATTTTTGCCCATTTAGATAAGTGTACTTGTTGAGAATTAAAATAGCCAAATTTGCCAATGAGTGGAATAGGTGTTGCAAGTTCAACTTGTAGATAGTTATCTACTAACTGATAATTTAGCAGTCGATAAGTTTGACCTGCTGATAGATTTGCTTTTTCTTGAGCAGTTAAATTATCTAGATATTCTAATCTTTCTTGAAAGACAGTATTCGTGAGGGTAATTAATGTTAATGATGGGTAAATATTCGGTTCAGTATTAACAGTAATATTAATTGTTTGCTCAATAACTAAAATATTATTTATATCCGTTCCTTTCAGTCGTAACCAACGATTTCCTGAAGTATTAAACCCTGATTCTAAAATTATGTGCCATCATCCTGTAGCTAGATTTTTAGTAACATTCAAAGTATTTATCTTCTGCTAATAGAGCAATACTATGGATTTGTTCGGGATTAAATTTACTTGTAATAATAGTAGGTTGATTAACTAGAAATTCGGTCGGACCAAGATAGGAAAGGGTATCTTTACTCATAATTTCTATTTATTCTAAAACTAAAATTTACTACAACAAATAAACCTGTAGATAATTCTACAGGTGATGAGTAAAAAAATATTTTTCGGAAAATTTATTAGATACTGAAAATTAGTAGAAATCTCCAGAAAAGAGGGAGTAGGGAGTAGGGAACCCACCCCTAACCCCTCCCAGGAGGGGAAGAATTGATAGTTTCTGTGCGATAATCAATTTTATTTTTTATTATCGGAGATGTCTAGTACAAACTATAGCAAAGAATGGATTGCTGAGGACATAGACTGATCATAAACCGTAAGACAGGGAAATGTTTTTCCCACTGTTCCCTATTCCCTATTCCCTATTCCCTATTCCCTATTCCCTGGCTATAATTATTTTGCACCGATAACTTCTAAAATATCTTGAGCGTGACTACCAGTTTTCACATTCTCATCGACGTGAGAAATGTTCCCTGTGGAGTCAATAATATAGGTGACACGCTTAGGATATCCACCACCTTCAACATCATAAGCTTTTGTGATAGCGCCATCAACATCTGCCAATAGTTGGAAAGGCAAACCATATTTCTCAGTGAAAGCTTTGTGGGAAGCTTCATCATCCATGCTTACACCAAGAACAACCATATCTTTACCTTGGTATTCAGCATAGTTATCTCGGAAGCTTTGAGCTTCTTTAGTACAACCTGGAGTATCATCTTTGGGATAAAAATATAGGACAACTGTTTTGCCAGCAAAATCAGATAAGGAAACGGTGCTGCCGTTGGTATCTTTTACAGTGAATTCTGGTGCTTTAGTGCCAACAGATAATGGCATAGATTTTGTTTTCTCCTTAATAGGTTTACAGTATGGCCTTGTTTTCTTTCTGTTATTTTAAGATATTTTGTGCTTTGAAAAACTTTTTATACCAAATCCGCTTATCAAAAATATTTTATATAATCTAAGATTAAACCTCTTCCTTATTTTCCCCACACCCTATCTCCGCATTTTTACAATTGTGAGGATCTATAAACCGGATTTAGCATTACTTACCCTATAAATTGTTTTCTAAACTACTTAGTAAAAAAAAATCAAGTATTATTTGTATAGCTTATTTTAATGTAATATTATTTGTATCATGAATCAAGATAAAAAAACTTACTTATATGGTATAATGAATAAAAAAAAATAATAACAATGACCTCTATAAAATCTGCAAACTTAATATCACTCCAATACCCTACTAATACTGAAAAAAGGGCGGAAATAGCGCTTAGTTGTAGTCCGTTTAACATCAGCTTATTTGTAACAATGTCGGATAGAAGTGTGGAATTAAAATCAATAGCATCAGAGATAGGCTTCAAAAATGCCTATACTCGTTCGCTTATATCAGAATTAGCTGCTGAAAATTATCTAATGTGGCTCATTCAGGTGGGTGTATTAAGGAGAGAAGTTGATGGACAGGGTATTACAGATGGTTTTCGCCTCACACCTCTGGGCCATAAGTTAGTTAAAAAATATTCTCCAAAGGGAAGTTGGTCTCAACCCTCTGTGAGCGATCGCTTCTATAATTTAATTAATCGTTGGTTTCGACTTCCTATTTAGATGGGCAAAAAATATTCAAGTTTTGAAGAATTCGATCGTAATTTTTTAATCAAACCTCAACTTTATAGTTATAGATTCTGAAATTAAGTGAATATAGATTATTAACTTCAAAAAAATCGCTAATAGCTCAAAATGCTTTTCTTTTGCTCTTACAATATGTTTAATATCAGTGAGGTTCTATGGTATGCAAGATGCCCGCACTTTATAGTTAATATTTGTACCTCATATACCACCAAATATTCTCTCAATTTTTTATCTACCTTATTCGAAAGCTTATATACTTTATCAGCTTGTAAAGTAAAAAAAATACGGCGTTGGTGATGCGTGGCTATGATTGTGCTTTAATAGCAATTTTCTAACTATTAACTGAAAAGCATTTTATATTTCGCTAAATTTAGGTTTAATAGCTTGACTCACCAACGCCAAAAATACTAGCTAGTATTTTACCAAATTCATAAGAAGTTCCATAGAAAAAATTTTAATCAGAGTTGACTGTAGCTCAAGAAAGACTTGTTCATAAATTTCATAATTCTGTGCAGCCTCACATAAAATTGGTATAGTAAAAGATTACACAAAGCTAGCTATATATATTTTAGATTGCAGATAGAAAAATCTTAATTATAATTCCTTTATTACAAACAGCTATGAAAGCAATTATGGTAGTGGGAACTACCTCCCATGCGGGGAAATCTCTGATCACTGCAGCTATCTGTAGAATTTTATCACGTCGTGGATGGAGAGTATCCCCCTTCAAAGGACAAAATATGGCTTTGAACTCTTATGTCACATCTAGTGGTGGAGAGATAGGTTATGCTCAGGCAGTACAAGCTTGGGCCGCAGGAGTTACACCTGCAGTAGAAATGAATCCTATTTTGTTGAAACCTCAAGGAAATATGACTTCTCAAGTTATCCTCAAAGGAAAAGTATTAGATACAGTAGGAGCCATAGATTATTATCAGAAATATTTTAATATTGGTTGGCAGGCTATTAAAGAATGTTTACAACTTTTATCCCAGGAATTCGACATTATAGTCTGTGAAGGAGCAGGTAGTCCAGCAGAAATTAATTTAAAGCACCGAGATTTAACTAATATGCGAGTAGCCAAGTACTTGAATGCGACTACAATTTTAGTAGTTGATATAGATCGAGGTGGTGCTTTTGCTCATATTATTGGTACTCTAGAACTGCTAGATCCAGAAGAAAGAAGTTTAATTAAAGGGATTGTAATTAATAAATTTAGAGGACAGCGATCGCTTCTAGATTCAGGTATTGAATGGTTAGAAAAAAGAACTAATATTCCTGTAATTGGCGTAATTCCCTGGATTGATGAAGTCTTTCCTGCCGAAGATTCTTTAAGTCTTTTAGACCAACGTTCTACTAAATCTAATACTGAGATTATAATTGCAATTATTAAATTACCAAGAATTTCTAATTTTACTGATTTTGATCCTTTAGATGCAGAGTCTAGTGTCAAGATTAAATATCTCAATCCTAATGATGATTTAGGTTATCCTGATGCAGTAATTATTCCTGGTTCTAAAACTACTATTAGCGATTTATTAATATTACAAAAAAGTGGCATGGCAACAGCTCTCAAGGATTACCAAGCTGCTGGCGGTACGATTATGGGAATTTGTGGTGGTTTTCAAATGCTTGGTGAAGTTTTAATTGATGCTCAGGGTTTAGAAGGACAAAGGGGAGAATATCAAGGACTAGGACTACTACCACTCAAAACTGTAATTGCTGCTCAAAAAATTTCTCGTCAGCGACAAGTTATTGCTAATTATCCTCTAGCTAATTTACCAGTAATCGGTTATGAAATTCATCAAGGTAGAACTAAAATTACAAAACCAGATATGGTAAATCCTTTATTTAATGATCGTGATTTGGGATTTATTAATAATAATCAGTCTGTCTGGGGTAACTATTTACATGGAATTTTTGATAATAGTCCTTGGCGTCGTTCCTGGTTAAATCTCTTGCGTAAAAAACGAGGTCTCGAAGGTCTACCAACTGGTGTTGCTAACTATAGAGAACAAAGAGAAATGATGTTGGATTCAGTTACAGATCAAGTTAATCATCACTTAAATTTAAAGTTTATATTTAACTAAAATTTACTGATTAAAATTCACTATAAGCTAACGGTTAATCAAATAATTATTGCTTAATTATGGAAATACTTTTCTTGCCAGATAATGTTACTGTTGAGGCAGAGTCAGGAGAACCTATTCTAGAAGTTGCTGAACGTGCTGGAGTAACTATTCCTACAGGTTGTTTAATGGGTTCTTGTCATGCTTGTGAAGTTGAAATTGATGGTGGTCAAATTATTTGCGCTTGTATTACAGCAGTTCCTCCAGGACGGAAAAAAATGACGATAAATCTGTCTGTAGACATGGACTGGTAATCTTAATCTGGGTGATAGGTTGTAGGTTCTAGTAAAAAATTACGGGGTATAAATAATAGTAATTAATTTGATTTAGCTACTTAATAGAAGTTTAACTCTTTGACTTATATTTATTGTTGTATCGATCTATATAAGTTGCTACTTAAATCCAGCAAAGAGTTTAATTTATTTTTGCTTGTTCCTATTTTGTTTTCAAAATCTAAAATTTTAATGCCGTTACAAGCTTCGTTTAAAATTTGTTTTAATATTCTTAAGCTGTTCGACTGAAATTGGGATTTTTATAGTTGATATTTGATTTTGTTGAGAATCGAAAGTTTCTCAAGGTATTTTTTTAATAAAAGTAATTCTTGAACTTCCTCTCTTTCAGCACCTATTTGAGCATTAAATCCTCCTGTTATACCAATTTTATAAATGTTTGCTACAAATAGGTAGGGTACTTCTTAGAAGTCAACCCACCCCTAACCCCTCCCAGGAGGGGAAGTCAGGAGTCAGGAGTCAGAATGAATAGATTTAATACCAGTTTTTAGGTCATAAATTCTCTTTTTCTCTTGGTGCGCGTTCCCTTGCGACTGGCGTCGTCGCGGGGTCGCACCGCTTTGTCAAAGGTACATTTCCTGCAAAATTTTTTTATTGCACTTATTATTCCTAACATTATTTTTTAAAATTGGTATTATACCTTTAAGCACTTCTTCAAAAGTTGAAATTAAAATTTCCAATCCTTTTTTCTTTGCCTTAATAAAAATAATTTCATTATTCAGCAATTCAAATTTTACTAGAAGATTATCCATAATCATTTCAGACTTAGGTTGTGGTTTCCCCAAATAAATCCGCAACTGTAAAAGCAAAAATACAGTAGATTCCAAGTACATCAAGTACAGATATTAACAATTAAATCTTTGTAGTGCGGGCATCTTGCCCGCGATGGTTGTATCTCACCAAAGCGATGGGTGTACCTCACCAAAGTGGAATTCACTATATCTTAACTACATTTGATTGAAGTAGCTAATTCTAGCCATAAATTACAATTTTTTTTCTTAAAATTGTTATATTTCATTGATTTAAAAGGTGGAAAACTCATCAGCTTGCCTTTTCATATCATGTGCATTGAATAAAATTTTAAACTACTTAAACTATTACCAATTACCCATAATTATAGTTAACTTTTTCAACTTTTTCCTTCTTCATTCTGCTTGACAGCAACAGCATAATCACGAAATCTTTCCATATCTGCCATCAAAGTAGATTCTACCATCCTACCTAAAAATAAATTATCCATAATTTTAATTAACCAGCCAGGAATTCCATAGGCTACAGTTAACCTAACAATACTACTACCATGACGGTCATAAAAACGGATTGCCCCTCGGTTTGGTAAACCATCCACAGATTCCCACTGAATAATTTGATGGGTAACTATTCTCTGAATTCGAGAAAGCCAGCTAAACTCAAAATTACCACTAGCTAATTTCCACTTGGATAAGTCTGGATTATCTTTAAGAACTTCAACAGATTCTATCCACTTCATCCATCGAGGCATTTGTTCTAAATCTGACCAAAGATTCCACACTAAATCAATTGGAGCAGCTACCTCTATCTGTACGCTATGTTCTAGCCAATCACTCATAATTTTTAGGGAGTAGGAAGTAGGGGGTAGTTAGGAAAAATGAAAATTATGAGCAATACGGTTCAGATCAGACCAAAACTCATAAGGTATGAAAACATTATACAAGCTTTTCAGATTACAAGACTGCACAAAAAAATCCTTATCGCAAAATTTCACTACTCAATCTTCTCTGGCTGAGTGCTTAAGAAAATGAAATTATTATTGCTCTATACGCAATAGTAGAAAAATTTCACTATCTATCTCTCCTAGTCTGGTGCTTAAGAAAATGATTTGATTATTGCTCTATACGCAATAGTAGAAAAATTCCCACTACTCATCCCCTCGTCTTGGAGCTTCAGGAAATGAAATTATTATTGCTCTATACGCAATAGAAGAGAAATTTGACTATCCATCTCTCCTAGTTGGGTGCTTCAGGAAATGAATTAATTATTGCCCTATACGCAATAGAAGAAAAAATTCCTCCCACTACCCATCACATCTTGCATGAGCTTCAGAAAATGAATTAATTATTGCTTTATACGCAATAGAAGAGAAATTTGACTATCCATCTCTCCTAGCGGGGTGCTTCAGGAAATGAATTAATTATTGCCCTATACGCAATAGAAGAAAAAATTTCTCCCACTACCCATCACATCTTGCATGAGCTTCAGAAAATGAATTAATTATTGCTCTCTACACAATAGTTGGAAAATTTTACTACTCATCTCCTCTGGTCTGGGTGCTTCAGGAAATGAATTAATTATTGCCCTATACGCAATAGTAGAAAAAATTCCTCCCACTACCCATCACATCTTGCATGAGCTTCAGCAAATGAAATTATTATTGCTCTCTACGCAATAGAAGAGAAATTTGACTACTCATCCCCTCTGGTCTGGGTGCTTCAGCAAATGAAATTATTATTGCTCTCTACGCAATAGAAGAGAAATTTGACTACTCATCTCCTCTGGTCTGGGTGCTTCATAGAATGAAATTATTATTGCTCTGTACACAATAGTTGGAAAATTTTACTACTCATCTCCTCTGGTATGGTGCTTCAGAAAATGAAATTATTATTGCTCTGTACACAATAGTTGGAAAATTTTACTACTCATCCCCTCTGGTATGGTGCTTCAGAAAATGAAATTATTATTGCTCTCTACACAATAGTTGGAAAATTTTACTACTCATCCCCTCTGGCATGGTGCTTCAGAAAATGAAATTATTATTGCTCTCTACACAATAGTTGGAAAATTTTACTACTCATCCCCTCTGGCATGGTGCTTCATAGAATGAATTGATGATTGCGACCTACGCAATAGAAAAATTTCACTATTCATCTCCCTTGCTAGAGTTCTTCAGAAAATAATTTTATTATTGCGACCTACGCAATAGTAGAAAAATTTCACCATCCATCTCTCGTAGCGGGGTGCTAAACCGCAGTGGGAGCATCTTGCTCCCGTGCTAGTTATTCCTTGTTTTCCCTATTTCCTACTGCCTAATTCTATCCATTACCCAAAGTCATATTTCAATTCCTAGTTCCAAATTATATGCAAGTTTAACTTGTTACCGAATCTCTTTTACCTGTAGTCTATTGCCACTAGTAACATCTGCACATCGATCCGAGTTATCTGCACTGCAAATAATTACCTTTTGTAGATTTCCTTGAGCTAAAGTTCGATCCATATGAGCAACTTCAAAACAAAGAATAAATAGAAAAACTGCGATACAGGTTAACACGATAAATTGGGCTTGACGAATAAACATTTGCTCTCGTTGTTATTTATTGAATAATTTTACTTACTAAAACAATTAGCAAATATCTTTACTTAAAATACTTTCAACATTCGCCAAAATTTTCTGAGCAGCTTGCTTTCCAGAAATAGTTGCTCCTTCCATACTGTCAATATAATCCTGTTGGGTATAACTACCTGCCAGAAAAAAGTTAGGCACTGGTGTTTGCTGGTTAGGGCGATATAAATCCATACCAGGTGCTTCCCGATACAAAGACTGAGCTAATTTCACCACACTATACCAAGTCATATTTAATTCCCGCGAAGAAGGAAATAATTCATGGACTTGCTTTAACACATGGTGAGCGATCGCCTCATTATTCTCTTTAATAAAAGGGTCTCCCGGTGTTAACACCAACTGTAATAAAGAACCTTGTCCTTCTCGATAATAATCTCCTGGACTTGTTAATGCTAAATCCGCAAAACAGGAAAAGTCCGCATCTGGAGTATAAAGTAAATTATCAAGACCAGCAGCACGCTCTAATTGCTGACGTTGGTTTTTATCGTGTAACTCTGTCACCCAACCATCAAACCTGAGCTGTACCGTTGCTACTGGTACTGCATCTAATTTATAGATTTTGTCAAACTCTGGCCATTTGCGCCAAGCTTCAGGCAAAATACGCTGAATACCCGGTACATCACAGGCAAACACATAAGCATCAGCAGCAATAGTTTCTTCAGTATCCCCACTAGCGACAACTATCCCACTGACACGAGTTTCCCCATCATTCTCCGTAAACTGAATTTCTCTGACTCGTCTCCTGGTATAAATTTTTGTCCCCCTGGCCTCCAAATATTCAACAATTGGTTTGTGGAGATATTCATAAGGAGACCCTTCCAACATCCGCAACACAGACGCTTCAGTTTTTGCAGCAAATAATTGGAATATTGTCAACATACATCGAGCAGAAATATTATCCGCATCAATAAACCCCAGAGCATAAGCAATAGGGTTCCACATTCTTTTGATGCTTCCATCAGAGCCACCTTGGCCACGAAACCAATCTCCAAAACTAACTTGATCCAAATCGCGAATAGTTTTCATCGCCCCATCAAAATCTACCAACCCTCTAACTATGGGACTTGTACCTAGAGCGATCGCATTTTGTAACTTATCTTGCACAGATAACTGAGATGTGGTAAAGAAAGCTTTTAATCCATTAAAGGGCGCTCCAGTCAAAAAGCGAAAATCTAGCGAACCTGTTTTACCCCCCTTATTGATAAAATTGTGAGTATGTTCTTTGAGGCGGAGATTCTCAAAAGCTCCTACTTTTTTCATTAATTCAAACAGTTGGTAGTAACAACCAAAGAAAACGTGCAAACCCATTTCTACATGATTTCCATCTGCATCTACCCAACTACCAACTTTTCCCCCAATAAACGGGCGAGATTCAAATATTTCTACTTGATGTCCAGCATCGGCCAACTCTACGGCTGTGGCCATACCTGCTAATCCTGCACCTGCGATCGCGACTCGCATTATTTACTTCCTTACTCATTTTTTTTACAATTCTTAATAATTCTACCCCCAAATTTTAAATTTTGACTTAACTAGGGTTTGCTAAATAAGTCTTATGGGTGAGGGTAGGAGTCAGGAGTCAGGAGTCAGGAGTCAGGAGTCAGGATAAATGCGAATTACAGGGGGTGTAGTTGCCAGAATTATCCCTTAATTTTTCTAGCCAACTCTTGCACAAAATGTTAATATGCGTGAGCTTTCTTGACCGAAAAGCTGGCACTTTTTTTCAAAATAATAAGGCTGAAACCTTTATACGCCAACCTTTTGATAGTTAATCAGCACAGCAATAACTAGCTATCAGCTATCAGCCTAAAACCCACATTCCGCACTTCAATTTATAACATCAAAAGTAGTACATGAATCCGTAGCTTGGTAGGTATTGATACTATGCAAATCATCTCAATTACTTTTTTAGTCGATCAAATTCCGAGTAAATAATTATTGCTCTGCTGATTAAATCTAAAAGTCTTTACAGATAAAGGTAAGTGCCTTTTTAAGTATCAAAAAGTGCGAAGTTTTAGGTGGTAATGGTTCAAAAAATTAGGATTTTGCTCAAGAGTTTGGCAGAAAAATCTAGGGACTATTCTTCCTACTATCTCCTGTATAATTCCCCTAACTCCTGTCTCCTGTCTCCTGTCTCCTGTCTCCTACCCCAGCAAAAAGACTTTCCATAAGCAAACCCTAATTATTGCTCTGCTAATTAAATCTAAAAGCATTGACATATAAAGACAAGTGCCTTTTTGAGGTCGAATTGCAGTGCATGGTTTTCAGCTCTTTATGCTCATGCATGGAGCGTATTTTAGGCGCATAGTTGGGCAGAAAAATCTTGGGACAAAACTTAGCTCCTACCTCCTCGCTCATTCCCATTTCTTCTGTCTCCTGTCTCCTGTCTCCTGTCTCCTACCCCAGCAAAAAGACTTTCCATAAGCAAACCCTAATTATTGCTCTGCTGATTAAATCTAAAAGCATTGACATATAAAGACAAGTGCCTTTTTGGGGTCGAATTGCAGTGCAAATTTTTTAGCTGTTTATGCTCATGGATGGCTCATATTTTAGGCTCATAGTTGGGCAGAAAAATCATTCTGACAATTCTTACTCCTACCTCCTACCTCCTGTCTCCTGTCTCCTGTCTCCTTACTCCTACCTCCTGTCTCCTCATTTAAAAAGATACTGGCATTAATTGTAATGGCCCTATCCCCAATTCTTTAGTTGAGAGAAAGCGCACCTCAAACAAAGCCATCATATCCTTAAAATCTGGTTGACCACGAGAAGCACCTGTAATACCCCTGGCAATAATTAAACCACACCAACCATCAGTAGCTTGGCAACGCTTGTCCCATTTTTGTTTAGCTTTCTTGTGTGCTGGGTCATTCTGCACAAATTCACCAAATAAATGAAGCACACCATCATAAGTTTTAAATATGCCCAAATCGTAGCTTGTTTCTTCCATGGGGTCTTCTCCTACATTAAATCCGATACCATGAAGTCCCTCAGCTGCTTGTAAATCATCTATCAATTTAGTTGCTTTTGGCAAAGAAGTTTGAATCAAAACTATTGGTAAACCTTCTCCTAATGATTTAATATCTATTTCTGCTGCCTGGTGTAGTTTAGTATTGTCTCGTAGATATGCCACTGTATCCCAAGGTACCATTCCTAAACTTAAGAAAGAATTGGCCGGGACCAAATCATTCTTCAGCATAGGCATTTCAATTTCTAATTCTTCATCTCCTTCAAGATCGGCCTCGGTAGCCATTTCATATAATTCTTCTGCCACTTCTGGCATAGTGGCCACCTTGACTGAGATTACTTGTTCAGATTCTGGTATCGGGATACGGTAGCGACTATTGATACTAGGAAACTTATTACCTGTCATCTTTTTGCGACAAGAGCGTAAAAAACGATGGAGTGCTTCTATCGCCACTAATGTGGTAACTGCTTCCTCTTCATATAGAACAGACCTTAGACCTTCTAGAGGATGTAAATTACCAAAATTGGCCTGAATTTCTGATGCAGATAAATTTTGGAGGTCAATATCCTCGCTCTCATCCCCTTCCTCGCCTTCTTCTTGAAGGTTGTCGTAAGTGACAAACAAACAATCTTGTCCCAAAAAAGCTTCCTCTAAATTTTCATAAGATTTTTCATAAGCTACTCGTTCCCGAAACCTTTTGAGAGAATCTAAAGAACGATAAAGTAAGATGCCATAGTCCATACCCAACTTACCTAAGACACAGACATATAGATTTTTGATATCCCATTGATTAAGTTCTATGGAAATGATTTGATGCTCTCCTAATATTTCCCATGGTGCATCGTCCCAAACTTGATATGCTTTTTCAACTAAAGCTTCCGCATAGTCAGGAGGTAAGTTAGGAGGACGATTTTCTGCTACTTCCTGTAGTCCTTGAAATATTTCATCAATTAGAGGTAAATCCGGGACATAATCAATGGTAATTCCTAGGTCTTGTAAAACTCCCCTCAGAAAAAATTGAATTTCTCGGTCTTTGACTACTATTTTTTGAGGTCTAATTGTTGGAGCTGGACTTTGAGGATTTTCCATTGCTCGCAGCAGTGTCCGAACAATTGCTTCTGGGCCAATGTCTGATGTCACCATGTCCATTGCTCGTACCATTCCATGAGAGCCATCGACCCAAATAATACATTCATTTGTTGTTTCTGACTCTAACTCTGGGTTAGAGCTTGAGTCTGAGTATATAGGGCGACGATCGCCTTCCCACACACTTGGAACTTGTTGTAATTTTTGTAACCTACGAATTGTTGAAGGATTAAGAGCTGCCATAGACTAAGCCTGTGAAAGTGAAGCAATCGGTAAATATTCTTTCTTTGTTGCATTAAGCCATATTCTTAATGTACTTTGATATACATTTTTCTCTATACAGCTTTGCTAATGTGACGGGAATTTTATTTTCTACTATCTTAATGACTGCTCGGATCAATTGAGCGATGAATCATAATTAACATAAAAATATATAGACTTACTATATAATTCTCTATCTATAATTTTAATAATTTTAACATTATTAACGACAGTCTTTAAGTTTTTGGTACCCATATATTAAGATATTAAACCACAATAAGGCCAGATTTAAAAAAATGATGATTTTTGACTGAGGATACTATTCAAAAAGTATAGTTACAATCTTTATCTAGAAATATAAATATGAAATAGAATATATAAATAGTAAGGAATTACTATTTTAGAGCAATAGTACAAGGAGCTAGAAATAAAAATGACACAAGCTACTCAGTCTCAGCAAAAAGGTATCATGATGAGCGAAGCTGCTTTAGCTCAGGTTAATTCTCTAAGAGAGAAAGAAGGGAAAGACCTGTGCCTCAGAGTAGGGGTGCGTCAAGGTGGATGTTCTGGAATGTCCTACATGATGGATTTTGCTGACCCTAATACTATTAGAGAAGATGATGAAGTTTATGATTATGATGGATTTAAGGTAGTTTGCGATCGCAAGAGTATTCTATATCTCTACGGTTTAGTACTCGACTATAGTAATGCTTTAATTGGGGGTGGGTTTCAATTTAGTAATCCTAATGCAACTCAAACCTGTGGCTGTGGTAGTTCCTTTTCTGCCTAAAATTAATCAAATCAAATCATATTTGTCAGAAGTTATCTAGGTCTAGTCTTTCCTAGAACTTCTGTAAATGCAACTGCTTAATAATGGGCAAATTGGAGAGTAGGGGTACAGTATTAATTGTGCCCCTATCTATGTAAATTGAGTATATTAATGTACAATCTTAAACTTACTTATTATCATTAATTTTTTTTAAGTAGAAAATATCGAATATTATGACTCAGACACCTGAAGAATTATATCAAGAAGGATTAGAAAGATATAAAGCTGGAGAAGAACCAAAAACTTTAATTCCAGTATTTAAAGATATTACAAATCGTTCTCCTAAAAGTAGTAGTAGTTGGATAAGTTTATCATGGTTATATCTATTAGAGAAAAAACCTAAATCAGCTTACAAAGCAGCGAAGACAGGAGTTAAACTTAATCCAGACGATCCACAAGGGAGAATTAATTTAGCTTTAGCAATGCTAGAAATGGGAGAAAAGGGTGTAAGAACTCATGTAGAAAGGGCACAACAAATGATTATGGCTGACTCAGATTGGCTTGAGGAAATTAAAAGTAACATTCAGGATGGTTTTGAGAGAAGAGCTGATTGGCCTAGTTTAAGTCGAGTTAAGAGTTGGTTATTCGATATTTAAGTGAAATATCCCACCATACTTCTTTGAGGGTGGAGCTTCTTACCCTCAAGAACTAACGCTCTTGATACACAGCATTTGAACTGTCTGGTTAGGCGTAGATTCGGACACTTCCTACCCTATATATTCATCAGAAAATTGCCACAAATTATGACAGGTGTTAATATCTCTGTCATGAGCCACATGAAACTCTTCAAATATAAACTATACAGTATAAAAAAGCAGTGTTATAGCATCCATAAACCACTAAAGGATGATAATAAATAGTTTTGAGTTGAGCTGATAACTTTATAGATGAAGCAAAACATTAAAAGCTATTTTTCAAAGATATAGAACTCGCATAAATTCTCAACATTAAATCTTTTTTTCCTTTTCCTAGTTAAACTACTCTTCACTTATTCAAGAAGTTAAAATATATATGTTAAAAAAACTTAATAATTCATATAAAAACTTTATGAGATATCCAAGAAAATCATGTTATGATGTTTAGAACTTTAAGAGATTACTTAATCGCTGTAAATTGAGAACATCCCACATAGAGCATCTAGCTCTACAAACTACCTCTAAATCATCTAGCGAAAACTTGAAGAATGCTAATATTGGCATTACATAAAATTCAAGTTAAAGGTTGACTTCCTAAAGATATTTACTCAAATAATATCATCAAGTTGTCTGCATGAATGAGGATAATGGGAAATTATCTGTACAATCCTAAAACACAGATAAAATGTCTGAATTAATAGCCTATTATGACCTACAGAAATTGCTGAAAGTCAAACAATAACATACACTAAGCAAAAAAAAATGAATAGGTAGTTAAAGCACAAATAAATTCAGAAAAAGATTTTTAGAGTGTGAGGCTGTGCCTAATATACATAAGCAAGTCTGGGAAAATTTAACAACTTGTTTAGTCTTTAGTAAAAATCTCTATATCAGAGAGCCAGACCTAATTTTTAGATAATACAAAGGAGTTGAAATACAATGACAATTAATAACAACAATAAAGAAGTTAGTTTAAAGCCAGAAACTCGTAATCACAAAGGATTTTTTATACAGCAAGGAGATTATAAACTAATGAGCATAGATGAGTCTGGCTGGGCTTTAATTTGTCTAGATGACGCAGTATGTCATTATGTAGATCCAGATAACTTGGAACAAATTAAAGAATTAGTCAAAGAATCCGCAACTGCTCAGAAATAAAAATTTTAACTACCTATAGATTTAAAAATTATTTGATAGAGCTGCCTTAAACTTAAAGGCAGCTTAATTTTTTTTTAACTCCCATGGCGGAAAGTCCCGCGCTTTCCTGTAAGGGAGACTCAGGATGATAGCCATCCATATTACAATAGAAAACAAACAGGGGGAGGGCATCACCTCTGTATAAACCGCAACTCTTTTTTGAGTTGAAGAATCCCGTGGTGTCGCCTAAGCGTACCACCGGGAGTATCTCAAGGAGCTAAAATATTTTTCAGAGCCGACTTAACAGTTGAATATTGATACTCAAAGCCAGAAGCTTGAGTCTGTTTTGGTAAGACTTTTTGACCTTCCAATACCACCACTGCACCATCTCCTAATAACAATTCAATGGCAAAATCAGGTACAGGTAACCAAGAAGGTCGATTTAAAACTAATCCTAAATCTTGACAAAATTCTCCCATTCGTACAGGATTAGGAGAAGTAGCATTGAACTTACCTTCTATTTCCGGGTGGCGCAGAGAATGTAAAATCAAACCAACCAAATCATCAATATGTACCCAAGAAAACCATTGCTTACCACTACCAATAGGCCCACCAGCAAATAACTTAAACGGAGTTAGCATTTTTGAGACAGTACCCCCCATACCAAGTACAATACCAATCCGCAAAATAACCAACCTCACCCCCAAATCTTTTACAGGTTCAGCTGCAGTTTCCCAAGCTCGACAAACCTCAGCCAGAAAATCATTTCCACTATTGCTATGTTCATCAAAAGTTACGGTTTCACTCGTACCATAATAGCCAATAGCCGACCCACTGACCAATACCGATGGTTTAGAATTAGCCTGAGCGATCGCCTCCACCAATTTTTCCGTAGTTACCTTGCGACTGTCCATAATTTCTTGCTTCCGACTAGCATTCCAACGCTCATCAGCAATACCAGCTCCTGCCAGATTAACCACACCATCGCAGCCATCTATAAACTTTTGCCAAGCACCAGACTGTTTTGGTTGGTAGGCAACTATCTCTAAATTAGGGTAAGCTGAGTCAGGAAAAATTCGTTTAGCTTTTTCCGGGTTGCGGGTCAAAACTAATATTTGTTCCCCTTCCGAATGTAAACGCTCTACCAAGCGACTGCCAACAAAACCTGTTGCTCCTGTAATAGCTACTTTCATTACTAAAAAATTTGCCCACAAATACTTAATTTATCCTTGTAAGACATCATATAAGCTGTTTTGCATTTAAACCATATACCCAATTTTTGTCAAAGGGAATATTGAATAGGGAATAGGGAACAGGGAACAGGGAATATAGAATCTAAATACACATCTCCAATAATAAAAAATAACATCAATTATCCCACATAAATCATCAATTCTTTCTCCCTAATTCTTGCCCTCTACTCCCTACTCCCTCTTTTCTCGAGATGTCTAATGATTCTTAGCTTAGTAGGTTGGGTCAAGTACCAGCGTTAGCGCAGCTTATCCACAGGATAAACCCAACCCAAATAATGTTGGGTTTCAATTCTTCAACCCAACCTACTAGACTGATACTAAAAAACTTTACCCACAATATAGTAGCTTGGGTCAAGCACCAGGGAAACCCAATCAAAACCTATAAATTAAATAATGTTGAGTTTTATTTTTCAAGCCAACCCAACCAACCGACCCTACCTAGTCTGCAAAATTAATTTAATATTTGTTACAGGTAGAAAACAGGAAAGAGAAAATATAAACGGATAGTGGATGTTAAAGAGAATTTTGTCTACCTACTTCTACTTATACTTACCTAGTAGATATTAAATTATAAAAAAAATTCTATGAAAAAATCACACTTTCTAATTGCTGGTGCAACCATCATTACAGCAGTCAGTATTGCTACCTATCTTTACTTGAGAAATGTGGCCGCGAAAGTCTCCAACCCTCTGAACAGCGCCCAAATAGTACCTGAGTCGGCAATTATGGCCAGTTTTATTCATCCTAATCAACAAGCTTTGAATAAATTACAACAATTTGGTACTCCCGAAACCAGAAAATTAATTAGCCAGAGTTATGCAGAATTTCAGCAGGAAAATTTAGCAGAAGCTAATATTGATTGGGAAAAAGACATTCAACCTTGGTTGGGAGGAATAATGTTTGCTTTTGTTCCCGCTGAGTCAGGGGAAGATACCGATCCGGTGAATATTTTGATGTTGGTGGGAATTAAAAATAAGTTGGAGGTTTGGAAATTTGCCAATAAATTAAAAGGAGATGAGGAAAATCAAGTTATAGAGAGGAAATATCAGGGGGTGACTATTCGAGAAGTTACTGATGAGAGGGGGAAAACTTTTAATTTGGCAATTTTGGGAGATTATTTAGCGATCGCGACCGTTGCAGCAGCAGTGGAAGATACTATTGATACGTTTCAGGGTCAAGCTTCTTTGGCAATGCAAGAGAATGCTGCTGAAAGTTTACAGCAGAGTGCAGGAGTGGAGAATGCCCTCGCTACTATTTTTATTCCTAATTATAGTCAGTTGATGACGGCATTTACTGATGACTTGCCGGAGAATGAACAGTTGTCTACTGCAAGTTTAGTGCAGTTGGAAAAAATAAATTCTGTGGTGATGGGAATAGGGGTGGATGATGCTGGTTTGCGCTTGCGGACAGTGACTAAGTTGAATTCTCCCTTGCCTCCAGAGCAGACTGAAACAGCATCGGGTGAGGTTTTGCAACGGTTTCCAGCGGAGACGATGATGTCGGTCAGTGGGAAGAATATTAGTTTAGCTTGGTCGCAGTTTGTGGCGCAAGCGCAGGGTAGTGAAGATTTGCAGGATCTGTTGGAGATGGTGAGGAAGACGTTTCAAGATTTAGATTTGGATGTAGATCGAGAAGTGTTTGGTTGGATGGATGGGGAGTTTGCTATAGGTTTAATTGGGTCAAATGAAGGAATATTGGTACAGACTGGCGTTGGTGGAGCGATGATTTTGGAGACTAGCGATCGCTTTGCAGCTAATGGGATGTTGAGAAAGTTAAATAGAGTAGCGATGGAAAAACCTGGTGTGTCGTTGAAGGAAAAACAGGTGGGAGAGATATCGGTGACGGAGTGGCAGATGGTTGGTATTGGTAGTTTTTTGGGGTATGGGTGGTTGGATGATGATTCTTTGTTTGTGGCACTTGGTGAACCGTTGATAGAGGTGATGATGACTATGCCAGATCGTGGTTTAATTGGGAGTGATGATTTTGAGGAAGTCGTGGGGTCTTTACCAACATCGAATCAGGGGTATTTTTATTGGAATATGGAACAGATGATGGTTTGGGCAAATCGTTATCCGTTTGTGAATCTGATGATGCCACGGGATGTGAAGGTTGTTTTGAGTTCAATTCGTGGTATTGGGGTGACGGCGAGTTGGTCGGATGAGTTGACGAATGAGATGGAAATTTTGTGGGTGTTGCAGAAAAAGTAGTCAGTTTGTAGTTTGTCGGGTGCTGAAGCGCGATAGCGTAACGCACCCAAATTATCAAAAGTGATTAAGTGAGTAAAACCTTAAAAGTAGATTTTTTCTAACAGAAAAATCGGACTTCAAGCCTGATTTTAATTCAGGTAATGATTCTTTTTGTATAGATTTGCCAACTTTGTAGATAGTAGTAATTTATAAATTTTATACTGTTCATCCATATCATCTATTTATGGATATGGCAATAAAATTTGGAATTGGCAAAACTAGATTTCAATTTACCTTAATTATCGGCTGAAAACGATTGAAAACTATTTGTTTTTTACAGTTAAATTTGACAAAAGCAACTATTATTTCGTCGTTAAAATAAATATAATTAAAAAAATATACTACTTGGTATAATATGGTATTAAATATTATTAGGAACTACTAACCAAATGTTAGATTGGATTTCTGTTACTTTTTCTCAAATATTAAAAAATATAGATGCTATCATTTTTTATCGTATTGGTGGCGACCAAGGAATACCACTGATTGTACTGTGGCTAATTTGTGGCAGTCTCTTTTTTACTCTCCGAATGCAATTTATTAATATTCGAGCTTTTAAACACGCAATAGATGTTATTTGGGGAAAATACGATGACCCTAATGATGAGGGTGAAGTCTCTCATTTTCAAGCTATGGCAACTGCTTTATCTGGAACTGTGGGGCTAGGAAATATTGCTGGAGTTGCTATTGCTATTAGTTTTGGAGGACCAGGGGCAGCTTTTTGGATGACGATCGCAGGGTTGTTAGGCATGAGTACAAAGTTTGTTGAATGTACTCTGGCACAAAAATATCGTGTAGTTAACCTAGATGGTACAAGCATTGGAGGGCCAATGTATTATATATCAATGGGTTTAGCTGACTTAGGACAAAAAAAATTAGGTCAATTTTTAGGTGGAATGTTTGCATTGTTCAATATCTTAGCTGTCTTGGGCAGTTCCAGCATATTTCAGTCTAACCAGTCTCAAGTAGTTGTTGCTAATGTGATACCTTTTTTTGCTCAACGAAGCTGGGTTTATGGATTAATTTTAGTATTAGTAGTGGGGTTAGTAATAGTAGGTGGTATTCAACGTATTGCTGGAGTAGCTGCTGCCATTGTACCGACAATGTGTGGCATCTACTTTCTGGCAGGTTCATGGGTAATTTTAGCTAATTTTACTGCTATTCCTCACGCATTTTCTACTATAATTCATAGCGCTTTTGCTCCCCAAGCTATGGCAGGGGGTTTTGTGGGAGCGCTAATACAAGGAGTTCGCCGTGCAGCTTTTTCTAATGAAGCAGGATTGGGTTTGGCAGCGATCGCTCATGCTACGGCAAAGACAGATGAACCTGTTCGAGAAGGTATTGTAGCAATGCTAGAACCATTTATTGATACTGTCATTATCTGTAATATGACCGCTTTAGTAGTTATTATTACTGGCGTTTACAATAATCCTGAATTTGCAACTCTCAACGGTTCAGAACTAACTTTAGCCGCTTTTACTACTGTGATTGACTGGTTTCCTGCTATTTTGACAATTTGTATAATTTTGTTTGCTTTTTCTACGATGATTTCTAGTAGTTATTATGGTCAAGTTTGCTGGCAATATTTATTTGGAAACAAGGGTGTGATTATCTATAAAATCTTGTTTTTAGTAGGTATCTTTGTCGGTACGGTTACTAACCCAGAAGCAGTTATTGAGTTTAGTGATGCTATAAAAATAACTCTTGCTTTTCCGAGTTTGCTTGGTGCTTATTTCCTCTGTGGTAAGGTTGCCACAGATCAAGCAAGTTATATGAAGCGTTTACAAGCAGGAGAAATGTTCGATAAATCTCCTTCAAAAGTTATTGGGTGAGAATTTTGAGTATAGCAGAAGGAAGAATTCAATAATTAATAATTAATAATTAATAATTACCTCTCCCTAAAACGGATAGGATTGAATAAAAGGAAAAAAATTTATTCTCTTGGTCGATTGGATATGGTTAGGAAACCCATCCATCTCACCCTACGGGAAGCTGCGCTTTTTCCTACAGAATGCTGCGCAAACATTTTGCACTAGCAAAACGACCGCTTTTTCCCCTTGAAAGGGGAGGCTTGAAACCTGAATTATTTAATTCTTGAATTATTAATTTTTCGGTAAAGAAGGAAGAAGTAAAAATCTTACGTTGTCT
The DNA here is from genome assembly GCF_010692625.1 of Okeania sp. SIO2C2. NCBI lineage: Bacteria > Bacillati > Cyanobacteriota > Cyanophyceae > Oscillatoriales > Microcoleaceae > Okeania > Okeania sp. SIO2C2. Next base: position 356,318 of record NZ_JAAHGM010000011.1, read on the forward strand.
CAGTTTTAAGCTTTTTATCTGTCCTAACCTTTCCTTCGACTGCTATAACAATAGTAAAAATATTGAAAATAAATAATTTAGGACTTACGCAGATACGCTATATATAGCGCTCACAACTATTGTCCAATAGTTATTATACTCTATACATACTGCCTTTGCGTAAGTCCTGTAATTAATACTTTCTTAATGGCAGGTAGATGAGAGAAATAATATAATTAATCGATCTTGATTTACTCTATTTCCAGTTTTGAATAATTTCAAATATTAAACTTGACAAACAACTCTGCTATCGCTACTATACTAAATGAAAATATATGTCAACTATTTACATAAATTAATGGATAAAAAATATGAAGATAGGTCAAAACATAATGTAGAGAAAAAAGAGAAAGCATGGGAATTTACATTTCTGGGAGACAGCAACTATATTGAGTTGAAAAAGGAAAACAACTATCACACTCTTAAAAAAAATTATCAACAAGTAGTAGAAACTAACTTTCCACTCACACAAGCAAAACGAGGCGATCGCTTACGTATTGTTACTATCAATGCTATAGATGAAATGGCTCATCGCTTGAAAAAAATGGGGTTGGTAGTAGGAGTTGAGCTAGAAGTAATTAGTAGCAACGCCAGTGGTTCGGTAATTGTTGCAGTAGGAAATCACAATATTGGTTTGGGAATTAATCCTGCTAGCAATATTATTGTCTCTGCCAAAATTATTCATTAGCAATTAAGTAAAAGGTAGAGAGTAGAAGGGAAAACTTGGTCAAATAATAAGCGGATGACATGACTCGCTGTAAGTCTGAGATTATATGCAAAATACAAGAAAGTAATTATCACAATATCTACACAATATCTAAATAATACATCAGAGGTAATCAAAATGAATGTAGCTGATTTGAAAACAGGGCAAATGGCAATAGTTGATCGAGTATTAAATATTGGTCGCGATCGAGGAATTGTTGAGAGACTTGCAGCAATGGGAGTAGTTTCTGATAGACCAGTGCAAGTCTTGCGAGAGGGAAGTTTTAGCGGACCTTTGCACATTCGAGTCGGTTTAAGCACAGAAATAGCTATCCGGTCCCATGAAGCAGAAATGATCGTGATTAAAACAGATGGGGATGAGGAAACAAATTCATCAGTAGATTATGAGATGCTCCCCAAGTCTGTAATGAAGTTAACTAAAGAAGTTAAAGCTCTCTCATTACTGACATTAACTGCCATTGTTATAGTTGTTATGGCTGAAATTTATCAACTTCTGAATCATGGAAATATTGATGGAGGCGATCGAGAAAAAACTACTGCTAATATTGTTTCTAATTCTACTTCACAATTGACGGAAAATGAAAAATTAAAGACGGTAGATACAACTTTATCTGCACCAACAATAGCCGGAAATTCGGAGGCCGTAAATGATAAATCTGATGCCCTTGAAACTACAAATCAAGCAACTATTGAAAATACTATTAATCCCGTAGCAACAACAACTAATTCTGACATCGAAAACGTAGAATCAATAGGTAAAAGAATTACCGACAACAAAGAAATTGCTACATTACAACAAAAACTCTACACTAATATCGATAAAAACTGGAAAAAACCAGTTAAACAAACAACAATTTATCTAGTTAAGGTAGATAAAAATGGAGATATTATTTCTTACGAAGCTTTTAATCAAATAGCAAAAAACCATTTGAGCAGTACACCACTGCCGAATTTAGTTAAGCCTAATTCTACGAATAAAATAGAATGGACTGAGTTTGCTATTTTGCTCTATGCAGACGGTAGTCTAGAGATAGAACCAAAGTAAGTAGTTCATCAATTGATAATGGATAATTACAAGAAGGTTAAAACCGTTACGGAATTTAATATAAGGAAATCTGATTTCTTCTCTTGGTCGATTGGATATGGCGAGGAGACCCGAAGAGTGCAGACCCGCTCCGAAGATCGCCATCCCACCCTACGGGAAGCTCCGAAGATAGAACTCCGTTCCGCTGTCGCGAACGACCGCTGTCTTGGTTGATTGGATATGGCGAGGGGACCTCGCCATCCCTCAACCGCTTTTTTCTCCTTAAAAGGAGAGACTTTAAACCTTTGGGGATTAATTATCAATTATCCATTGTCAATTATCCATTGTAATACCGTTTCACTGAATTCAGATAGGGGAGCAGTCGGATTATCGACGTACAGAAGTCAGAAGTCAGAAGTTAGATTTAATCGACTAAAAACTTTGATAAGACAATAGTTTCGGGCAATTATTTTACATTTAAAGTTGGAAACTATTTGTGATATCCCTAAAGTGAATTTGTATAAGTATAATTAAGATCATTTCCGGATAATTAGTGATAAAAAAACTTCTCCTTTTCCTCCTCTTTATTCTTCTTTATTTGCTCCTGACTCCTGAGGACTCCGTCGTTTATTTATAACTGTTGAACTGGACATGATATAAATGTAAAATGTCATGGCGACTGGAACGGAGTGAAAGGTTTGCGGAGCATTGCGGAACGGAAAGCAATCTCAATTACTTCTGGAATTTCCAAATAGTTTCCATTTTACTAATTAGGGTTTGCTGATTAAATATAAAAGCATTGACATATAAAGACAAGTGCCTTTTTGGGAACGAAAAAAGTGCGCCTGTTTCAGCTCTTCACGCTCATGCATGGAGCGTATTTTAGGCGCATAGTTGTGCAGAAAAATCATTCTTACAAAACGCCCGCTCCTACTTCCTCGCTCCCGATCCATTTCTCCTGTCTCCAGTATAGCTGTCTTCCCCTCCTGGGAGGGGGAGGGGCGAGGGGTGGGTTGTCTCCTACCCCTACTAAAATACTTTTGAGCGCAAACCCTAATTATTTATGTCTATCTACTTAATACTAAATCCGAGCAATAGGATATTTATTAGGAGGATAAAGCAGAAAGGTTAGAAAGTATAACTCATATCAAATCCGGTAGAATTTGTGTAATTAGATTCATAGTTTGGAGACCCATCCCTAACCCCTCCCAGGAGGGGGAATGTGGGGATATTGATAAAGATTTGGCAATGGCGCTCAGATGGAACATTTTTTGATACCGAATTCAGTGGATTTGATCTCAAAAGTACTTTTTAATAATCGGATTGAGTATAATTTAAGTAATTTAACTTTTTTATAGCAGTTCTATTTGGGTTTAGAAAAAAATCTCTTATAGTAAATAAAAATCAATGAGAGTTTTATACTTTGCAGTCTATTTTTGGATTGTTAATCCTGCATAAATTTCTATATTTTCATTTGTGCAGCATTCTATAGAAAAGAAAAGCAGAAGAGAGAATTTTTGAGGCTTTATATCATGTTCCCCCTCCGGGGGAGCTACGAATTGCGGTTGAATACTTATAAATAAATGTTGTGAGGAGTCAGGAGGACCGAGTCAGGAGGAAATATTGGAGAAAAAGAGGAAATATTGGAGAAAAGTAAAGACAATTTCAGTATTTATTTGATACCGTCGGTACTGTCAGTCCTTAAATTTTATTTATAACTGACCCGTCCGTTAGCGTAGCTCCCCCGGAGGGGGAACATGATATTAGAGCTGATTTATCACCATAAGTATTCAGCTTTTCAATATTTGTCGAACGCTTTAATTTTCTGCTTTTTTTGCTTTATATAAGCCCTCGAAATATTTTGGAAAAATCTCCACAAAAACTTAAAGACTTCTAAAAATAATCCCTAATTTTCATAATTTATGTTTATAATAAAGCCATAAAAATATCTCACTAACTTTAAGATAAATAATAGGTAAGATAATGACTTGTCATACCGCTACAACTACAACAACAATCTCAAAATCTAAAGCAACAAAAAGAGTTGCTTTAATTGGGATGCCAAATACTGGAAAATCAACATTTTTTAATCGGATTACTGGAGTTTCTGCTCATGTGGGAAACTGGCCTGGAGTAACAGTCGATCTCTTGCAAGCTAACGTCAAAATAAATGATGAAACAACTGAATTTGTAGACCTACCAGGAATTTATAACTTTAACGGTTTTTCCGAAGATGAAAAAGTTGTTCAAACATTCCTAGAAAATTATGCCATTGACTTAGTATTAGTTATTATTAATGCTGCACAAATTGACCGTCAAATTCGACTGCCATTACAGATAAAAGCCTTGGGTTTACCAGCAGTTTTGATGCTCAATATGTCAGATGAAGCAAAACAATATGGAATTCAAATAGATACAGAAGAATTATCAAAACGATTAGAAATGCCAGTGTTTCTAATTAGTGCTAAATATGGCAAAGGCTATATGAATGCCTACATGGCAATTTCTGAAGAGTTAAAAAATGTAGAAAATTACGTCAAATTAAATAATCTCACATCTTGGATAGAAGCACAGGAAGATATTTCTCTGAGTGATATAGATACAGTCTTAAATGGTGCTGTACTTATGCCTTCCCAAATGGCACAAAACTTCACAGCTCAAGTTGACAAAATACTCCTTCATCCTGTGTGGGGTTTACCCTTATTTTTCTTAGGAATGTTCCTTGTTTTTTGGGCAGTTTGGAACATCGGACTTCCCTCAATAGACCTGCTCGAAATAGTTGTTGAATGGGTACAGTCATCAATTGTTGAACCTCTAGCTCAACTTTTTCCAGAGATAGTTCAAGACTTTCTTATTAATGGAGTTTGGGCAGGGGTAACTACTGTTGCTTCTTTTGTGCCATTAATTATCGTATTTTTTATTATTATGGCAGTACTAGAAGATAGTGGTTATCTATCACGTTCCGCTTATTTAATGGATGCCTTTATGGCCAAATTAGGTTTAGATGGACGTAGTTTTGTACTGCATATAATGGGGTTTGGTTGTAATGTACCAGCATTAATGGGAACTAGGGTAATGCGATCGCCCGCTTTGCGACTATTAACCATGTTAATCATTCCTTTTGGTTTATGTTCGGCACGACTGCAAGTATTTGTATTTATCATTGCTGCAGTATTCCCGAATGGCAATGGGGCGATAGTTTTATTCTCTCTATATATCCTCAGTTTTCTGGTAGCTATTATCACCGCAGCATTATTTCAAGGGGTATATAAAAATGAAGAACCTTTCATTCTAGAACTACCTCCTTATCGTTTCCCTACATTAAAACAAGTATTACTGAGAAGTTGGGGAGAAGTTAGAGAATTTTTAGTCAGAGCATCAGGGTTTATTACTGTTGGTTGTATTGCAGTTTGGGTGCTTACAAGTTTACCACCAGGTGCAACAGGATTAGATACAATTGGCGGTAAAATTGGTCAATTTATGAGTCCAATCATGGACCCAATTGGGATTAATCCTTATTTAACATTATCCCTATTTTTTGGCTTTATTGCTAAAGAAATAGTAATTGGTTCTTTAGCTGTTATTTACAGTATGAGCGAACAGAATGTTAGTAGTAATATTGCTGAGACAGTTACTTTTATTCAAGGATACAGTTTCTGTATTTTTTGTTTACTTTATACCCCATGCTTATCTACTTTAGCAACTATAGTTAAAGAAGCAAAATCATGGAAATTTTCTTTACTTTCTTTAGTATTTCCATTAGTTTTAGCTTGGGTTTCTAGTTTTATTTTCTATCAAGGAGCTTTGGCTTTAGGTTTCTGAAATAAATGTTAGGTGAAAATTAGTTTATATAGCAATCCTAAATGATTTGTGAGATTTTTATAATAGTTAAGATTGAGGAAAAACCTTGAAAATTCTGACTCGGTCCTCCTGACTCCTGACTCCTAACTACCACAAAAATATTACAATTGAAATAGGATTGCTATAGCTCTATCTTACACTTTTTGGTAAATGCTATATACATACAGCAGTTTCCTACTTTGTGCAGTACATATATTTATTTTTAGGGAATAGGGATTAGGGAGTAGGGAACAGGCAAAAAATATTCACTCTTAAGCTGTACCAAATTAATCACCGAATCTGCTGTAAGTTGTGGGAGTAAGTTAAAAATCTACTCCTACTTTTGCTTTTGTATAATACCTAATACCAAATTGATAAATGTTTGTTATACCAAATTCACGCAAAGGCAGTTACATCTTAATTTGTGATTTCTTCTTGAAAGAAAAAATTATAAATTCCATAAATTCTAAAATTTCCACCTTTTTTCCTCTTTAATATTTATGTTTTTCTTTCTCTGTTCCCAGCTCCGGTGTTCCCAGTTAAGTGTGTCCTCACGCTTTGCAATATTTTATGAAATTGGTATTACAAATAGCTAGACTATTTTTTAGGAGTCAACGGAATTCAAAAGTCATGTATTCAAAAGTTAAAAGTTGAGACTAAGGTATAGCACTACGCACAATTTAAAACTCAAAACTCAAAACTCAAAAGTAATCCCTGACTGAGTTTGGGCATTTATAAATGTCCGCGCCCTTTGCTTCGACTGCTATAAGCATTCAGCCGTCAGCTATTATATCAAATCCGCTTAAACAGTTATAGATTGGTTAAGTCTTTAAGAGTCAGCTAGGGGAACCATCAGATTGGCGACGTACAGGAGGAGAGAGAATCACAAAGATGAGCGTATTTATGACGATTAGAGAATTTTTTTATGTCCAATTCCCCCGGATTTGATATTAGTCATAGCGCGATTAATTTATTGTCAGCCAGAAGTGGAATTAGTATTGATAGTATTGAGGGAGAATTAAAAGTATAAATAAAATAGATAAAAAGCTCAATTCCTAATCTTAGCAGTTATTGCCGTCATACCTGAGAGCTGACCAACGAGCTAGTTGTTAACTCCGCATTCCGCAGGAAATGCTTACAAACTAAGATTGTATGAATTGAAAACTTTATTTAAGTAAATTGGTATCAACAATTAAATCTTTCTCTCTAAGTAGAATGTAAATCCCTTGTTGATTCGCAAGGGGCAAATTTTGTTTTTTGTAGTTCTATGTTACATTTAGTATTAAAGCTTGAAATTATATTTTAGATATAATATAGTATTAAGATCTTGGAGAAGATAATAACAATCAATTAATAAAAAGTAATGATAATGAATTTATCGGATTTAAAAACAGGGCAAATAGCAATAGTCGATCGAATTATCAGCAGTGACGATACAAGAAGAATTGTTCAGAGACTAAAAGAAAAGGGAGTAGTTTCTAATAAACCAGTGCAAGTCTTGCGGGAAGCCAAATTTTCTAGTCCGTTGCATATTAGAGTTGGTTCAAGCCAAGAAATAAATATCCAACCTGAGGAAGCCGAAATGATAATTGTGAAAACAGATATTTCAGCTAAAGATATGAACCCTGACAGTACAACAGAATTAACCGAACAAGTTAAAACAGCATCATTAGTTTCATTAACTACTATTATTCTAGTTGTTATTTCTGGGTTTTATCGCATCCTGATTACTAGAGATATTTATCAACAAAATGAAGCCAAAGTTGTAACTAATGTTGTTTACAACTCAAGTTCAACAAAGACAAAAAATCAAAGATTAGAGACAGTAGATAAAAGTCAAGTTCAACCAACAATGGTCGGAAGTATTGAGACAGTAAATAAGAAATCTGAATTTCCAGAGAAGGCTGGGGAAAAAAATAATCAAAATACCAACAACCATGTAAAAGCAACAACTAATTCTCCACCCCAAAATATAGAGCCAATAGCTAAAAAGATTACCAACAAAACAGAGTTATTAGAATTAAAACAAAAACTATACAATACTATTGATCAAACCTGGAAAACCCCCATAAATATAACTTCAATATACCTAGTTAAAGTAGATAAAAATGGGGCGATCGCTGCTTACGAACCGTTTAATCAAATAGCAACAGATAATCTGGAAAAAACACCTATACCCAGTCTAGTTAATTCTGACGCTACTACTCAAAAAGAATTACTCAAAACAGAGTGGGCTGAGTTTACAGTTTTATTTTATGATAATGGTATTTTAGAGGTACAATCACAGTAATTTAACTTCCCTACTTTAGTTTCGCTGAACGTTTCATGTCTCGCAACTTTTTGTAGGAAAAGAGAAGGTATTTTGGCGTTGCTCAAATGTAATGGTAAGTAGGTGAAGGTAAAATTGAAAAACTTATGTTTTGCATTGATACTTAATCTAAAAATTATTACCGTTCAGCAACACCAAAAATCGAATATGGACATAAAATTAGACTATTTGTATGATTAGAAACAGTAGTTCTAATAACAGCTTAATAACTTATTGACGCTCTCACCGTTAAATCAAAAATTATAACGGGAGATTCTTGTCTCCCAGATTCGTAAGCTTGGTAACAAATCAAATAAATTGAGCTGTACCCCCGTCAGATCATCTGCACAAGCTTTCTTGCTCCGTCTTTACCCTGAGGAAATCTCAGCGCAGGCGGTACACTTTTCTCTAACCATGCTGGATTAATTTGCAAGCGCTCAATTAACTTACTACTTTGAAATTCATAAGGTGCCGTCTGCGTGGGTTCCCCGCGCAATTTATACGCCCCGTCTCACCGTTAAATCAGCGCGATTATAACGGGAGTCCTCTTTCAAGATTTTTGATAGAATTACTTAACTATATTGCATAATTATCTAAAATAATAAATATGGATCAGTCAAAATGTATAGGCAAAGTCTATCTAGTAGGGGCAGGACCGGGAGACCCGGGACTACTGACACTCAAAGGCAAAGTGCTATTAGAACAAGCAGACGTCGTTATCTATGATGCTCTCGTCAGCTGTCCTATCCTTGCAATGATTAACCCCAATGCAGAAAAAATCAATGCAGGCAAACGTCGCGGTCGCCATTCCCTACCACAAACACAAACAACTCAACTGCTAATTCAAAAAGCTCAAACTCATGCAGTGGTAGTACGTTTGAAAGGAGGCGATCCCTTTGTTTTTGGTCGTGGTGGAGAAGAGATGGAAGACTTAATTCAAGCAGGAATACCTGTAGAAGTTGTTCCGGGTGTCACCTCTGGTATCGCTGCACCTGCTTATGCAGGTATTCCTCTTACCCACAGAAATTATAGTTCCTCAGTTACCTTTGTCACAGGTCACGAAGCAACAGGAAAATATCGAGCAAATGTAAACTGGCAAGCGATCGCCCAGGGTTCAGAAACCATCGTAATTTATATGGGAGTTCATAACTTACATAATATTATCGCAGAACTTATGGTCGCCGGATGTTCCCCAGAAACACCCATTGCTTTAATTCAATGGGGAACTCGTCTCGAGCAAAAAGAATTAATTGCTACTCTCGAAACTATTGTAGAACAAATTGAAGCAACTGGGTTTCAAGCACCAGCTATTGCAGTTATTGGTGATGTGGTTAATTTACATCAAATATTAGGTAGTTATCAGCATTATATCATGTGAGGAGTCATTTCAGTTATCAGTTATCAGTTATCAGTTATCAGTTATCAGTACCTCTCTCTGGCTAAAGTCAAAAGAATTAAGATTAATATCATACACGCGCTTTACCAACGCCTAAGATTTCTACAGGACTTACGCAAATTATTAGACAATACGCTATCCGTAGAGGGTGAATGCCATTCGCCCCTACTAGATATAGCGGTTATGCGTAAGTCCTGTTCTATTTAGGGCTTGCTGATTAAATCTAAAAGTATTTACAGATAAAGGTTTTAGCCTTTTTTGGGTCGAAAAAAGTACCTGGTTTTCAGCTCTTCACGCTCAAAAAGTTAGTATTTTAGGCGCATAGTTGGGCAGAAAAATCATTCTTACAATTCTTACTCCTACTCCTACTTCCTCGCTCATTCCCATTTCTCCTGTCTCCTGTCTCCTGTCTCCTGTCTCCTGTCTCCTGTCTCCTACCCTCACCCATAAGACTTTCCATACGCAAACCCTATTTATTTTAACGAAAGAAGTCAAATACCTAATGAATACATCTTCACTTTCACTCCCGAAAAATCATCTAGTAGCACTCATTCTTGCTGGTGGTAAAAGTTCTCGTATGGGTAAAGATAAAGCCTTAATTCCTTGGCAAAATATACCTATGCTAAAAAGAGTTTATCAAGTAGCGAGTGAATGTACAGAAAAAGTTTATATTATTACTCCTTGGCCAGAAAAGTATCAGCATATTTTACCTACAGAATGTGAATGGTTAACAGAGATTAAAACTGAAGGACCTTTAGTTGCTTTTACTCAAGGATTAGCTCAAATAAATAGCGATTGGATTTTACTATTAGGGTGTGATTTACCTCTGTTGAACTTAGATATTATTCAAACTTGGGCAACTCAGTTAAACCAACTTTCCCCTGAAATTTTGGCTTTAGTTCCTAAAACATCTCAAGGGTGGGAACCATTATGTGGTTTCTATCGGCAACAGATAAAAGTTGAATTACAAAAATATATTGACCAAGGCGATCGCTCCTTTCAAAGATTACTGACTCGAATACCAGTTCAACCATTATCTATTAATACTCAGATAGAAAAAATGTTATTTAACTGTAATACTCCCTCAGATTTACAGTAGTTTTAACCTCTAGAGTACGACACGCCGCTTCATTTACATAGAAAAATTTGGCATCATAACCCATTAAATAAATTGCATCCGCAGCTTTGTCTAAGGAAAAATGACTAAGCTTCAAAGCTTCCTCAACTTGTTTGCGTTTGGTAATATTATTAAGAGTTCCCGATGTTCCAGTTAAATTTCCCTCTGGATCGAAATTAGTTTGAACAAATGCTTCAATCCAACAAGACCCACGTTCTTTAGTAAGGTAGCGCGATTCTATATTTTCATTTTTACTATCTTGACCATCTATATAACTTTGAAACTTATTTAAGGTTTGGAGGCGATCGGATGGATGTATAAAATCTGAAAAGTTCTTTCCTAGACTTTCTTCTACTGTAAAACCTGTCATATTTTCCCAAGCTTTATTGAGAAATATCCATTTACCTGTAGCATCTGTTTGAAAAATTACTTCTGCAATATTATCAACTACATAGCTATATTTTTCCTCTTTTTCTAGCAGTGCAGTTTCTGTCTTTTCCCTTTCTATAATCTGCTGTTGTAAGTCTAACAAATTTTCTCTAATTTGACTGGCCATTTGATGCAGACTACCTTGGATAATGCCTATTTCATCATTACTTTGGGTCTGATTATTTTCCTCTAATTTTCTTTTTGTCAGTGCTGTAGCAAGCTCAGTTAATTTTTGTAATGGAACACCCACCTTTCGCTGAAACAAAATTATTATTACAGTCACTAGCACTCCACTTATAGTCATCGAAATAGCTAAAGTTCTGACAGCATTTTCAGATAATTCTGTTCTAATTTCATTTACTAAAAAACCTAATCTTGCTTCTCCAAGATATTCACCATTATTAATAATTGGAGAACTTACTTCGTATATATTATCTTTTTCTTTAAGGTGATTAATAATATTGAGAATATGATTTTTTTTCAAGTTATGTATTTTGACTTCCTTGGCGGTGGTTTGGTCTTCTAGATCGACTTGAGATTCGAGGATAATTCCTTGTCGATCTATGGCAGCGCTGTAAATAATATTGTCATCATAAACTGCACGTTTCATAAATATTTGTAAGGTGCTGAAATCTGACTTTACAATTGCTTCCCCACTTATCGTACTTAAAAATTGGGCTTCATTTTCAGCTTTTTTTCTAGTTTCTCTAACTACAATTTTAAGTTTTTTCGGATTAGGACTATTTCTGCTACTAGGTTTATACTTATTAATAAAATACTTGTAATTACCAAATATGGGACAGCAATACGACTTTTCCACCAAGTATGTATATACTTTTGATTATTATCCATTTATTATTTCCTATGTACTAAACTTATTTATATTTTAAGTGAATCAAAAGTTTAGTCACTCAAGTTTTTAATTGATTTTTTTTAGTTTTAGCTAGTAAGTGAATGATACTTTGGTACTGATTATTAATTATTAATGAGGATACAGTATTTTTTTTATTTTCTATCTCTTGATAGATTATCGCCAACTGAGAGTTACACCGCTGTTCCCTAAAATCAAAAACTTTTGTACCTTATCTATTTAAGACGCAGAAATGCTACATACCAATCCATGCATAATTGGTAAAAAATTCAAAAAATCAAGTCTGAAACTCTTGTCCCAGATGAGTTTTTGCCTTTTATAGAATCTTTTTCACACTACTGCGTTGTAGACTGCCACCTGATATTTCTTTAGTATTATAGATGCTCTCACTATTTATACCAAGCGTGAAAAAAGAATGCTTAATTTAAGTGGTATTTCAATATTATTAAGTATTAAGTAATTAACACGCTAAGTAAATAACTTTTTTAATAATTGCACGCTAGTTATTGTGAATTATTCTTATCTTTACTTCTCCCGTACTTCCTCTCCTGGGAGGGGGAGGGGCGAGGGGTGGGTCTCCTACTTCACAGGGGTAGGTTTTTTATAATTGTGTCTTAGGGTATGGGAAGAGGGGGAAGTGTGGGGAGAATTTTTGCCCATTTTTTGTATAAAAAATCACACTTTTTCTTAAGATTTTCTACTGAATAGAAGCGATCGCGTCAGCGGAAGGTCGTTCTATCGCTCACCCCAATGCTTAAAAACCTACCCCTGTGAATGGTCTCCTACTCCCCCGCAATGCGAAAATGTAGCAAACATTTATCAAATTGGTATTATTGGGCCTAGACTGAAAACTCTATCATCATATTTATAGCAAGCAACAAGCAACAGGCAAAAGGCAACAACGGCGCAACCCCGCAAGGTACGACAGACGCACCTGGTAGCACACATCTGTCAGGCAAAAGTGGGAAAGACATTGCCTAGTCTAAGATTCATCATCGGCATAAGTCGTAACCACTCTGGCTATTGCTATAGTTAGTAAATTGTTGGACTTATAGCACTACACAAATAAGTTAGGACATTTTCCCACTCCCCTACTCCCCCACTCCCCCACTCCCTTTTCCTAAGCAAAAAACGTACTGCTATATAGCAATGTGCGCTGGCATATTTACAAATTGCAGGAATTGTCCAATAGCTAAAAGTCTTATAGCAATGAGCGCTGGCATATTTACAAATTGCAGGAAAGGCCAAATAGCTAAAAGCCTTATATTATTCCTTCGGAATGATGCGCAAACGGCAATCTATTCCCCCTGTTGCCTGTTGCCTGCGCACAGCGCTATATATTATAAGCAATTTATTCCCCCAGATGAGCTGTTGCCTGTTGCCTGTTGCCTGCGCGCAGCGCTATACCTGGAAAACCACCCTTGGCCAGAGAGAAAACCGAACTAGAGAAATAGCCTACACTAATAACTACAGTAAACAAAATAGCAATTCATTTTCTATGCCTCTATTAAGCGAAAGAACCTTAGAAGTTGGACAACAATTAGAAGGCTTTGAGGTAAAAGCCATTACCCCCCTCAAGCAACAGCAGATGGTGGCATATCAACTGGAGCATCTGAAAACTGGTGCCAAATTGCTACACCTCTACTCAGAAGATGCGGAAAATCTGTTTTCCATTAGTTTTCCTACTCCTCCGCCAAATAGTACAGGAATACCCCACATTCTAGAACATTCTGTTTTAGCAGGTTCAGAAAAATATCCTGTACGGGAACCATTTTTTGAAATGCTAAAAATGAGTCCGGCAACTTTCATCAATGCTATGACTGGACCTGACTGTACTTATTATCCAGTCTCCAGCAAAGTCAAACAAGACTTATTCAACCTGGCAGAAGTATACTTTGATGCAGTATTTCATCCTCTGCTGACTGAAAACACATTCAAACGGGAAGGCCACCATCTAGCTCCTGCCGACCCAGAAAATCCTCAAGGCGAGCTAAAATTTACTGGGGTAGTCTATAATGAGATGAGTGGTGTCTTTTCAGACCCCGAACAAAGGTTAGATAGTATTGCCAACCGGATTCTATTTCCTGACAACATCTATGGCCTCGAATACGGAGGCGACCCAAAAAATATTCCCGAACTAACTTACGAAGATTTCCGGGAGTTTCACGCCAACTATTATCATCCTAGTAATTCTTACTTTGTATTCTATGGGAATATTGCCACTCCAGAATATCTAAAATTTTTGGCTGAAAAGTTAGATGTTTTTGAACAACGGAAACCCAACATCAACATTACTCCTCAGTCTCAATGGAGCGAACCCCGTTTCCAAGAAGATTCTTATCCTATTAGTGCCGCAGACTCGCCAGAAGAAAAAACTTATATTATGCTCAAATGGTTGGTGGGAGATAGCACCAACTCTGATGAATGGGTTGCCTTGGATCTTCTCAGTCGAATACTGTTGGGAAATGAAGGGGCACCATTAAAAAAGGCGATCGTTGAGTCTCAAATAGGTCAAGACTTACTAAGGTCTGGAGTAGACTCTGTCGGTAAGGAAACTACTTTTCATATCGGTATTCAAGGTAGCGAACCAAACCGTGGTGAAACATTCAGTCAGTTAGTTATTAATACTCTTACAGAACTTGCAGAAACCGAACTTGAACCTAATCTTGTGGAAGCAGCTTTCCAACAAGCAGCATACCAACATCAAGAAATTGCCAGTATGTATCCTTTGCGGATGTTGTTCCGGGTGATGCAAACTTGGATTTATGGTAACGACCCGTTAACGTTTTTGCAGATCGGCGATCGCCTCGTTGAATGCAAACAACGTTATCTTGAAAACCCTAGTTATTTCAACAACCTCATCCGCGAAAAGTTACTCAACAATCCCCACCGTTTAACTTTAATATTGAAGCCAGATCAAGAATGGCAATCTACTTATGACCAAGAAGTAGCAGCACAAGTGGAACAGGTACGTTCTCAACTGACTCCAGAAGAGCTAGAGCATATAGCTAACGAAGCAGAAGCACTAGAAGTAGAGTCAGGAACTCCCAACGATCCAGAAGCAGTAGCTAAACTGCCTCAACTACAGGTAAGCGACTTACCGCCAAAACCAGATGATATTCCTACTGATGTCGAACAGATTGATGGTGGAGTAACATTATTACGCAACCATGTGTTAGCAAATGGGGTAAACTATTTACAACTAGATTTCAGCCTGCGGGGATTGCCTGAAGATTTGTGGTTGTATGTACCTACTTATATAGATGCTTTGCGGAAGTTGGGTGCTGGGGATATGGATTACGAACATATTGCCAGACGCATTGCTTCTTATACAGGCGGAATTAATTTTAGAAGTCAGTTGCGGACTCACGCTCAAGACCCTTATCGTCCTATACATGGATTTCGTGTTACTCTGAAAACCCTTGACGAACAACTAGAGCAAGCATTAGATTTATTGCGAGATTTGATTTTTGCAGTCAACCCTCGCGATACAGCTAGACTACGAGATGTTGTTAATCAGTCTCTGGCTCAATGTAGTTCTGATTTGGTTTACAATGGTATCTACACAGCCATGTTGCGAGCTAGTGCTGGCATGACAGCAGAAGCTAAAATTAGCCAAGTTATTAACGGTTTGCCTCAATTAGAGTTGCTGAATAAAGTATGCGATCGCTTTGATGAGCATGGGGCAAATTTGATGGCTAAAGTCGAAACTATCCGCGATTATGTTGCGAATCAACCTTTAACTGCTAGTTTCACTGGTTCCGACAATGGTTATGAGGTGGTGAAGAAAACCCTCTCAGAGTGGAGTCAGCAGCAACAGCAACAACCAGGAGAGAATTTTGCTAGTCGCTTCGATCCTATTTACAATCTACAGGAAGGTTTGGCAGGCCCTGTACAGGTAGCTTATTGCGTTCAGACTATGCCTGCTCCTCACTTCAGCCATCCCAAATCACCATTGTTAGCATTGGGCGCTCATTTGTTGGGTTTGGGTTATCTATTCAGTGAAATTCGCTTGAAGGGTAATGCTTACGGTGCTGGATGCTCTTACAGTGGGTTAGGAAAGGTTATTTCTTTGTATTCTTACCGAGACCCTCATGTTAGTCGCACTCTAGAGGTATTTGCTGGTTTGATAGATTATATCAAAGATTTAGATTGGACTCAGACT
Source organism: Okeania sp. SIO2C2 (assembly GCF_010692625.1). NCBI lineage: Bacteria > Bacillati > Cyanobacteriota > Cyanophyceae > Oscillatoriales > Microcoleaceae > Okeania > Okeania sp. SIO2C2. Next base: position 372,233 of record NZ_JAAHGM010000011.1, read on the forward strand.
GATGTTGACCGAGCTATTATTGCTACCATTCAGGATGATTCTCCAGTATTACGTCCAGAGATGTCTACAAGTTTAGCCTTAGAGCGTTATTTGATAGGGCAAACTACTGAAGTACGAGAGGAACGTTATCAGCGATCGCTCAATGCTTCGGTAGAGGATGTTAAGCAAACTTTGTTAGATGTATTTACTTCAGGCATGGAGCGCAGTAACATTTGTGTCATGTCTTCTCGCGCCAAATTAGAAGAAGCAAACCATCAGATGGAAGAAAACACATTGGAAATTTCTGACATTATGTGATTTCAGAATAGTTAGATAAAATCAATTTTGTGGAATGGGCATTTGCCCGTTCCCCGTTCCTGATATTTTCACCGCAGGCAGGATACCCAACCAAACGAGAAAAAACATTAAAACTAGCAACAAAAAAAGGTTTTCCACTATATATAATATAGAACCCCGAAATAAATTTTTTCATCAATTGCTAGGTTTAAAAAGTAAGATTAAGAACATAGCTAGTCTGAAACGAAAATTAAAGAAGTTAAAAAACACAGAACGTTTACATATTTGTTTTGGTTCAGCAAACCCTATTTAGGGCTTGCTGATTAAATCTAAAAGCATTTATAGATAAAGGTTTTAGCCTTTTTAGCTCTGGAAAAAGTACCTAGTTTTTAGCTCTTTATGCTCAAAAAGTCAGCATTTTGGGCAGGAGAGTAGCCCAAAAATTACTCCCCTACTCCTTAAAAAAGACTTTTTCAGCAAACCCTATTTAAGGCTCAACATAATTTAGCAGAAAATTGATATAATATCATATCAGGGTAATTAGTGATAAAAAAACCTTCTCCCTTTAAACCTTTCTTTTCCTTCTGCCTTCTGCCTTCTGCCTTCTGCCTTCCTTCCTCGTTCCCTGTTCCCTTCAATACTAAAATTTGTAGCAAACATCCATCACGTCTGGTATTATTCACTATTTGATGCAATAATATTTCGGCACTATGAGCGATAATACTGTCCTGTTATGCCCGAAATTCCCCAATTTCCTGAAGCTCTTGCTGAAGCTCTCAATAACTTTCCAGAGCTAGATTTAGACCTACCAGACCCAGAAGATGAAAATATTCCAGACTCAGACTTTGAAAAAGTAGTAGACACAGCATGGAAAGTTTGCGATCGCTTCGACCTCCAGACAGAAATCTGGCGGGGGCGCATCTTAAGAATCATCAGAGACCGAGAAAAAAAAGGAGGCGATGGGCGAGGCCGCGGATTTCTAAATTGGCTCAAGGAAAGAGAAATCAGCAAGAGTCAAGCTTATGCCCTGATAGAATTGGCCAATAGTGCTGATACTTTAATTGCAGAAGGACATTTAGACCCAGACTCCATTAATAATTTTAGCAAACGGGCCTTTGTAGAAACAGCAAAATCAGTTCCAGAAGTCCAAGAAATGGTGACAGATGCAGCAAAAAAAGGCGATCGCATCACTAGACGAGAAGTAAAACAACTAGCAGATGAATGGATGGCCATTAGCTCAGATTTACTTCCCAGCGAAATTAAAGAAAAGGCCACATCCGGTTCTATGCCACCACGTTATTTAGCTCCCCTAGTGCGAGAAATGGAAAAATTACCAGAATCTCATGTGAGCGCAATTCAAGAGGAGATCGTCCAAATTCCAGAATTAGATACCGTCAAGCAATTGACCTCAGATGCTCGTAACCTTTCTAAATATCTTGATGCAGCAGCAAAAGTTCAAGCATTGAATGAATCACCATTAGATATGGAAATGGTACTAGAAGAAGCTTTGAGATTAGAATGTCTGAATGTAGTCGCCGATCTAGTAAAACAGTCTGGTCAACTAGAAGCAACAACTGCTAAACTTTACAGTACCTGGAAGCGAGTAGGTAATCTATCAGAACGGTTATTTGTTGATACTGGTGCTAGTACACCTCATTTACGACACTTGTTAGGGTGTTTAGACAAACTATCTAATAATGTAATTGAAATCCGTCTAAGTGAAGTCAATGACCAAATTATTCGCCTACAAATACTCTCTGATGGAGATTGAAGAAAGATAGGGAGTGAGGGAGTGCTTACAAGGGTAAGTTTTTTAGGACTTACGCATGAACGCTATTGGCAGGGTGTGTTAGCGCTAGCGTAACTGAGCAAGACTCTATATATAGTGCCTTTGCGTAAGTCCTGTTTTTAATATTTGACACGGTGACGCGGTGACACGGGGACGCGGTGATTGGATAATTGAGTAATTAATTCAATCTACTCCCTCTATTCATTAAAGAAAACTTCCCGTCTATCTATCTCTGAACTTCCCCCGTACAAATGTCTTTCAACATAATTTGCTCTAAAGGTTCAATTTTTTCCAAAGGATTTTGTTCTCTTGCTCCTTGCCAGTTTTCTAGTAATTCTCTGTTAATAAACCAGACATATTCAGCAACTTTTCTGACCAAACATTAGCTTTATGACTCACCTCACTTAGGAGTTTACTATCATTCCAAATACTTTCCCAATTATATTGCCACTGTGCTAATATTATCTGCAGCTCAACAAGTTCAGCAGCAACTTCCACCTCTGTATCAGGTGCAGTCCATTCAATAAAAAATTCACTTTCTTTGAGCAAATTTTCTACCAGTTCTTGATGAGGTGTAGACTGACAACGAGATTTAATTCGTGCTAAATTTGAGGCGATATTTCCCAAGCGTACAGGAATTTCATCTCTCAAATATCTTTCTTTCAAAGTATTCCAATTTCTCATAAATTTCCTAATAACTGTTCTACAATTTGAGCAACCTGCTTTCTAATAACTGGGTCTTGAATTTCCATTGACCGATTATTTTGACGAGGACGGATATTAATTAGAGATTCATAACCTACTTCCTGTGTAAGTGGATACTAATCAGCTCCCCAAATATCTACTTGCCTACTTCCGTTTTCTAATAGTACAACTTCACAATCCGCGTGTAATTCTCCACCACCTGCTAAAATGCCTTTTTCTATATCTACTGCTAGTTTAATATAACTATTTAGAGTAGCTAGCATTTCATTAATTTGTTCTTTAGTAGCACGGTCTCGGAGCAAGTAAATCATTATTTTGTCAGAATAAATTATTGGTATCTTATCAGATTACTATTGATAATAAAAATTTATGGCAATATTACCTTTTTTAAGATTATATTCTGGGAAGTCTTTGGTTAGAGAAATACGTTGGTATAGTTTAAGCATGACAATAAATTTTAAATCTCTTACTGATAACTGAAAAAAAGATGCGATACGGAGTTAAACTCAAACAAACTGATGAAGGATATGCTGTTTGGTGTCCTTATTTACCTGGATGTTGGTCTCAGGGAGAAACTGAAATTGAGGCATTGGAAAATATTAAAGATGCCATAGAATCTTATTTAGAATGTATGAAAGAGTTAAATTATGATGGTGAGTTGCATAATTCCTAATAATAAAAAATAACCATTTCGTAGGTTGGGTAGAACGAAGTGTTAGCGGAGCTTATCCGTTAGGATAAACCCAACACATATTTATAGATTTAGATGCAGATTTTTGTTGGGTTGCTAAGGTGGCTGAAACGTTTATATGTTACACTCTACAAGTCTCTGCGCGAGAGAAGAGAGAACCAACCAATCACAATCCACAATAAATCTAAAAATCTCATCTCTCGGTATGGTAAATGGGTAGGTCTTAAAAGGAAGGTGTCCTGTGTAGTGCGATGATGTCTCTAGTATCCAATTTAGCTCATCGTAATCCAACCATTTGTCTCCTTTTTTCCATCCTACTTGCTCTCCAAACTTTTCCCATACCTCTCGATTATACTCTTTTGTTCCACCCAAACTCTGATAAATTTTCTTCTGCACAGAAAAGCCTAATTTACCATGTTGGGTTGAGGGACGTTAGCGCAGCTTATCCGTAGTATAACCCAACAACAATCTTTCTCCCCTAAGGACATAGCATGCTTAGTCCCTACTCTATTCCCTAATGCACAGTTTTAGCTGTGTCGGTCCAATAGGGTGGGTTTTGCTTCGCGACATGAAAAGGCGACAATACTTATGAGTCGCGAAGCAAAATCTTAATTGTCCGCCGTAACCCACCAAACATACCTCAGATTAAGCACTCTAGTTGTAACATTCTTTTTTTTAAATTGAATTGGTATTATCAGTTATTAGTTATCTGTACCTCTGGTCATCTTATTGCTTTAACTCTTACTTTTGACTTTTAAGTTTTGACTTTTGACTTTTAATTGGGCAAACTCAGCTAAAATTGTTATATAGTCTGCATTATAGCTAATAATAAAAAAAAATTGCTCAAGTGCTTGTCAAATTATATTTAGTCTGCTACGATAGTAAAAGTGAAAAAAAGCCGGGATAGCTCAGTTGGTAGAGCAGAGGACTGAAAATCCTCGTGTCGGCGGTTCAAGTCCGCCTCCTGGCATTTAGACCCCTATTCTTCCATTGTTTGTGGCCTTTTTTCCCCATGGAAAGGAATTAGGCCGTGCGATCGCTTTCCTGGCGAGGCTGGCCTAAATAAAAATAGATTTTTAAAAATAAAAAGGCATCTGATTCAGTTAAAAATACGACACCCAGAAACCCATCAACATTTTGGCCAAGCTTTTCACCTCACTAAATTACTGGATAATTGGCATTTTCGGCCAATAACAAAGAATGCTAATCCGTTTTCATACCAAATCTGGTTATCAATGCCTGTTCTTTTTCAAAATCTTCTGTAATCATATCCCTATCTCCCCATCTCCTCTGTAGTGATGGTTATAGAGAATGAAACAACTGTCTAGACTGAATTTAAGAGATTTTTCCTAGCAGAAAGAAAATGTCTAAGCACCAATATGAAAGATAAAAGTTCAGAAATTTAGTCATAAATTTGGATTGAAAAACGTCTCAAAAGTGGCGAATGCCAAACCTGGGAAAAAAAATTTACCAGACAGGCAAAAGGCGAATACTAGAAATTTTGAGATAGAGAAATGATCCATTTCAAGGCCAAGGGATTGAGGATAGTTACAAATCTGATAGAAGGATGTGGCACTGATGAGGGAGAAAGTGTGACGATGCCTACGACCTTTACTCCCCCTACTGTGGCAGTCCAGTCAGGAAACCCGAAAGAAGGCAACTGGGTGTGGTTTAATCATAAAGAAGTTGAAAACAAATAGGAAAGACGAAAATGAAAAAAGCGCTCTCAAAGTGGCTAAAAGTAGTAATAATGGCGGTGATGGTGTGGACGATGTTCCTCAATATTGTGGTTGCAGCAGAAACCCCGATCGAAAATGATGTGGAGGAAAATCAGGTTAGTCCAAATATAACGCTCCCCGCTATAGGAATAGTGGAGACGACACCAGGCTCCAAGCCAAGGCCAGGACGCGGAGTTGGAGATGGAGCGAGTGTGCCCATGTATTATGGTTATTCAGAGACAGGTTGCCATATAGATGATTATCAAACAGTGTACCTAACCCCATGTTGCAAATATGGAGTCAAGTCCTACTATATGGCCAACGAGGAGAATTGGTTAGATTGTCATAATGAATGTTGGGAAGGATGGGTGTGTGATCTAGCCCCAGGAGGGTGAAAATAAAAATCAAGACCATGATATTAGATCTGTATGGAAGAGAGAAGAAGGAAGGAAATAGAAATGAAACAACAAGAGAAGGAGAAGGAAAGAACGAGAAAAAAAAAGGAAAAATGAAGGAGAAAAAAGGGCGACAAAAACAAGAGAAAAATGAACAGATGATGCCTACTCAAGCCCCAACATAGAACCCAAAAAAAATCCTGATGTCACAAAGAAAAGTAGGCGAGTTCAACACCAATGGAATATAGAGCGATCGCTCCCTCCCTCCCCTTCCTCTAGCAACCCAACCCTCTTAACTCCACTCCTAACCCAGATCAACCAACGGCGAGCTTATTCCTCAATGGGACTCGCCGGAAAAAGAACAGTCTAATAATTGTCAACGAAGAGTTGATAAAACGAGGAAATAGTTGTCTGGGGATAGAGAAAACGAGAGTAGTCTGGAGTTGACCTGAGATATCAGCACTCTAGTTCTAACCCAAATCAACCAATGGCGAGTCGCATTAAAGAATGCGACTCGCAGTTGCATTTCAGTTATCAGTACCGACAACCAATACCCAAAAAATCTACCCCAAAAAATCCTTATTTCACACAGTAATGTTGAGGAGATTGGACACCGGATGAGATAATGAGTGACCCCACTCAATTAAAACCTCAAACGTTCCTGCAACCAACTTTCCAAATCTGCCAAACTATTAAAGCTTAAAAATACCTTCACTAAATCTTCCAAATATTCTAAAGACAAAACTTCTATCTGACTACTAATCTCTTCAGAAACCTCTCCAAAACGTTGAGTTATTAAAAGCTTGATTAGAGCGAGAGTTTGATTAAACCGTGCTTGTTGTTCTGCATAAGTTATCCGTCCTCTTTCATCTTGCATCGCTATCCCTCGGTTTTCAACTATCTCTAATTCTTCTGGACTCATATTAATAAAATTAGCAATATTTAAAGCTTGTTCTATTTCCGCAACTTCCCCTAAATTTTCTGGTATCTCATCAAAGTTTGTTGCTTCTTTCAGAAAATAAATCCACTTATCCGTCAAATTTTTTAACTCCGACAAACTTTTTTTAAACTTCGGCAGTTCGACAAAAATTAAACGCAATTCTTTTTCCAAGCATTTATAATTTTTAGTTTCCTCCTGAAACACAAATTTATTAATATAATCATCTTTATTAAGATTATCATCAGTATTTTTAAACAGAATAAAATCTGTAATTGTGACAGCTATTGCCGGATTTAATAAAGGATAATTCTCCCCTTTATCCAACTGATTAGCATAAGCTTTAGACAAATTGTAAGCCACCCGCTTGTTAAAAGCAGTCATTCGTGCCATTTGCATTTCAATAATTACAATAGAACCGTCAACCAAAACTGCTTTTACATCCAAATAAGTTTCTTTTAAACTGATAATTTTACCAGGATTAAAAGGATTGACAATTGTTAAATCCTTAATAGTTGGTTCTCCATTATAAATTATCGCATTCAGAAAACTGATTAAAATATCTTTGCTTTGCTCAGAACCAAAGATTTTTTTAAAAGCATAATCAACTTTAGGATTGATAAATTTCATAGTAGTATTCTCCTTATAAACAATTGATAATGAACAATGAATAATGGATAATTACCTATCCTTGAAAGAAGAGGATTAACAAACAGGAAAATATTTTATTTTGATTTTCTTGCATTTTTGAAGAGGTATTAGACCAAATTAAGCAATTATCAATTATCAATTATCAGTTATCCATTGATAAACGTTCCTGTAACCAACTTTCCAAATCTGCCAAACTATTAAAACTTAAAAATACCTTCACCAAATCCTCTACATCTGCTAAAGGCAAACTTTCTATCTGACTACTAATTTCTTCAGATACCTCTCCAAAACGTTGAGTTATTAATAGCTTGATTAGAGCGATCGCTTGATTAAGCCGTCCTTTTGCTTCTCCTTGTTCTTCTGCATAAGTTAGTCGTCCTTTCTCATCTTGTAATGCTATGGCCCGACGCTCGACTATCTCTAATTCTTCTGAAGTCATATTAATTCTCTCAGCAATATTTAAAGCAAGTTCAATTTCTGCAACCTCCCCTAAACTATCTGGAATATCATCAAATTTGGCAGCTTCTTTCAGAAAGTAAATCCACTTATCTGCTAAAGTTTTTAACTCTCCCAAAGTTTTTTTAAACTTCGGCAGTTCCACAAAAATTAACTGTAATTCCCGATCGGGATATTCCCAGTTTTTCTCTCTATGTTTAAACACAAATGGATTAATAACATCTACCTCATCTTTAAACAAGATAAAATCTGTAATTGTTACCGCTATTGCCGGACGTAGTAAGGGGTAATCATCTCCTGTTTCTAACTGGTTGCCATAACCTTTAACTAAGTTGTACATTACCCGCTTGCTAAAAGCAGTCATCCGTGCGACTTGCATTTCAATAACTACAATAGAGCCATCAAATAAAACAGCTTTTATATCTAAATAGGTATCTTTCAAACTGATAATTTGACCAGGATTAAAAGGATTGACAATTGTTAAATCCTTAATAGTTTTTTCTCCATCATAAATTATCGCATTCAGAAAACTGATTAAAATCTCTTTGCTTTGCTGAGAACCAAAGATTTTTTTAAAAGCATAATCGACTTTGGGATTAATAAATTTCATAGTAGCTTTTCTCCTTATATAAATAACCAGAAACGAAGTTAAAAGTCAAAAGTTAAAAGTTAAAAGTCAAAAGTTAAAAGTCAGATTTTATAGGCTTAAATCTTTGATGCTACAGTAATTTCCGGAAATTATTTCACGTCTAAAACGTTGAGTTATGAAACCCTTGACCAGAAAGATGGGGAGATTGAGAAAGATTTGACAATGGCGCTTTAATGGAACATTTTTTGATACCAAATCCGAGTGGATTTGATATAATATACTTTGATAACTCTATCGCAATCCTATTTTATTCGTGTCAAAAATCTTACTGCTTTTTAGGGAACACTTAACTGGGAACACTTAACTGGTAAGAGTTTCAGTTTTTTTATTTACTTTTTGATTTGTCACGACCTATTTAGGATTGCTATATAATTACTTCAATATTCAATCTCCCCCACTCCATTTTAGATGTGTCGGTCCAATATAAGAGTTTGAGGGAACATCTTAACGAAGTCAGAAGTCAAAAGTCAGAAGTTAACCCTCCCCTCGCCCCTCCCCCTCCCAGGAGGGGAAATAGGGGATGCGTGAGCAACTCTCCAAAAATATTGCGCCTTAAAAGGCGAGGTTGCGCGACCCATATGATTTTGATAAGTTTTGATTCTGATTGGACTTTTTGTTTTAGTTATTCTTTAAGATTGTTCGGCGAAGTGAAAAATGCTGTGGTTAGTAATTGAACTAAATATTGTTATCTCAATTTTTTGTTTTTACCTAGCTTGGAGAATCTGGAAAGTTAGACAAACATTGCTACAAGTAGAACAAACTCTCAATTTGATAGATATTTGTACTAATAAAATACTTGGTAAAACACCTGAATTTTTCCAATTTCACCAGCAGAAAATAAATCAACTACGACAACTATATAAACAACTGGATTTACAAGTTCAACAGGTTAAACAAATTATGGCCATGCTTTGGTTGCTCAGAACCATTTGGCATCGTTGCTGTAGAATTTGGCGCTAGTGCCGCTACGCGGAAGTTAAAAGTCAAAAGTTAAAAGCGAGTGCTAATTGGCGAGGTTTCCTCAGAATGCAAGACGCACTCAAGACAGTCAAAAGTATTGATTTGTAATTGTTTTTTGATTTTGTTACTGGTCAGTTATTTCCGCCATCCTGCACTAAATAGGGCTTGTTAAATAAAATTGTAATCAATACCAGTATAGGCTTCCAGGATTAAATATTGCTGAGGGGGTGCAAGGTTTTTGGCTCTTTTAGTCTCAAAATGCTAATATTTTTCTCTGACCATCAGAAAATTTTGCCGTAGCAAATAGAATAATCTGTTCCCTGTTCCCTGTTCCCTGTTCCCTGTTCCCGACCCTCACCCATAAGACTTTTTCAGCAAACCCTAAATATATTGACACTCTCAGCATCAAATCTTACCGTCAAATAAGAGCGATTATCATGGGAGTACTCTTTCAAAAATTTAGATATGATTGATAATAAAGAAGTATTCTAGAGATATATATATTTTAAGTATGTCAAACAAAAAATCTGGACTATTTATCAGTGGTCTACTGCTAGGTTCAGCCATAGGTACATTAACAGGGGTATTAATAGCTCCTAGAACGGGCAAAAAAACAAGACAGTTGGTGAAAAAATCTGCATCAGCTATTCCCCAACTTGTAACAGACTTATCTACCAGTGTCAAATTTCAAACAGACCGCTTTTCAGGAGCTACTACTAATTCTTGGGAAGAAACTTTAGAAAGACTAAGAGAGGCGATCGCTGCTGGATTAGAAGCTAGTCAAAAAGAGAGAGAAATATTATCTCAACTAGAAGCAAAAAACTCTGAAGTTTCAGTAGTTATAAACAGGGAAAATTAAAACAAAAAGCTTTTTTTTAATCTTAATATACTCTACAATAGCACTTATTATTGTTAAGATTATCCAGGAATAGGAAGTTATCATTCCCCTGTTTAGGCGAAATACCTGTGAACAACCCTTTGTTTTGGCTAGGATTGTCCCTTTTCCTGGTTGCATTAAGCCTCACTACTGTATTAATTGTCACTTTACCTGCGATGTTGGCATTAGCAAGAGCTGCTCGTAGTCTAGAAAAGTTAGCAGACATCCTAGCTCGTGAATTACCACCAACTTTAGAAGCAATTCGTCTCACTGGCATAGAAATTAGTGAGTTAACTGATGATGTTAATGATAGTGTCCAGAGTGCTGGAGAAATTGTTAAGCAAGTCGATCAAAGTATTGGTAATGTCCGTAAACAAACCAAGGAAGTTCAAACTACAACGAAAAGTATTTTTACTGGTATTAAAGTAGCCTGGAACACATTTAATTTCAAACCAAAAACAAAAAAAAATACGGGGAGACCATCAAAGCATTCTCTATCATCTTCTCATAAAAATGTCGATCAAAGCCATCTCTACACAGATACTCCTTCTGCTTCTGCAACTGAGGATTCTACTCTAGATGATAAACCTTAGACAGGGAAATGTTTTCTCCCCTGTTCCCTGTACCCTATAGCAATGTGCGCTGACTTATGTACAAATGACAAGAACTGTCCAATAGCTAATAGTTTTATATTATCGGTTTTTTTATTCCCCCAGATGAGCTGTTGCCTGTTGCCTGCGCACAGCACTATAGTTAGGTCTTGCTGATTAAATATCAAAGCATTGACTGATATTGGTTAAAGCATTTTTTGGTCTAAAAAAGTATCAGCTTTTCAGCGGAAGAAGCTCATGCATGCTAGTATTTTGGGACGATTATGGCAGAAAAATCACTCTTACCATTTTTCCTCCTACCTCCTCTATAATTCCCATTTCTCCTGTCTCCTGTCTCCTGTCTCTTGTTTCCTGCCTCCTGCCTCCTGTCTCCTACCCCTACTAAAATATTTTTTCAGCAAACCCTCGTTAAAAGTTATTAACTGCCAAACTACTTACTATCATTGAGCCAACTCCAGAATCTGTAAAGATTTCCTGTAAAAGTACATGGGGAACTCTACCATCAAGAATATGGGCAGCTCGAACTCCCTGAGCTAAACTCCGCACACAACAATTTACTTTAGGAATCATTCCACCAGATACAATTCCTTTTTCAATCAATTGTCTAGCTTCCTGGATATCTAACTTAACAATTAAACTATCTGGATTATGATAGTCTTCCAAAATTCCCGCTGTATCCGTAAGGAGAATTAACTTTTCTGCATCCATCGCAGCAGCAATTTCACCCGCAACAGTATCTGCATTAATATTGTAAGCTTGTCCTTTTTCATCTGCAGCTACACTAGATACCACGGGAATATAGCCATTATCAACTAGGGATTCTAGAATATCTATTTTGACGTTACTTACTTCCCCAACAAAACCAATACCTTCTCTTCCTTCGGGACGTGCTTTTATTAAGTTCGCATCCTTGCCACACAGACCCACAGCACGGCCACCAGCTTGATTAATTAAAGAAACTATTTCCTTATTAACCCTTCCCACTAATACCATCTCTACTACTTCCATAGTGGGCGCATCAGTAACTCGCAAACCATCCTTAAACTGCGGTTCAATTCCTAATTTGCCCAACCAAGAGTTAATTTCTGGGCCGCCACCATGAACCACAATTGGGCGTATACCCACACAAGATAGTAGTACAATGTCCCTAATTACTTGATCTTTGAGGTTACTATCTTTCATGGCCGCACCGCCATATTTCACGACTATTTTACGACCTGCAAATTTTTGAATGTAAGGTAGTGCTTCACTTAGCACTTTGACTCGACTGATTTCTGACTGATTTTCAAAATCTTTACTTTTTAGCATAGACAGCTACTCTTTTGAATTTATAATTTGAACAATATAGTGCTACGCGCAAGGCAACAGGCAACAGGCAACAGGCAATAGGGGAATACAAAATGGTTTCAGTTTTTATTAATGTCAAATACCTTAATGCGTAGCGCTATATCAATATATATAATATATAGTTTATTTCAATTTCAAACCTAGTACTTAGTCATCTGAAACCCACATTCCGCACTTCAATTTGTAACATGAAAATTAGTATAAAATCCTGAGGTTGCTTAAGTATTTATACTATATAAATTATCTTCATTTACCTTGATCAGGAGTCAAATTCTCAGTTAAATATTAAGCATAAATACTTACTGAATTGTTGATTCCGATTGACGACTATAATTGTTTTCTTACTTTTGACTTTTGAATTTTGAATTTTGACTTATATTTTCATGCTACATTTTGTGGTGCGGAATGTGGGCTTAAAGTTTCCACAATTGACTGAGAGGAAAATAAATAACAGGAGCCCAAAGACTACTAATAACAGCAGAACCCAAAGCAACTTGCTTGTGGTAAACCCAAATTTCTCCAAAGGTTTGATTGCCGATTAATCCTAACTGAATTGCCATGAAAGTTTCTGCAATAATTGCCAGAATAAATGTTACTAAAGCTATGAAAATAAAATCTTCTTGAATAAAGCGTTGCTTCTGTAAAAACACTATGACAAATCCTGCAAAAACTAAAGGAATAACATGAGTGGGATAGGGAGCTGTGATGCCATCTTGAATTAATCCTAAAACTAAGCCAGCGACTAAAGCTTCTATAGTTGAACTCTGGCTACTCCAAGCAACTACCCAAATTAATAACCAGTTAGGTCCTATGCCAAAAATCTCCATTCCTGGAATACGGGTGAACAATAATAGTGCACAAACTAGTGCAGAAGCAATAGTGATTAATGATTTTAAAATAGCTTGCTGAGATATATTAGACATCTGAATTAAGAAAATAAATTTAATAATTTGAAAGTTGTTGAGGATAAGTTAATTCTTCAATTTTTAACCAGGAGAAAATTTTTAGGCTCTTGGTAATTTATACTATTTTTTTTTGCTACAAAAAACATCTATAGAGTTTCTCAAATTACTGAGGTAAAGTTGTTTTTCTTCTTTTGATTTTCTTTTCCCGAACTATACCAATTTGGAAAAAGAATGTTACGAATAATCAGGGCAGTTAAAAGACTTTAAAAGAGATGCCCCTTGGACTAAAAAGATAAATTACAACCTAATAAATAGTATCAAAGCTATTCATTCTGTACGTCGCCAATCCGACGGCTTCCCTACCTGACTCGGTCTTCGGTCCTCCTAAGAAATAACTTAGTTATTTGTAGCAAATATTTATCAAATTGGTATTACTCAGACCTACGGACGTTGCATGCAACGTCTCCACCTAAAACAAACGAATGCGCGTACCTCACGCTTCTTGGGAATTACTATATAGAGTTTTTTCCAAGTCAATGATAATTTTCATTTGTCTTAGGTAAAAGATAATTAGGTAAAAAGAGTCTTTGTAACAGAAGAATTGCCATTATTGAAAATTAATAAAAATGGGAAATAAAATAACTGTGAGCAGAATGAGACTGATTTCCTAATAATTTTAGGTCGTGCAAATTATTAATATTTTTGCATGATTTTAATTATGGCAGTCTTAAATGAATTGTCAAAAATTGGAAAGCCTTACCCCTATTCCCTAATTCCCAGATATTTTCTGCAAAATTAAAGTATGACTGGTATATATACTGTCTCTGTTGAATAAAAAAATTGACCAATCAAAAGCTTTTAATTTTTATTAAATACATCCAATAACCAAATAACTCAAGAAAGACAACTAAAGAAAAATTAAAAAGTCGATCATTGATAGTTGAATTACTTTTCTGTTTCACTTTGTTTATTTTGATAAACAGTCACCCATTCCAAAGTATATAGTGGTGCTGATAATTTAACCTTCGCTTGTGGAGCAGGAGTATTATTCAAATTAATAGATTCAACTTTTCCGATAGCCAAACCTGCCGGGAATAATTGACTATAAGCAGAAGTAGATACAAAATCACCAACCTTAACATCAGGAAGATCGTTAAAAAATTCTAAGACAACTGTATCATTACCCTGACCCTTCATAAAACCCATCTGACGACTGCGAATAATTCCTGCGCCAACTTTACTGGTAGAGTCACTTACTAATAATACCTGGCTAGTATGGGGTGTAACGCTAGTTATTCTACCTACTATACCACCAGTTCCCATCACAATAAAATCTTTTTGAATACCATCTTTACTACCTCTTCCTAGAGTTACTTTTTGCCACCAATAGTCTGCACTTCTACCCACTACAGGAGCTACTATTCCTTTTGTTTTTTTAGTTTTTGTATAATTAAAAAGTTGCTTGAGAGTATTATTTTGTTTCTCTAATTCTTGTAATTGAATTTCTAGTTCTTCTATACGAGCATTCACTAATACTTCTTGTTGAACAGGACTAGGTTGAAATGGTAAACTCAGCCAATTATAAATTTCAAAAAGTAAAGAACCTTGAGTTTGTCTAACCCAAAAAGCTGCACTTACTGCTAAAATTAATAATGCAGCTTTTCTGATGATTTTTAAGCTTCGACGACGCAATGTTTGCATTGGTAAAACCTGAAAATTTGCTACTACTTTAAACTTTATTACTACTAATTTATATTCAAAACAGAAACTTCTGTATAAGGAGTCAGAATTCAGAAGTCAGGATCAATGGGAATTATAGAGGAGGTAGTTGGAAATTGTCCCCTGATTTTTCTGCCCTACTCTTGCCCAAAATGCTAACATTCATGAGCTTCTAAGCAACCGAAAGCCTTGTAGCTTTTTTCACTCCAAAAAGGCACTTGCCTTTATCTGTCAATGCTTTGATAGTTAATCAGCAAGCCCTAACTAGCTAATATTTGATTATTGAAATCGCAATTAACCATGAGTTATTAGTAATTAATCTTCTTACTGAATTTCGAGATTTACTAATTTACTAATTTACTAATTTACTAATTTACTAATTTACTAATTTTAAAAATACAGAGTTTTAGAGAAATTAGGAAAAATGGGTCAGTGATTAAACTTGTATCTCACAGTTCTCAAAAGTTCTGTAAAATAATATATCTATAGGTTCTGATCATCAGAACGCTTTTCAATAGGTACTCAAATATAGCAGTACTCACAAAAGTTAGGAATTATAAATCAAGACAAAACTAGGAAATACAAATAATTAACCTTCTACCCCCTATAATTTGGCTACAAAATAACTGAATTTTAGCGCATCTGTCCACTAAAAACCCTTTCCAGTTGTTTAAAATTCTCCAAGACACGACCAGTACCCAAGACTACGCAGGAAAGTGGGTCTGCTGCAATATGAGTGACAATTCCAGTTTCATGGCTAATTAAAGTATCTATCCCATTTAATAAAGCACCACCACCAGCTAGCATAATACCTCTATCTATAATATCTGCTGCTAGTTCAGGAGGAGTACGTTCCAAAGTCCGCTTAACTGCCTCTACAATTATTGATAGAGGTTCTGCCATACTTTCTCTAGTCTCAGCAGATTTGACAGTAACAGTTCTGGGCAAACCTGATAATAAATGTAAACCCCTAACTTCCATCGTTGCCTCATTGTCATCCTGAGTCGGATAAGCTGAACCCAATTTCATCTTGATATCTTCAGCAGTTCGCTCGCCTATTACCAAGCTATGGACTTTTTTCATATACTGAGTAATAGCATCATTCAATTCATCTCCAGCTACACGGACAGATTCACTAAGAACTGTACCTTGTAAACTAAGAACAGCAACTTCTGTAGTCCCCCCACCAATATCCACAATCATATTACCTGTGGGTTCAGCCATAGGCAACCCTGCGCCAATAGCAGCAGCAACTGGTTCATCAATTAATCGTACCTCTCTAGCACCAGCATGAGCTGCAGCTTCCATTACAGCTCTTCTTTCTACACCAGTTACTCCGCTCGGAATGCCAATTACAATTCTTGGAGATACCAAGGTTTTTCCTTCATGAACTTTTCTAATAAAATGCTTTAGCATTAATTCTGCTATATCAAAATCAGCAATGACTCCATCCCGTAAAGGTCTGACCGCAATTACATTTGCTGGAGTTCGCCCCAGCATCCTTTTCGCTTCTTCCCCTACTGCTATAGAAGTTTTTTGCTCCTGGTCAATAGCTACCACAGATGGTTCTTGAAGAACAATACCTTTACCAGATACATATACAAGGGTATTTGCAGTACCCAAGTCAATTCCCATGTCCCGAGACAAAGAAAAGCGATTTATCCAACCCACTGACTTTTGACCCCCAAAATTCAATCTTAAGTTTGTGTAATAATTTATCAATAAATATAGCTGAGGCACTCTATTCTGTTTTTAACCCTCTGTCTATCAGGACTATAGAACCTCCGATCGTATCTTTGTCGGCGATTCAGTTTTTTTGCCAGGAGTCAGGAGTCAGTCCTCAGGAGTCAGGAGGTAGAGGGAAGGTATAAGGGAAAAAGGTTGAAAAATACTCCCCAGATCCCTATCTCTGCATCTCCCTATCTCTGCATCTCCCCATCTTTTTTTAAATAGATCTCAAATGGGTTCTATACAAGAATCGATGTAAGCAAATTTAACTGTCCCTGATTTTATAGTGCTACATGATAAGGACAGAATCCGGAGGATGTGTTAGATTTGAGCGATAGTTGAATAATTAGTCCTCTTGATATATTCTGGTAGATAATCAGACTGGAATTTAATTACTGATATATATTATATGAGTCTAAATATTGTTACTTTGGTTGGTAGGGCAGGTGGAGACCCTAATGTTAAATATTTTGAGTCTGGTAGTATGGTTTGCAATTTAACTTTGGCTGTAAATCGTCGTTCTAGTAAGAATGACCAACCAGACTGGTTTAATTTAGAAATGTGGGGCAAAACGGCGGAAATTGCTGCTGACTATGTTCGTAAAGGTAAATTGATAGGGATAAAAGGTTCCTTGAAATTTGAATATTGGCAAGATCGTAACACGGGAGCAAGTCGTTCTAAACCTGTCATTAGAGTAGATCAACTAGAATTATTAGGTTCTAAACGTGACGATGCACAAAGTTACGATGAATTTTAATTTTATAAGTTCTTGAGTCAGGAGTAGGGGAGTATTTAATAATTAATAATTAAGTGCATAAGCAAAATTAATTACATATTCCTTTCCTAAATTATCAAGCACTTTTTTGAGATATTGAAGTAAGCTATTCCAGTTTTCGGGTATCCTCTACTTCAATTCACTTATATTTGATAAATTTCCATAATATTTCTATTATGTTATGTTTTGGTGAATAGGTAGGCAAGAATTCTATTCTTCTAATTTATTCAGTATGCGATCGCTTGTATGAATTGAAGCTTTGTCTATAATTACTACGGTTTTTTTTGGGCAAGTTATGACTAAATTTATCCAAAAAATTTATCACAACTTCACTATTAATATACCCCTTGACTATTTCGTAACATAATTCGTTTTTACGATTCATTAATCCTAAGACATTCACTTGTTTACTATTACACTTTTACCTAAATTTTGTGGGTATGCGCCTCCCCTTTTAAGGGGATAATAAAGAAAAATTTTCATTATTAGTCAATCCTCTTCTTTTCAAGGAGAGGTAATTATTCATTATTCATTATTCATTGTTGAAAAGTTATTGTTTTCCCTTTTTCTGGCCATCCATATAGAACTCCGTTCCGCTTTCCTAGGTCATGCTTCACAAACGCGATAGAACTCCGTTCCGCTACGCGATAAAACTACGTTACGCTAGCGCGAACGCACTCCCACTCACTTATTTTTATTATCTTTATTATTCATTTTAATAAGCACCTACGCAGAGCGAATCACTTATTTCAAAAATACACCAAAATTTCCTTCAAATCAATGCTGATGTATTCCTTACATATCAATGCTTTTGATAAATGGCCAAAAGAAGCGCGTTCGTACCCTTTTTACCCCTATTTTTCCCCCTAAATAGCTCATTTAAACTTTTTTTAGAAAATTCAGTTTAAATTCCAAATATATTTGACAAAAAACATAAGCTTAACTAATATCATTTTTTTTTTACCGAATAATTATCCATTATCCATTATTTCCCCCTACTCCCCTACTCCGCAGATGTCTATTATGAGTGAGTCTACTCTAGAGCAAATTCTTAAATTAGCTACTCAGAAAGCTGAAGCTGTAGAAATTTATTATTTGTCTACTCAGGAAACACCAATAAAATTTGAAAATAATCGTTTAAAGTCTCTACAAACTAAGGCTCAACAAGGAGTAGCTCTCAGATTAATTTATCAAGGTAGATTAGGTTTTGCTAGTTCTACAGATTTGACGAGAATTGAGGATTTAGTTGAGGGAGCAATTCAAACAGCAAAAGTTAGCGATATTGCACAATTTCAATTTGCTTCTTCATACAATTTTAATTACCCAAAATTAGAGTTTAATTTACCTCAAGTTAATGAATTAATTGCTTCTGGTGAAGAAATTATTGAAAAGATTCATAATTATAACCCCGATATTCTAGTCAATATAGACTTTAATATTCGGAACAAAAATATTAAAATTTTGACTAATACTGATGTTTACGCTCAAAGGTTTAATCAGTTAGTTAATGTTAATATTTCCGGTAACTTAGTTCGGAATGAAGACTTTCTGCAAATATCTGCTTCAGATGTAATAAGCGAGGAACCCTTAGATATCAATAAACTACTAGAAAAGTTAATCCAAAAATATCAATGGGCAGAAAATTCAGCTAAGATTACTACTGGCAATTTTCCCGTATTTTTTACTCCCACAGCAGTAGGAAAGACGATCGCTAGATTATTTAAAACTGTTTTATCTGGACAGCTTGTGGTACAAAAAGCTTCCCCTCTTACCAATAAAGTTGGAGAAACTATCTTCGATCCTCGTTTTACTCTCTTTGAAGACCCAAATATACTCCCTTATGCTTGTCCCTTTGATGACGAAGGTATCCCAACTACGGTCAAGACTTTTATAGAAGCAGGCACTTTAAAAAGTTTCTATTGGGACCAACAATGGGCTGCTCGTGCTGGACGTAAGTCCACTGGGAATGGTTTCCGAGATGGACTATCTCAACCAACTCCTAGTTTAGTAAATTTGAGTATTAATCCTGGCCAAGCTTCTCCAAGAGAATTGATTAGTAATATAAAAGAAGGTCTAATTATAGACCAGGTATTAGGAGCTGGTCAATCTAATCAATTAGCAGGAGAATTTTCTGTCAATTTAGATTTAGGTTATAAGGTAGAAAAAGGTGAAATAACGGGTAGAGTTAAGAATACAATGGTGGCAGGTAATATTTTTGAAGCATTTCAAAATTTGGTAGATATAGGCAATTTTCCTGAGTTAGTTGGCAATAGTTATTATTTGCCATGTATTGTATTTCAAAATTTAGGTGTAGCAACAAGGGAGGCTTAGATATGAAAGTCCTTAAAGTTATTTTGATTAGTTTTTTAGCAGTTTTACTATTGAATGGATGTGTTCAATATGAAGTTGGAATAAATTTTGAGAGCCAAAACCATGGTGAAATTGTGCAACATATTAAACTAGCAGATGAGTTAAATAATTTCAGCGGGAAAATAGTTTCTGAATGGTTAAGAAGTATAGAAACTAGAGTTGATAAATTACGAGGAAAAACTAAAAAAATATCTTCTCAAGAAATTTTTGTTACGATTCCTTTTAATAATGGTGCTGACTTGGAAGACAAATTTAATCAATTTTTTAAACCTATAGATGCACAAGAATCTAATAATTATGCTGCCGATATTACAGCAGATTTACCTAAATTTGAATCTCAGATAGAAGTAAGTCAGAATAATTTATTTTTAGTACTGCGGAATAAATTGAGCATTAATTTAGATTTGCAATTATCTACATCTAATAGCAAAGTTATAGTTAATCCAGATGAGTTATTAGATTTAGAGTTTCAGTTAACTACGCCTTGGGGTTTTAACAACATTCAAGCAAATGAAAATGATGCAATAACTTATCTAAACGAGCGACAAATTGTCTGGAAATTAAATCCAGGAGAATCAAATTCATTAGATGTAGTCTTTTGGATTCCTAGTCCCATAGGAATAGGTACAATCTTAATTGGTTTATTTGTTTATTTAGGTATAGCTTTAAAATATCAAGTACTGCCCGCTTTAGGAATTATTAAAAAATAGATTAATCAATATTGATTTTTATACTATATAATATTGCCTAAAATTTGAGTATTAAAAAATTAAGCTACTGCATCAAAATTATAAAGTATATGTAAGCATTTCCTGCGGAATGCGCAAACAACTATTAGCAGTCAGCTAGCTTACTAGGTCGGAACTACATTAACAGCAATTAATAACAAATAATTACTTCTAAGGTTTGGGAAGGATACTTTGACAGTAACTTTTTATTCTTTCTCAATTTCAAGGGTTGCTTTTACCGAAAATTCCTGGTCTAAAGCCTCCCTTTTAAGGGGATAAAAAAAGATAATATTCCTGATATCAAGCCTCCTTATTGGAGAGGTACTGATAACTGAAATGACCATCCCCAAAATTAATAGCTGATAGCTAATAGCTGACAGCTGTTTGCTGACAAATATATTGTTGTCAATCTATGACTTTATCTGGTATAAATTAAGTATCGGTAATTATCAAAATAAATCAAAACAAAAATAATGAGACTGATTAACTTTTTGCTAATTTTTTTAATTTGTTTAGCGTTGGTTATATTCAGTTTACAGAATAACCAATTAACTACAATCAAACTTATTCAAGGCGTTGAATTCCAAGCTCCATTATCTGTAGAACTTGTAATTGCCACAGGGTTAGGAGCTATTTTCGCATGGCTATTTAGCTTGTGGTCAAGAATGCAACGTACCATCACAACTTTTGGAGAAATTCGTAGCAGAAATAAACGTATTAAAGAATTAGAAAAAGATATGCAACGCTATCAAGAAGAACAGATTCAAAGAGCTAGTTTACCTGCTGCAGAAACTTTATCTGACACAGAGAAATCTACTTAAGCATAAGCTTCTAATTGCAGAAGGCAGAAGGCAGAAGGCAGAGGTTCAATAATGGATAATTGATAATGGATAATTGATAATTACCTCTCCCTAAAAGGAAGAGGATTGAATCAAAGGAAAATATTTTCTTGTTTCTCCTTTAAAGGAGAGGCTTTAAACCTTAATTATTCGGTAAAATTACATGGGGATAGTCTTCGACACGCCACTTCGTGTCTACAAACCCCAAGCAATTTTAATCACCGCAAGTGACGGTGGAGTATTAAACTTGCAAAAGAAAAGATAAAAAACTTAATTAGTTAAAGTAGCAAAAATATAGCTTGAGATTGATTGAAATGTTATTCCATTGAATATTTATATTGAAATCATACTGTAAGCATTCAGCTATTAGCAGTCAGCTATCAGCAAACCCTAATTATTCATTACTTCTAAGATTTAGGGAGGGGACTTTAACAGTAACTTTACTTCTAAGATTTAGGGAGGGAACTTTAACAGTAACTTTTATTCTGTCTCAATTTCTCAATTATTTTTACCTTCCCCAAAATTAATAGCTGATAGCTGATGGCTGATGGCTGACGGCTGAATGCTTACATAATACTAATGCAGGATGGCGGAAATAACTGACCAGTTACAAAATCCTAAAACAATTACAAATCAATACTTTTGACTTTTTAATTTTGACTTCCGCGTAGCGGCACTAACTTTTGCCATCTTCAAATTAGTTACTCTCAATAGTCCTGCGCTGACTAGAAAGTGCGAGTTCTTAGGTTAACAAATTTACAAATTAATCTGAGAATTATTTATATTTTATATTAAAGTATAGGAAAAAACTACAGACATGACAGTTGGAGTTCCTCAAGTTTCAGAAACAGTTTCAGAAGGAATTGCTTTACTCACAAACTTAGCAGAAAAGGGAGAAATTAATCCTTGGGATGTTCAAGTAATTGACGTAATAGACCGCTACTTAAGTAAACTAACTCCTGAATCAAATATTTCTGCAAGTGATGACTTTACAAATTTGTCTCAGTCAGGCCAAGCATTTTTATACGCATCTATTTTAGTATGGCTAAAAGCAGATCACTTAGCTAATTCAGAATCATCTGAAACAAATTCAGAGATATCTGAAGAAGTCCAAATTCCAGAAGCAGAAACTTTTGAAACACCAAAAATACCACTGAAATTAGAACAACAATTGCGTCGTCGTGCTGTTGCTCCTTCTCAGCGCAAACGTCGAGTCACCCTTCAAGAATTAATCGAGCAGTTACAACTGATCAAATCTACTATAGAAGATAGAAAAGTACGTCCCCGTATTCGCAAAACTAGCTCAAAAGCAAGAGAGCAAGCAGCTAGAGCAATTGCAGAATTAGCCCACCAGGAAAATTTAGTAGATACAGCTAGTGACTTAGAAAAGTTCCTTCTAGAAAAATCATCACAGAGCAGTGAAGGTTGCTTTGAATTCGATCGCCTTTTGGAATTGTGGTCTTCAGTATTACAGTCTAAAGCTGAAAATGAGCAGACTCATGTCCAAATTAACTCTGACCGAGTAGGTGTATTTTGGGCATTACTACTCCTTTCTGCTCAATCTAAAGTTGAATTATCCCAAGAAGAATTTTATCAAGATATTAGAATCCGTACTATTTAATCCACTTCCGAGGGGCGATCGGTTTTAGAGAAGAATATTTAATGCCTTCTTTCCTAAAACTCAAAATTTGGAACTTTAATTTATATCTGAATAAAACTCTTATTTATTAACTTTTCTCTGAAAAAAAAGCGTAGTATAATGATGTACACTTAAAATCTCTATCTTTAAAAGAAGTAAGAAGTAGGAAAGAAGTTGACAGCATATAGTTGTGGTTAGTCCATAACGATATTTAATCTAATTTAAAAAGTTGGAGATTGACCCCCTTGCTCTCCTAAGCTTCTACCTAAGGATCAGGTTACACGGTGTCAAAAATATTACTCAACCTTCTTCTTTTTTCCCTCTTTCTTACTTCCTCCTAGTTAAATTAAAACCATCAAGCTGAAAATTAGAAAACATCCAAGGAAAATTATTTCTCCGGTATTTATTTATATATCAGCGAGAAAAATGTGTCCATTAGTTCAATGTTTAGCCAAAGATAAATAAAATATTGGTAGATAAAAATTTATCGATCTACCTTTAAATAGGGAAAGTGAAAAATTCTCATTTTGCTCTTCTCTCTGTTAATCTGAGATTTTAACGGAGTGAATTGTGTTAATTGAAAACACAGATATAAGTATTTTTGATATTTCAAAGGTGGAGGAAACTTAAATGAAGGCCATGATTCTGGCAGCCGGTAAAGGAACTCGTGTTCGTCCAATTACTTATCGCATTCCTAAACCAATGATTCCTATTCTGCAAAAACCAGTAATGGAATTTTTGGTAGAGTTGCTTCGTCAACATGGTGTTAACCAAATTATGGTCAATGTTAGCCATTTAGCAAAGGAAATAGAGGATTATTTTCGTGATGGTCAAAAGTTTGGGGTAGATATTGCTTATTCTTTTGAAGGACGAATTGAGGATGGAAACTTGATTGGGGAGGCACTGGGTTCTGCTGGTGGTATGAGGCGAATTCAAGACTTTTATCCTTACTTTGATGATACTTTTATAGTTCTTTGTGGTGATGCTTTGATAGATTTGGATTTGACCGCAGCACTCAAGTGGCACAAAGAAAAAGGATCTATGGCTACCGTGATTATGAAATCTATTCCTCGCGAACAGGTTTCTAGTTATGGTGTTGTAGTGACAGATGAAACAGGGCGAATTCAATCTTTTCAGGAGAAGCCAAAAGTTGAAGAAGCTCTTAGTACCGATATTAATACTGGTATTTATATTTTTGAGCCAGAAGTGCTTGATTATATTCCGTCTGGTGTTGAATTTGATATTGGTAGTCAGTTATTTCCCAAGTTGGTGGAGATAGGAGCGCCGTTTTATGGTGTGGCAATGGATTTTGAATGGGTGGATATTGGAAAAGTTCCAGACTACTGGCGAGCAATTAATGATGTACTTATGGGGCAAGTCAAAAATGTTTCTATTCCAGGTAAGGAGGTATTTCCAGGAATTTATACAGGCTTAAATGTAGCGGTTAACTGGGATAAGGTGGATATCCAAGGGCCTGTATATATCGGTGGTATGACCAGAATTGAAGATGGAGCAAAAATTGTTGGGCCGAGCATGATTGGTCCGAATTGCTGGATTTGTAGTGGAGCTACTGTTAATAGCAGTGTAATTTTTGAGTATTCTCGCTTAGGCCCAGGAATTCGTTTGATTGATAAGTTAGTATTTGGTCGCTATTGTGTGGATAAGACTGGAGCATCTATTGATGTTCAAGCTGCTGCTCTTGATTGGCTAATTACTGATACTCGTCATCCTGATCCTCCTCAAGAACATATAGATATTAAGGATTTTTTGCAAGAAAATGGTGGTTAATTTCTAATGAAGAAGGAAGGGTTGATAATTTTTTTGACTGTGTGTTACCTCTTCTATAGATGAGAATTCTAGGAAACAAGAGTTGTTCACTTATTGAGTTTAAATTTTAGAAATTAGCAGAATATAGTTTATATCCACAATAGTATATGAGCAATATTTTCCTGGCTGTACAGCCGCTGTTTGCGGAGTATTGTATCAGTAAAGTCACTACTGGATTATTCAGAAAGAAGTGGCAATTTCTAATAGATTCAAACTGTGAAAACAATAAAAAACCTAATTCTCAGAAGTTTTTAGGGGAGATAATAACAAGCTAAACGGTTTAGCTACTGTTTGTTATTGTCAAGAAAAATAAGTAAATTGCTTCATTCAACTTTCTAAAGTTTATAACATAAGTAAGAAGTAAGAATGAAGAAGGAAGAAGGCCTTTAGTTATCTAGGCGATTAGTTATCTAGGAGAGGACTGAAGTTGAAAAAATCAGGCATTGTCTGAGTTTTAAGGTTTTGATATGTCTTAACCTTTCTTTCGACTGCTATATTTCAATTGCTGCCCTTTGCACGACTAATTGGGGTTTGAGGAACGAGTCAGGAGTAAGGAGGAACGGGGAATTTAGAGGAGGTAGTCGGATATATTTATCCCTTTATTTTTTTTGCCATAGTTAGCCCAAAATCCTAACTTTTTGCTCGCTCAAGCTTAAAAAATTGCACTTTGTTTCGCTCTAAAAAGGCTAAAACCTTTATCTATAAATGCTTTGAGATTTAATCAGCAATCCTTAATTGGTACAGTAAAAGAGTAAAAGTATTGAGTAAATAATAAGATTTCATTTTTATCTTTGCTTATTGCTTTGAGCATTTTACCTAATCGTTCTACAAAGTTCTATATATTAGTTTCTGAGTAGTATAATTCCTAAAGTTAGTATGGGCAAAAGGTATTTTACTCCTACTATATTAACTCTTATTACTAAATACTGAATTATATCAATGCTAGGGGATTTGATATTAGTTCGTAGAGTTTAAGTTGAAGGAAGAGGGAAAGAGGTTGATTAACTTTTTTTTGACTTTTGAATTCTGTGAAGTAATTGTCTGAAATTTACTCTTAATATCATGTCCGTTTAATAGCGCTCAGGAAAAACTTTTTTCTTCTCTTCCTTATTCTTCCCTCCTGACTCATGACTCCTTCATCTTTATTTATAAGTATTTAACCGGACATAATATAACTTCTTCCTTCTTGCTTTTTAATTCCTTTTAGTAGTCTTTCCGATCCAAATCATCCCTTAGATTAGATAAGTGTAACTGCTGAGACTATTCTCATAATTTTGCAGCAGCATTCGCGACTCTTTAATAGTAATTTTTTCTTCTTGTAAAGCTTGCTCAGTTTGACGACGAATACTTTCTACTAAACCATCAGAATTATACTGAACATAATTTAATACTTCTGTCATTGTGTCACCTTTAACAACGTGTTCGATTTTGTAACCTGAAGGGGTTAATTTAATATGCAAAACATTAACATCACCAAATAGGTTATGTAGATTACCCATTATTTCTTGATAAGCACCTCCAAGAAACATTGCTAGATAGTAAGGTTTAAAATTAGAAGCAATTTCTTTTGGGGAATTTTCTAGTTTTTGACTGGCGAATTCTTGAGAAGATTTATCGCTAACTTGAGTTTGAAGAGGATGTAATTCTAATAATGACTTGACATCTCGTAAATCAATAAATTGCTCAATTTTTCCATCACTATCGCAGGTAAGGTCAGCTAATATAGCTCTTTCTGTAGGTTCTTCATCTAACCTATGAATAGGCATAATTGGAAATAATTGATTAATCGCCCAACTATCAGGAGCAGATTGAAAAACAGAAAGATTAATGTAATAAATAGATGCCATAATTTTTTCTAGTTCTTCTAAATCATCTGGAATATATTCAGAACCTTTTAATATCTCTTGAATTTTCCGAAAACATCCCCAATACAGTTGTTCTACTTTGGCGCGATCGCTAATACTAAGATATCCAAAGTTAAATAGACTTATAGATTCTTCTTTGAATTGAATTGCGTCGTGATATGCTTCCTGGTAATTATTTTTGTTAATAGATTGATAAGTTTCGTAGAGGTTTTGTAGAATTAAATGCTCGTCTTTTCCCACAATTTCAGGTTCTTCTTTTGGAACTTGACTAACTCCTAAAACATCAAAAATAAGAATTGATTGATGAGATGCAACAGCTCTGCCACTTTCACTTACTAATATTGGAGGTAATATATTTTTCTCTTCACAAGCTTCTTTAACTTCTGCCACAATATCATTAGCATAGTTCTGCATATCATAGTTTTTGGAAGCATAAAACTTACTTTTTGAACCATCATAATCAACAGCTAAACCACCACCTACATCTAAGTATTTCATATTAGCTCCTAGTTGAGCTAATTCTACATAAATTTGACTTGCTTCTCTAATAGCATCTTTAATTACACTAATTGAAGAAATTTGAGAACCAATATGAAAATGTAAGAGCTGCAAAGAATCTAAAATATCTGCATTTTTAAACTGATTAACAACTTGAATTATTTCTGGAATACCAAGACCAAATTTAGCGCGATCGCCTGTAGTTCCTGCCCAACGACCGATACCTTTAGTGCTGAGTTTTACTCTAACTCCTACTACTGGTTTAATATTCAGTTTTCGACTAGCTTCTATTACTAACTGTACTTCTTCTACCTGTTCAATCACAATTATTGGTGTTTTTCCTAATCTTTGAGCTAGCATTGCTGTCTCAATATATTCTCGGTCTTTATAACCATTACAAATTATTAGTGCATCTGTCGTATTCAAGGTAGCTATAGCAATTAATAATTCTGGTTTTGAACCTGCCTCTAAACCAAACTTATGAGGCTTACCAAATTTAACTATTTCCTCTACTAATTGACGATTTTGATTACATTTTACTGGAAATACACCACGATAAATATTTTTATATTTATAACGAGCGATCGCCTTAGAAAAACAAGCATTTAAGCGCTCAATTCTATCTTCAAGGATATCGGAAAATCTAATAATTAAAGGCAATCCTATATTTCTTTGTTTAATAGATTCAATCAGTTCAAATAGGTCTATTGAACCTCCTAGATCGCCTTTAGGAGAAACTGTAATATGACCAGCAGAATTAATTGAGAAATAGGGATTACCCCATCCTTCAATTCTATATAATTTCTCACTATCTTCAATAGTCCATACTTTTTTTTGTTGAGAGTTTATCCGCTCGATTTCTGTTTTAGAAGTATTAGTTAATGATGTGTTATTTGAAATATCAGAAGTATTTTGATTTATAGTTGACTGTAAATCCATGATGTGTTTTACTTTTAATATACTAAGATTGCAATAATTGTAACTTAATTATTGGTAAGTTCGGATAATTAAGCATTAGCGCTAGATGTAGTAGGCAAAAACTATAGCACTATAGTACAGGTAGTGTTTACTCTCATACTAACCCATTGGAGACCTATTTAAAAAGAGATGGGGATATAGAGAGTATTTTTCAACAACGATTGACAACCAAAATCGTAAGCTATGGTGGGACAGTAGTGCTAGCTGACCAGTGGTTTCAATCATCCAAAACTTGTCATAGTTGTGGTCGTATTAATCAAGAATTAAAGTTAAAAGACCGCACCGGGGAATTGTCCTCACTGTGGAATGAGAATAGACCGCGACTTGAATGCTGCACTGTTGTTATCTCAGTATGGGGAAATTAATCAATTTAATAGGGTAGGCTGTACCCGAATTTACGCTTGTGAACTGGAAGAGGGTGGCCTCCCAGGTTGAAGCAAGAAGCAAACATCTTTGACTGGCATTACCAGGTTTTACCGAGTTTTGCCGGAATTGTGTAGGTATTGTACAGCAGAGCGTCAAATCAGGTTAATCTGTATTGTGTATTCAGAAAATTTTTGAGGAGTATCAGTTTGGAACGCACCTTCATAGCTATTAAACCCGATGGTGTCCAAAGAGGACTTGTAGGCCAAATTATCAGTCGCTTTGAAACAAAAGGTTTTACCCTAGTTGGTCTAAAAATTATGAGTGTAAGTAAGGAACTAGCTGAAAAACACTATGAAGTTCATAAAGAAAGACCATTTTTTCCAAGCTTAATACAATTTATTACATCTGGCCCTGTAGTAGCAATGGTTTGGGAAGGTGAAGGGGTTGTGGCATCTGCGAGAAAAATTATTGGGGCAACTAATCCTTTGAGTGCTGAACCTGGTACAATTCGTGGTGATTATGGAATTAGTGTTGGCCGTAATCTAATACATGGTTCTGATGCGATTGAGACTGCTCAAACTGAAATTAGTCTTTGGTTTAAAGAGGAAGAGTTAGTATCATGGCAGCCAACTTTAACTCCTTGGATTGTTGAATAATATAGAGAAATAGAGAAAATTTTTCTTGTCTCATATATATGTCTATGAGTTAGCTCCCTAATTTAGAGAGCTAACTATTTTAATACCATATTTAAATCTCAATGAATTTTAACTTGATCTGTTAAATTTAGCAGGAGTATTTGTTTGAAAAATCCCTATCTTGTATAAATATACCAACACTTAAAAGATCAATTATTCACTATTCTGAAGAAACTATTATTTGCTTAATAACTCTCACTAATATAGCGACTTTAAATAGGCTTTGAATAAACGTTAGTCTGAGAAAATATATCTAAGTAGCCAAGCAAAATTCATTGTATATTTGATGTTCAGGTTAAATAAGAAGGAAAAATTATTTTTATATCTACTACTCAAGCACACAAATATATTCTCTCGTTTCTACAAATGTTAAATTAATTTTGCACAGGTACTTAGAGCTGATTTGTAAACTGAGCTGAAATCCCTTTCTAGCATGGGTTTTTCAAAATTTATGACCTTGGGGTTTAGATAGTGTCAAACTCTTACACTGTAAAGTATTTATCTTCTTAATATTTACTTGATAAATCAGCTCTTACAGCACAAGTAAATGAGATATACTTCTTAAATTTGATCAACCCCCAGCATTTTAAAACTGGTTTACAAATTATTGTTACTGTACCTCATCAACCTCTTGCTCTGTAGTTATGGATCGAACTTCAATCCATAGGAGCAATAAAATGATCGAAAAATTATCAGAATAGAAAAAAAATTAGAGATATTTTGGTTACCAACTTACTCATCATTCGCACAACTTAATCGAAATTCTCTGGAAATTTATTAAGTATGAGTGGATTAAAGTTGGCGAGAGCGAAAACTGTCCAAGCTTTCTTAACTATCTCAAAAAAGTGCTTGACAAAGATTGTCAAGAATATGTAATTAATTTTCTGTAGGTACTTAGTAGTTTGATTAATTTCTATATTCATTCTGGAAAATTATTTTTTTTGTTAATTTTTGTTTACTTATATTAAGAATTTGATGAGATTTTAAGATAAATGCAAACCCTAAAACTAAACAGATGAAACGGTTAGTGCGGAAGAGGAAGAAAAATTAGTGTTTGTTTCAAGTTGTGAATTTGCCAATTACGGGTAAAATATGGAAAATTAACTGCAAAGTACAAATACAAACATTAGGAGTTTTGAACTATGCCTCTATCTGATACTCAAGTATTAGTTGCTCTAGTAATTGCTCTCATCCCAGGAATCTTAGCATTCCGACTCTCAACTGAGTTGTACAAGTAAAATATCGGTCAATTATCAAAATCTAAATCTGTCCTAACAGTTGCTTCTCAAGATACATTCAAATTTTTGCTTTTTAGCAAAACTAAGTATGATTGAGAAGTTACTATAGCAAAAACTGTGGGGACAGATTTTTTATGGAATAGAAATACTCAAAAAATGTTTTTGTTGTGAAAACCAAAGGTAATTAAAATCAAATTCAAATACTAACAAATTATTGATCTGATTTTTCATACTATAGTCTTTTTTGATGAGTTGTGAAATATTGTTAAATCATTTTTTCAACAACAATATTTTTAATTAGCTTTCACCTTTACCTGTTCACACTAATCGCGGTTTACTTAAATATTTAATTTTATTTTGAAATCTTAAATGTAAACTCAATCGATAGATTAATATCTAAATATAAAAATATTATTATAATTGATAAAGCTATCTTGACAAAATTATGCAAGCTACTAAACCTGTAACATTTTCACCAGTTTCTCACAACACTCCTACTCAGGTAAAACCTCAAATATTTTCCAAAAGAATCAAGTCTTCTTATCTAGGAATAACAATTGAAACTACAGTCAAATTATTTACTAATATTGTAATTTCTGTTTTTGTAACATCAGCTTTCTTGAAATTGTGGCCTCATTACCAATCTATTCAAGAAAAGCTACAAGTAATTGAATCTGAAATTGAAGCCACAACTGAAAGACTTAATCAAGAGAAAGCAGATTTTACTCGTTATTTCGATCCTAGTCAGGCCAAAAGTATTATGCAAGAGCAAAGCAACCGAGTAGGCCGTCATCAAATACCGATAATTTGGCTAGAAGATAATGGTGTTAAACCAAATTCAGAATCTACTAGCTCTAATGGAAGAAGTAGTTAGTATAAGCTAGGGCAAAACTTAAGTTAACACCCCTAAAGTACGACTGATAATGGGAGCGATGGGGATTTATAATAGTTTTCACATAGACTACAGTGGCCAAAGTATTTTTCTAGGATCTAGGGACGTTGGATGCAACGTCCCTACCTACCCCCTACTACTCCTCCCTTCCCTTGGGCAAAAAGAATTTTGTAGTCCACTTAAATGAAAATTGCTGTAAACCCCACCAAACCCATTGACATTGACGTTGACGCGCGTGGGTATTAACCTATCAGGAATCAAGATAATTATCTGACAGTGATGGAAACAAAGTAGCTAATCCTAAAAATCTCAACAAGTTGCACAAAAAATTAAGGTTAGCTCAAAAGTCTCTATCTAGGAAAACCTTTGGGTCAAATAATTATCAAAAAGCCCGGTTTAAAGTAGCTAGGATACACGCTAAAATTTAAGATTCAAGAGGAGACTATACCCATAAGTGTGCCTACTCAGCTAATCAGATAAATATAAAATTATAGCCGCTCGAGCTCTTTCAACATTCTCTGATAGTATTTAGAGTTTTGGATTAGGGATACTCTACTTATAATTTGTACAAAACTTTCAGCTTTTTGAAGTAATTATGAATATTATGTCGAAACACAAATTCTGAATATTTCCCCATACTGAAATACTGATAAAAAGTCAATTAGGCTGCATTTGCTAATACAATTTCAGATGCGAGAAGTTCTACTGCTGCTTGATATTGTGTGTCAGCTTCTGTAGTAATTTGGTAAGGCAAAATCGGGTCTTGTTCTACTACAACATCAGGCATAATTCCCTGTTTATTAATATCTGTATGGTTTGGTGTTTCATACTTGGCCACCGTCACGGCCAATCCCGAACCATCAGACAAATCAAACAAAGACTGAATTAATCCTTTGCCAAAAGTTCTTTCACCTACTAACAAAGCACGGCCATTATCCTGAAGAGCACCTGCCAGAATTTCACTAGCACTAGCAGTTCCCTGATTAGTTAATACAACTAACGGAGCATCAGTTATAGCTAGTCCATCAGCAGAAAAACTACCAAGAAATCTTTGTCTATTAACCGTGTAAACAATAGTACCATCATCCAACCATAGACGAGCAATTTCTATGCCAGCTTGTAATAGTCCACCTGGATTATTGCGTAAATCAAGCACATAACCAATAACCCCCTGCTGCTCAAAACTTTCTACTGCCTGGCTGACTTCTGTCGCAGCATTAGCATTAAATTGACTCAGACGAATATAACCAATTTTTCCTGTTTCCGGGCCAGACTTTAATTCAGCATAGACTGGGTTAATTTCAATAGTATCCCTAATTAGTTTAATTTCTTGAGGTTGGTCGTTGCTTTCTGTCAAAATTGTCAATACCACAGAAGAACCAACTGGACCTCGCATTCTATTGGCAGCTTCATCCAAAGTAAATCCAGAAGTTGGTTGACCATCAATTTTGAGGACGCGATCGCGAGGTTGAATACCAGCAGCTTCAGCAGGAGAACCCTCCAGGGGAGAGATGACTATTAGTTCTCCTGTTTGAGGGTCCAAAGCAATTTGTAAACCCACTCCTGTTAATTCTCCAGAGGTATTGACCTGCAAATTATTGTATTGTTCTGGTTTGAGAAGTCTGGTGAAGGGGTCTTCCAGACTTGCCAACATTTCCTGAATGGCATTATAAGTATCGTCTCTGTTCTCCAGGGGTTTCTTAATCAATTTTTGACGTACAAACCACCAATTCTGATGATTGAAAGAATCATCAACATAAGCCAAGTTAACTATCCGCCAAGCTTCGCCCAATAAACTCTGTTCCTCTGTCAGTGCTGATGCAGATGATGTCCAAAATCCACCACTCAGAATCACTGGTAATATTAATAGAAATATAATTCGAATAAATCTTTTTTTCATAAATACAAAAGTTATTGCCTCATAGCATTATTGGGTAAAATTTACAGTATAAATCAAAAATACTTAATATCTCAAACTTTATCAAAGCTGACACGTTAAGATATCAGGAGCTTGGTAGCCCTCTTCTTTTAAGACAGGGTCGAAAAGCGACTCGTGCGGATTTATCCGCAGTATAAAATGATATAATTGAACCAAGCAAATAAGAACAACCATCTACGCTTTGAGGCATTCCTAGTAAGGTGAAATTCCTGGAACAAAGAACCGAACGTACATAGTATGAAACCACTATACGAGCAAGTAACAGCAGGGTGTTGAGCGTATCGTTCCTGACATCGTGATGGGCTCGGAAAGCGTAAAAAATTAACAAGTAAGCGCAATTGCAGTATTGGTAAGTCAATAGTCGTTTTGAGCGTCTAGGGGAATATTTGACTATTCCTTGGAGCACAGAGCGTCAACTTGATGAAATTTATCCACTTATGTTAAATTTTTTAACTGAAGGGTAGACAAGAATGAATATTTATTTCTTAAAGTTAAGGTAGACTTGTCTGTGAATTGCTTTACCAGTTGGTATGATATTTTGTATTGCTGGTTAAAGGTTTGAGGTAAGTATATCTTCCTAACTACCCAGAACCATCGATTAAAAAACAGCAATATTCATCTAGGATTTTTGGCTTCATGTTCACAAAACAGGTAACTGATTCAGCAGCTTATAAGTGGTTCGATGAGCGCTTAGAAGTTCAAGCGCTCGCTGACGATATCTCCAGCAAATATGTCCCACCCCATGTAAATATTTTTTACTGCTTGGGTGGTATTACTTTGGTTTGCTTCCTCATCCAGTTTGCTACTGGGTTTGCTATGACTTTCTACTACAAGCCAACAGTAACAGAAGCACTGGCATCAGTTCAATATATTATGACTGAGGTTAACTTTGGTTGGCTAATTCGTTCTATCCATCGTTGGTCGGCCAGTATGATGGTGCTGATGATGATTCTTCATGTTTTCCGAGTTTATCTCACAGGTGGTTTCAAGAAACCCCGGGAACTTACTTGGGTAACAGGTGTAGTTATGGCTGTAATTACCGTGAGTTTTGGTGTTACAGGTTATTCTCTACCTTGGGACCAAATTGGTTACTGGGCTGTAAAAATTGTGTCTGGTGTACCTGATGCCATTCCATTTGTTGGTCCATTCATTGTAGAACTAATGCGTGGTAGTACAAGTGTTGGTCAAGCAACTTTAACTCGCTTCTACAGTCTTCATACTTTTGTACTACCTTGGCTAATTGCAGTATTTATGTTATTGCATTTCTTAATGATTCGTAAGCAAGGTATCTCTGGACCTTTGTAAGTTAACCTATACGAATCGTGATGATGTAGCTATAGCATAAATCATCAGAAATATTAGGATTAATAGTGGCGGGACAGACCGCCCAATAAAAGTAAAACGCCTGCCCTGAGGTTTACTTAGGGTAAAGACGGAGAAATAAAGCTTCTAGAGATGGTCTGACAGAAATGCAACTTAACTTGTTTGATACGAGTTTATGTGCATCTAGTTATAGAGTCTGTGAAGCAAGAATATCCCACTATAATCTTTTATTTAGTGGTGATAGTGTCAAAAATAATCAAATACTAGCTCTCGGTGATTACGGAGAAAAAAAGATTATGTCCACTTTAAAAAAGCCGGATCTGAGTGATCCTCAATTAAGAGCTAAGTTAGCTAAAGGTATGGGTCACAATTATTACGGTGAACCTGCTTGGCCTAACGACTTACTCTATATATTCCCAGTCGTAATTGTTGGTACATTTGCTTTATGTGTAGGTCTAGCGGTACTAGATCCTGCTATGGTTGGCGAACCAGCAGACCCATTTGCTACACCTCTAGAAATTCTGCCTGAATGGTATTTCTGGCCAGTGTTTCAAATTCTGCGTACTGTACCTAATAAGTTGTTGGGTATTGTAGCAATGGCTTCTATTCCTCTGGGATTAATGTTGGTTCCTTTCATTGAAAGTGTCAATAAGTTTCAAAACCCTTTCCGTCGTCCAGTAGCTACTGCTGTTTTCTTGTTTGGTACAGCAGTAACTCTGTGGTTGGGTATTGGTGCTACTTTACCAATTGAGAAATCCTTGACTTTTGGTCTATTCTAAGACTGAGACTTCTAAAATAAGATTTTACACTCTTTGTTGATTTTCTTGATGAGTACATTTGTAGTTGTGTACTTGTGTGAATTTTCAAGGGGTTTGACCTCTCCCCGCGCTTTTAAGCGCGGGGATTCTAAACTGTTGCTACGATTAGGGGCTAAAGCCAAATCTGGTAGCTTTTTTAGTTTTGGTTTCCCAGATAGGAAATCTGGAGCGCGAGGGTTAAAACTTGCCTACAGACCTTGACTAGGCTTAGATCTAGTTGTGTCTCTACTTTACGTTCACGAAGCGTGCCGAAGGCAAGTATATTCGCTGCACCATTTAAGTCAGCTTTGACCCACAAACCTTTACCAGTGTGGTATATCCCACGTTTAACTCGTTTCCCTGATGGTTTCCAACGGCTGTCGCTACAACGGGGGGAACCCCGCAATGCGCTGACTCCCCTTCAGGTTTTTCACCGAAAGTAGGTAGAAAATCGCCATCTAGAAAACTAGCCTTGCTGGTATATGACTCTTCAGTTTCAACAAACTTAATCCCATACTCAAGGCACAGTTGTTTAACTCATTCTTTAAGTTTAGCTGTGGGAATTTGTACGAATGATTGTGTTGTTTTACCTAGCTTAGACTCTACTATTAACTGAAAAGCATTTTATATTTATTTGGCTAAATTTAGGTTTCATAGCTTGATTCACCAACGCCCCATTTTTGCAGCTTTATTAACTGCATCTCTCATCTGGCGATTACGTTTTTCTGTGATGTGGGCTAATTGCTCATCCGAATAACCCTGGGGTTTGCCCTCTTTGAGAGTGGAAACCCGTTTATTATACCACTGGTTAAGGCTTTTAACCTTACGCCCATCAATCATCAAGCTAGTACCAACGTTAGAAACGCAACTTAACCAATTATTAATTCCGGAGTCTACACCCAAGACGTTCTTAGGGTTTAACTTGTGTTGAATTACAATCTCTTTTTGATCAACAAACTCAGCATAAAAACACTGATTGTGTGGTAGTATTCTCAATTGTTTGATATCTGAAAACTGTAGACTTAGATGGCATGGGTATCAAAAAACTGTCTAATTTAAATCATCATTTTACAGTTCCAGAGGCATTCTTATGTTATCCTCAACAATTCTTAAAGCTTGCTTGGGATAAGTCACCATTGCTAAACCATCTTTTTTACGATAGCTAGGAACCCTTGGTTTAAAATGCAGATTGCCTTTTTTGTATTTTTTGTCTAACTCCTTAAATTACTTAAAAGATTCAGCGACAGACCTTAGTATTTGCTGTGCTGCCTGTGAATGCAAAACTTGATAATATTTATTTGATTTGTACTCTTTTTCTAGGTCATACTTACCAATTATTTTCTTAGCTTTAAAAAACAATTGACGGCCATAATAAATACCACAATTGGTTAGCTTGTGGGATTGAGAACAAATAAACTCAAGAATTGATTTTAAGTCATAATCGGGCTTGATTAGATTTTGCTGACAGCCATACAAATAAATCACCTCCTTAATTTAATATATATTATGAATTATCTCATTTTTATGTATTTGTAATGTTAAGATTATGTGGATACTGCGGGATTTGTCTCCCAGTATCCGTTTTCATCCCCTCTCTAAAGGGTAGGGACTTTCAAAGTTCCGCTAGTTCTTTTGTAAAAGTTTTTTGGGGTTGCACATTATGGAATAATCTGGCCAAAAATTGGTTGATCCTTTGACGAAAAAAACCTAATATTAATTGTTATAGCAATTCTCAAATATACAATTCTTTTTATCAAAAATATCAAAGAATTCATCAATCTATATCACTATTTTCAACAGGCTTATTTGTTTAAGTAAAATATGTTTAAAAAGCTTGATTTTTCATTTTTTACTCTCAAAATATTTAGGGTTTTTAGGAAAAAAATTATTACTGGCATAGGTCGATCATTGTGGAACGCCTTTTTTTGAGTTGTAATTGTAATATGATCGCCAAAAGTTAGATAAATTATAATTTATAGTTTATATTAATTATCATTAATTATCCCTGGTCAAAAGTTACATATAATTGGCTTTTACGAGGTTGTGCTATAAATAGTATCTAGAGGTGCTTGGAAATAAAAAATATAAATAATAATGTGGAGATTAAGTTGGCTAACAAGATTAATCAAAAAAAAGGAAATACATTTGTTTTTCTGGAAATTTTATCTCGTGAAGGTGGCATTCAATCTTATGTTAGAGATATTTTCCAGGCTTACCAAGACCTAACAAATTCTACAAATGCTTCTGATTCGGTTCTAGATACTGATATATTATTACTGAGAGATGGATTAGAATGTGAAAATCCCTATCAGTCGAAGAATATAAAATTCTATTATTTAAAAACTCAGCCTCTTTGGTTAGGGCGTTTTAGGTTAGCAGCAAAATTATTATGGTGTTTGCTGAAAAAACAACCTCAACAAGTTTTTTGTGGTCATATTAATTTAGCTCCCTTAGTTCAAATTTTGTGTGTACCTCTCGGCATTCCCTA
Source organism: Okeania sp. SIO2C2 (assembly GCF_010692625.1). Taxonomy (NCBI): domain Bacteria; kingdom Bacillati; phylum Cyanobacteriota; class Cyanophyceae; order Oscillatoriales; family Microcoleaceae; genus Okeania; species Okeania sp. SIO2C2. The sequence goes on from NZ_JAAHGM010000011.1 coordinate 409,904, forward strand.
CACAGTTTTGACTTATGGTAAGGAAGTGTGGGAACCACTACCAAATAAATATCAACAGGCATTAAAACAAGCAGCTCGTATTTTAACTATTAGTCGTTATAGTCGCGATCGCTGTTGTGAAAATAATCATCTAGACCAAGAAAAGTTTCAATTGTTACCTTGTATGGTAGATGAGAATACTTTTATTCCTCAGCCTAAACCGAAAGATTTGATTGAGCGTTACAACCTGGAAGGGGCAAAGGTGTTAATGACTGTCGCTAGACTTTGGTCAGGAGACCCCTATAAAGGTGTTGATGTTACTATCCGTGCCCTTTCTAAGATACTACAAATATTCCCAGAAGTAAAGTATTTAGTCATTGGAAGAGGAGACGACCAACCTCGGTTAGCCAAGTTAGCTCAAGATTTAGGGGTGGAGAAACAAGTTATATTTGCTGGGTTTGTGCCTACAGAAGATTTGGTCAGACATTATCAAGTAGCTGATGCTTATGTGATGCCTTCTCAGGAAGGATTCGGTATAGTTTATTTAGAAGCAATGGCCTGTGGAATACCAGTATTATCAGGTGATGCAGATGGATCGGCAGACCCTTTACAGGATGGAAAATTAGGATGGCGCGTACCCTATAGAGATCCAGAAGCAGTAGCTAATGCTTGCATTGAGATGTTGAAGGGAGAGGACCAAAGGTCTGATGGTAATTGGTTGCGAGAAGAAAGCGTAAAAGTGTTTGGTAGGGTTGCTTTTACTAAAAGGGTCGAACAACTTTTAGATTTGTGATTACGATATAAGTAAGGATGGATATTTAAGGAGATAATGAAGTGAATCAAGGCAATTCAAAAGTATTTCAATTAACACTGGCCAGTATTGGTAATTGGATAATTGTTTTAGCTGTTGTTTGGCTTTTAGGGTCTATAGGATTAGGATGGTTAGTTAATTCTGTTTTGATATTGATTGGTTTTATATTGATTACACCTATAATTGCATTTATTGGGTTACGTTGGTGGTTGAATCGCAATTTAATTATAGATAAATGTCCTGTTTGTAGTTATGAATTTACTGCTTTAAATCAGACTCAATTTCAATGTCCTAGTTGTGGAGAACCACTTAAGGTTGAAGGGGGTAATTTTAGTAGGTTAACTCCTCCTGGTACTATTGATGTCTCTGCGGTGGAGATTAATGCACAACAAATTGAAGAGTATCGGTCAAAAAATTGATTTATTTGAGATTAATTTGATAGTGGAGCCAAGTTAAACAATTAATAATTAATTATTAACAATTACCTATCCTTTAAAAGAAGAGGATTGAAGCTTAAGTAAAATTTTTTCTTTTTTCTCCTTTAAAGAAGAGGCTTTAAACTTTAATTATTCGGTAGAAAATTTTCTCTGAAAGAAAAACATAAGATCTTGGTTAACTAAAATATACTTACTTTCTTTGAGTTAGTTTTGAAAATTAACATTGAGATTTTTTTTAGCTAAATTTATTTTATTTCTAGAGATAGATTCTAGTTAGTCTTGTCAAAGTAGTGATATTAGTTGGCACATATCCTTAGTTATTAAGAACTAATCTACAAAGACCGCTACTTAATTTAATACAAAATGAGCGAGACAAAATGAAAGAGGCAATACTGACTTAAGATGGTAAGTTAATAGCTTTTTATTCTGGTTTAACTAATGCTAATTTGCTATGACATCAATAAAAATTTAATTTAGATAATGAATATAAGCTTTGATGTATTGTAGGAAAAATTCATTGGAAACGGAGCAGAAAACTGAACCTTATATCATGTCCGGTTGAATATTTATAAATAAATAAATGATTAGGGAGTAGAGAGTAGAGACTAGAGAGTAGAGAGTAGGGAGCAAAAAGAGATTTGCGATCGCTAGTGAAAGGATAGTTTTTTTGATAACTAATTATCTGGGCATGATATTATTAATTTCCTGATTTACTAATAAATAAATCTGTAATTAAAGGGAGATGATCTGAACCTAAATTTAAACCTGAATTAGCTCTGGTCTTAACGTTTACAACTTTAATTTCTGAACTGATTAAACAATGATCTATGGGAATTTGAAAAAATCTAGATAAAATATACAAGAGTACAGAGTTATTAAATCTTGCAGGCCAAGTGGGAATAATACCAAAGCCTAAACGACTATTTCTTAATCCAGTTTCTTGTTCTAATTTTTGATAATAAGGAGACCACATAGTTATATTCAAATCTCCTGCAAGAATAACTGAATGATTTAATTGTTGAATATATTTGCCAAGTGCTTTTAAAATTTGATTGCGTTGTTTAAAAGTGCTTCTATATATAGGAACAGTAGGATGAGTTGCTATTAAATCAATGGTTTGTTGATTAATGTTGAAGTTGGTAATAATAGTAGGTTTGTTGGGAGCAAAAAATTCTATTGAGTAATTATTGAGAGGAAATTTGCTGTACATGAAGTACCACAGTATCCCGGTTACCAGTAGCAGCGGCACTGGGAGAGCAACCACGACACCGAGCTACATATTTCCCTGTATTCTTGAGACCATAGTTGCCATTAGGCAGTAATTCAGGAGTAAATTGAGCGTTAGGGCTATTTGGATTGTTGTGATTAATAACTAGAAAGTCAGGGGATGTACCACCTTTGATACAGCCATTACACCGACCTATATATTTGCCATTGTCTGACTTAAGGGCAATTTTCCCACCACCAACTGGAACAACTATGAAATGAGTCTGAGGACCAGAATATTGCTTGTGTAGTACCACAGTATCAGGAATAGGAGTAGAACCCAAAGTTTCTTGGCAACCTCTACATCGAGCCATAAATGTTCCAGTGTCAGCAACTTGCAAAGCTACTTTTCCTCTGGGAAATGAGCTGTCTTGGCTTTGTGCTAATGGTGCAGTTAAAGTTAGAGGTCCAATAGCTGCGAGAGTTAATGCTAATCTAAACCACTTTTTCATTTTTGTATACTTCGTTATAAATAAAATGTTGAAAAAAAAATCAATACTGTGGATAAATAAAAAAAACTATATTCACAGTATCATCATTTTTTGCATTATCCAAAATTCTATTTTGGTGGAGGAAATTTTAGAGGGCAGGTTTATTCAAATGCTAGATATTAATTTGAACTAGAACCCACTCCTACTATGATTAATTATAGATACTTTCTTTTTCAAGACTCTATCTGATAGGAATTACTTTCCATTGTGCATTAGCTCTACCTGCTGGATTACCACCATGAACTGTCACAGTATCCTGTGTAACACCCCTCTCCAGAGCAGTGGGAGAACAACCATTACACCTAGCTACATATTGACCTGAGTTAGACTTGAGAGCGTAGTTGCCACTAGGCAGTAACTCTGGTGTAAATTGAACGTTAGGGTTATTTGGGTTGTCGTGAAAAATAACTAGAAAGTCAGGAACTGCACCATCTACAATACAGCCATTGCACCTAGCTACATATTTTCCAATGTCTGACTTAAGGGCAATTTTCCCACCACTAACAGGAACAACTATGAACTGAGCATGACCAACATTGTATCCGTCTCGAAGTGTCACAGTGTCAGGAATAGGAGTAGAACCCAAAGTTTCTTGGCAACCTCTACACCGAGCCATAAATGTTCCAGTGTCAGCAACTTGCAAAGCTACTTTTCCTCTGGGAAATGAGCTGTCTTGGCTTTGTGCTAATGGTGCAGTTAAAGTTAGAGGTCCAATAGCTGCAGCTGCCAGGGTTAATACTAACGTAAACCATTTTTTCATTCTTTGTATACTCCCTTACTTTTTGTGTTGAAAAAAAAATCAACTTAATGAGTAAGCAACTACCAATAACATTACTATATCATAATATTTCACTTTAGGATAAAATTTCGTTGAAGTTTTTTGTAAGAGCTTTCATAAATGATTTTTTTTAGCACTGATTTATTAGCACTAATTAATATAGATTTGATATTAATTTTGACTACTCCCTCCCGTTAAATCGGAGCACTTTCAGGGTTTTATTTAGCGACAAGTCTAATAATTAAAAGTATGAGCTTTTACTAATACTTTTAATTCTGGGAAATATCTCAATGTCAAATTCCTCTCTCAAGATAATAAAGTTAATAGCTGAATGCTGACGTTTATTTTCCTATCTAATGCTAAGGTTAACTGATAGGTTTATACCTATACCTAGATTTTTTTAATTATTTGAAATATCTCAATATAGTAATCTTATTTCAATAGACATCTCCAGATAAAGAGGGAACAGGGAACAGGGAACAGGGAACAGGGAACAGGGAACAGGGAACAGGGAAGAATAATTGATAATTTATGGGTAATAATTGATTTGATTTTTTATTTTTGGAGATGTCTAATTATAATATTTGGTGGTAGGTAGGTGTCAGCAAACTGCCGTTTGTTAACGTAGAGCTGCCGCTAAGGTCTGTACAGGAGTTAGGAGTCATAATTTACTCATGTTTGGAGTCAATATTAACTATTATAAAAATTTTTATAAATCATTTAAGATTGCTATATTAATTGTAAGCATTCAGCTATTAGCAGTCAGCTATCAGCTTTTTAATAGACATCTCCACCATGCATAGGGAGTAGGGAGTAGGGGGGAAATAATTGATAATTTATGTGGAATAATTGATTTGATTTTTTATTACTGGAGATGTCTAATGAATAAAGCAAGCATTCATTTAACTTCTACTACATTCTCAACCAGACATTCGTACTCTGAAGCTTTGATAAAATAGGTTTTTTTTCTGCTTTAAAGGTAATCAAGCTGATAGCTGAAGGCTGACTATTAATTCTTCCTTTAAAGCTAATAAAGCTGATAGCTGAATGCTTACTATCTGACAAAAATATTAAAATAATCTGGAGAGTTTGAAGATTATAATTTTAATTATTAAAATATAAACTGTTAGTTTTCCTCTATCAGGATTAGAAACAAATGGCACGTTTAGCATTACTCAGCACATCAGATAAAACAGGTATCATTGATTTAGCAAAAAGTATAATTACAGAATTTGACTATGAAATAATTAGTAGTGGCGGTACTGCTAAAACTCTGAAAGAAGCAGGAATTTCTGTAACAAAAGTATCTGACTATACGGGATTTCCAGAAATTCTTGGAGGTAGAGTTAAAACATTACATCCTCGGATTCATGGAGGTATATTAGCAAGAAGAGATTTAGAGCAACATATAGAAGACTTAAATGCTAATAATATTCGACCTATTGATTTAGTTGTAGTTAATTTATACCCCTTTGAACAAACAATTTCTCAACCAGGAGTTACCCTAGCAGAAGCAATTGAAAAAATTGATATTGGCGGACCAGCAATGTTAAGAGCATCGGCTAAAAATTTTTCTCATCTAACAGTTTTATGTAACCCTAATCAATATAATTCTTATTTGGAAGAACTACGGAAAAATGGAGGGGAAGTATCCTTAGAATTTCGTCAAAAATGTGCCTTAGCAGGATTTAAACATACCGCAACTTACGACCAGGCGATCGCTACTTATTTACAAGAGCAAGAAACAACTTCTGAACAGGAAAAAGAAACATTTTTACTCTCTGGTAAAAATATTAAATCTCTGCGTTATGGAGAAAATCCTCATCAATCTGCTACTTGGTATCAAAGCGGAATTATTCCTAGTGGGTGGGCGGCAAGTAAAATTCTTCAAGGTAAAGAATTAAGTTATAACAATTTAGTAGATTTAGAGGCAGCAAGACGTATTATTACGGAATTTTCTGATGCTCCGACTGTGGCAATTCTTAAACATACAAATCCTTGTGGAATTGCAATTAGTGAAACTCTTTTGGAGGCTTATGAAAAAGCTTTTGCTGGAGATTCGGTTTCTGCTTTTGGGGGAATTGTTGCTTTGAATAAATCTATTGATGCTCCTACTGCGACTGCTATGACTAAGACATTTTTAGAGTGTGTAGTTGCTCCGGGATGCGAACCAGAAGCGGAGGAAATTTTTCAGAAAAAATCTAAATTAAGAGTGTTAATTTCACCTGATTTAAAACAGAGTCCGTCGGAAACTATAAAGGTAATTGCTGGTGGTTTTTTAGTGCAAGCTCCTGATGATGCAGTAGAAAGTTCTAGTGATTGGAAAGTTGTTACTGAAAAACAACCGACTGCCGAACAAATGGAGGAATTAATGTTTGCTTGGAAGGTGGTAAAGCATGTTAAATCTAATGCTATTGTGGTGACTAAAAATTTGGCAACTGCTGGTATTGGTGCTGGTCAAATGAATCGAGTTGGGGCAGTAAAAATTGCTTTGGAGCAAGCAGGAGAAAAGGCTATTGGAGGAGTATTAGCTAGTGATGCTTTTTTCCCTTTTGATGATTCGGTAAAAACAGCAGCAGCAGCAGGAATAACTGCTATTATTCAACCAGGTGGTAGTGTGCGAGATAAAGATTCTATTGCTGCTGCAAATGAGTTAGGTTTGGTAATGATACTAACTGGAATGCGTCATTTTTTACATTAGAAAATGAATTATAAGTCTAAGCATTTCCTGCAGAATGCTGCGCAACCAGCTATTGTTCAATAATTGATAATTGATAATGGATAATTGATAATTACCTCTCCCTAAAAGGAAGAGGATTGAATAAAAGGAAAATTTTTTCTTGTTTCTCCTTTAAAGGAAGGGATTTTTACCTTAATTATTCGGTAATTAATAATTGCTTTTAAGGTTTGGGAAGGGGACTTTAGCAGTAACTCTTTATTCTTTCTCAATTTCAAAGATTGCTTTTAGTCATAGCCAAAATTAATGGCTGATAGCTAATAGCTGACGGCTAAATACTTACTTATAAGTAAAAGTAAGATGGGTAAGTTTTGACAATGAGCTATGAATAATTAATAATTACCTTTCCTGAAAAGCAGATGATTGACTAAAAGGATTTTTTTCTTTGTTTTTTCTTGATGCGTAGAGGTTTTATAGCAATTTAATGTATAGCAGTTGAAGGAAAGGTTAGGATATATCAAAAGCTGAAAATTCAGACAAGTAAGATTTTTCCTTATTCCTTCTTCCTTCTGTTATTAAAGTTGCACAGAATAAACTTAAGTAGAGTCTGGTGAATTATTACTACTTTTTTTGATTATTCATCCCTTAATTTTCAGATAGTCTAAACAACTTAAATAAAACTGGTATCTGAGTAGAGTCTGTGAAAAAATTCTTGTTAATTGTTTTTCTAGGAATTGATGGCAATGATACTGTAAGTTATTTGAAATATAAATAGTCTATGACCAAAAAATTAGGTTTTAAGCCTCCTATTTAAAGGGGATAAAAGCGGTTGAGGGATGGCGAGGTCCCCTCACCATATCCAATCAACCAAGACAGCGGTCGATATTCGGAGCTTCCCGTAGGGTGGGATGGTGAGACAACCTCGCTATATCCAATCGACCAAGAGAAAGAAAATTCAGTATTTAAAGCCTCCTACTTCAGTAGGAGATATATAAACATTCAGCCGTAAGCTATTAGCTATCAGCTACTAATTTTGGCGAAGGTAAAAGCAACTTTTGAAATTTAGAAAGAATAAAAAGTTACTGCTAAAGTCCTTGGACTAAACCTTAGAAGTAATTATTCATTACTAATTGCTGAATGGGAGCGCATTTTAAAGGAATAGCTGACTGCTAATAGCTGTTTGCGCAGCATTCCGCAGGAAATGCTTACGGAGATACTGTTAACTGATAACTGATAACTGATAACTGAAATGACATTTACTCCACCACAAAATTTACCTCAAGAAGTAAAAATCAACCTCTTATTAACAGGAGGACATCAATATACTATTTATCTCAAATCTGATGCACCATTACTCCAACTTTTAGCCAAAACACTATTATCTAAACATCAAAAAACAGAAAATTCTACTCTATTTCAAATTCCTATAGGAGAAGGTCATTCTGCTTTATGTTTTGCTAGCGAACATTTAGTTGGAATGGTGACGGAACCACCAATATATTTGCAGCATTTACAGTCACAATATACTCAATCTAATATCAAAACTTCTACTCCTCCTCCCTCTACAATAGACAATTTAGAATCTCGTTATTTACTTATAGAAAATTTTCTCACCCAATCAGAAAATCAACAATTATTTAATTATGTTTTGCAGAGACAATCTGATTTTGTACCAACTACAACATCAACTAAAGCAGAAAATTATCGCCGCTCTCTAGTATTACACTCGTTCCCAAAATTTAGAGAATTAATAGTCAACAGAATTCAAGAAGTTTTACCTGATGCGTTAAAAAAGTTAAATATCCCAGAATTTTCAATTGCCGAAATTGAAAGTCAGTTAACAGCTCATAATGATAATAATTTCTATAAAATTCACAATGATAATGGTTCTCCTGATACTGCTACTAGAGTTTTTACCTATGTTTATTATTTTTATCAAGAACCAAAAGCATTTACAGGTGGTGATTTAATAATTTACGATAGCCAAATTAAAGGAAAATATTATGTCAAAGCTGACACATTTAAAACTATAGAACCTAAAAATAATAGTATTATATTTTTTCTAAGTCGTTATATGCACGAAGTTTTATCAGTAAGTTGCCCCTCTAAAGCTTTTTCAGATAGTCGATTTACTATTAATGGTTGGATACGGAGAAATAATGAATAATGAATAATTACAGCATATTTCGGGCAAACAAAAAGTAAGCATTTCCTGCGGAATGCTGCACAAACATCACTTTTCATTCTCCTTGAATACTAATTCCTTCTTCCAAGATAATGACTTAATAGCTGATAGCTGACTGCTGAATGCTTGCATATTGTGTTGTCTGAGTTCTCAGCTTTTGATATATCTGCGCCTTTCGCTTCGACTACTATATAATTCACCAATAAATAATCTATTAGCTGCCTGAAAATTTCTTTGATATTGAGTCTTTAAATAGTAAAAGATTCTCAATTTAAATTAATTATGGTACTTTATTTGTAACTTTTGATGATCAAGCTTGATTCTCAGAACATATCTATAAATTTGTAGGACTAATGATACTTAGTGACAAAAATAATCAAAATCTGATTAAATCAAAATGTGTGAAAATTGAGAATTTTTTAACAGAAGTAGAAAATCAAAAAATTCTAGCATCTGTAATTAAACTAGAAGCATATTTTGAAAAAAGTACTACTAGCATAAATGACTCTGACTTTCGCAAATCAAGAGTCTTACATTTAGCGCCTATTTCCAAAGCTAGAATTAGTAATCGAATTAAATTAGTTTTACCTCAAATCTTATCGAAACTGAGTCATCAAATATTTCCCATAGCTAAAATAGAAGGGCAAGTAACAGCTCATAATCATGGTCATTATTATCAAGCTCATAATGATAATGGAATGCCTGAAGTTGCTAAAAGAGAAATTACCTACATTTATTATTTTTACCAACAACCTAAAAAATTTTCTGGTGGAGAATTAGTGCTATATGATGGAAAAATAGATAATAATTATTATACTCAGGCAAATTCATTCAAAAAAATTGCACCTATAAATAATACTATTATTTTCTTTCCTAGTCGTTACTGGCATGAAGTTTTACCAGTAAATTGTCCTTCTAAAACTTTTGCAGATAGTCGCTTTACTATTAATGGTTGGATCTGGAGAAATTAAACATTAAAAGATAGGCTATCAACAATTAATAATTAATAATTAATAATTAATAATTAATAATTAATAATTAATAATTAATAATTAATAATGACCTCTACTTCAAACAAGAGAATTGACTAAAAAGATTTTTTTTCTTTTCTCTTTCTACTTGTCGGGCCAAAGTCCGTGGCGCTGTTAAGGAGAGACTTGATATAGTATCCGGATAATTAGTTATCCAATGATTAGCGGAAGACGGAGTCAGGAGTCAGGATAAAGGAGGAATGAGAGTGAGAATTATCTGGGGATATTCGGGCATTTTATATCTGCGTTAAATGGAAGTAAAAAGTGCAATAACTGTATAACCGGATTTCATATTAAACCTTAGTTATTCAGTAATGAGGTAAAAAAATTTGATAATTTCCGAAACCATAGCATTACTTTTGGTAATTGGTGTTAAGGAGATAAAAAAATAGAATATTCCTAATGTCAATCTTTCTTATTGCAGGAGGTATTGATATAGTAATTTCATTTGAGTTGCGTAAAAAACCTCGTCGCTTTTAGGCAACAGGCAACTGCTCATCTGGGAACAGGTAAGAAGATTTACCGGACTTTTTACTGTTAGTAAATAACCAACTCTTGTTTGACATCTCATTTGAAAAAGCTATAACTGATAACTGATAACTGAAATGACCTTCTTTTATTCTCCGTTCATATCTCAAATGTCAGCTCTGTATATGCTAAAATGCTATTTCTGAAACCAGAGAAATTATAGAATTATGGCAAGTAGATTTTCAGCAACTAAAATGTTTAATCTGTCTAGTAAACCAACTATTTCAATGCAGATGATGTTGGTTGGCTTAATCATTACAGTTTTATTTATATTGATTGCTATTTTATCTCCACTTTTAGAAAATTTAGGCTTGCTCCAAGACCCCCAAGAATTTCTTAGTAACCCCATTCATCAATCACCATCTTTTGAGCATTGGTTTGGTACAAATCGTCAAGGTTATGATGTATTTTCTCGAACATTATTCGGGGTACAAGTTGCTTGGAAAGTTGTAATTTTAGCCACAGCATTAAGTTTAATTATTGGCGTACCTCTAGGAATGGTAAGCGGTTATCTTGGCGGTAGAATTGATAAGGTTTTAATATTTTTTATGGATACTGTTTATACTTTGCCAGGATTATTACTTTCAATAACTCTAGCTTTCGTCGTTGGAAAAGGAATATTAAATGCAGCGATCGCTCTGAGTATTGCTTATATTCCACAATATTATCGAGTAGTTCGTAACCATACAGTTAGTGTAAAAAATGAACTATTTATTGAAGCAGCAAAAGCGATGGGTGCTAATACTTGGAGAGTATTAACTCGTTATTTATTTCTTAATGTTATTCAGAGTGTGCCTGTATTATTTACTCTTAATGCTGCGGATGCAGTTTTAGTATTAGGAGGATTGGGATTTTTAGGATTAGGATTACCTCCTGAAACTGCTGAATGGGGAAATGATTTAAGGTTAGCTTTAGATGCTTTACCTACAGGTATTTGGTGGACTGCTTTTTTCCCTGGTTGTGCTTTAACTTTAATGGTAATTGGTTTATCTTTATTAGGGGAAGGATTGAATGAATTTGTTAATCCTAAGTTGAGAAATTAATGAAGAAGGAAGAGGGAAGAAGGAAGAGGGAAGAGGGAATAAGGAAGAAAAAAGAAGGTAGAAGATAGAGGGAAGAAAGAAGGTAGAAGGAAGGTTGATTATTGATATTTTTTTGTTTTAGATATTCTAGAAGTAAAGAGTAGTAATGACAGTTGCTATAAAACCTAGTATTCTAGTATTGGACTGTTTAATCTTAAATGTTGCAATAGCAAATTTTTAAGAGATAACTTCTTCTATCGCCTTTTCAAATGAGATGTCAAACAAGAATTGGTTATTTTCTAACAGTAAAAAATCCGGCAAACCTTCTTATACCAATTTGATAAAAGTGCGAGGTTTTAGGTGGTAATGGTTCAAAAATTTAGGATTTTGGTCAAGAGTTGGGCAGAAAAATCAAGGGGCGATTCTTCCTACTATCTCCTCTATAATTCCCATTTATCCTGAGTTCCCCTCCTGGGAGGGGTTAGGGGTGGGTTGACTCCTACCCTCACCCATAAGACTTTTTCAGCAAACCCTAATTATTAATTATTAATTGTTGAAAATTACCATCTACCAAAAGCACCCCATACTGCCCCAGAAATCATGCCCCAAATTGACCCAATACCTGCACCAATAATTACTCCTCTAAGTAAAGTAACTTGACGAATAATTCCTAAACTTAAAAAGAAATCATCCCCCATAGTTGTAGACAAAATAGCTCCAATAATTCCCCAAGCGATCGCCGTCAAAAAACAACCCCAAATTGCTCCAATAATTGCACCTCTGATCCCAATTAATTCTAATGCTAAAGGTAAAGGAGGAGCCATAATTAATCCACCTAATATAATTCCAGATATTGCTCCACCAATAGCACCATTACCACCACCAAAAATTACTGTAGCTATTAATAGTTGAGGCAAGTTACTAGAAGTAATATCAATATTTGCTTGACTCCAAAACAATAAGCAAACTGTGGCAATTATACCTATAATTGTGCCAAAAAAAGACCCCCAAATTGCACCTAAAATTGCTCCCGACTTACCCCAAATTCTCGCACCTCCCAAAAACATAGGAGGTTTAAATAAACTCCAAACAAAACCAAAAGTTGCTCCCAAAAATGCTCCTGATATATATGCTTTACCAACATTAGCATCCCGATTTAATATTGCTAACATTAATCCTCCTATAACGCTGCCCAGGAAAAAGCCACCAATAATTCCAAATATTATATAATTTTTGCTAGATTCATCCTGTCTTCCCATTAATGATTTCCAAATTAGGCTAATAACTGTACACCATAAGATACCCATTAATAATGCACTTACAATAGTGACTAAATTTTGATTAATTCCTATGGATAAACCAGCCAAAGTAGCACCAAATAAAACACCCCAAACAGTACCACCAATTGTGCCCCAGATTATCTTATGAACTATATTTGTTTGATTGCTAGGTAACTCTCTCATAATTTTTATTCTTGCTACACTATATAAGGTATTAGATGTTAAGTTTTAGGTGGCTCAACTTTTTTTACCTCATACCTACTACCTAAGACTTACAACCTTATTTTCACTTTAACCTACTACTTAAAATCTTCTTCAATAAACTACTATAAATCCTGAAAAATTATCTTTACTATTAGGAATTAGGGCATAAGAGGATGCACTACGACAATGCCTAGCACCAATATTCCAAGAGTGTGCTCTATGAAATTTTATATTAATTTTTTGACTTATATTCCCAAACCTTACCATTTGATAGGGAAAAATTATAATCATTATGCCAACAATTAGCGGATTATTTCTAAACATTTCTGTGCATATAGCAGAAGAAGGAAGGAATAGGGAAAAATTTGGCGTTGTCTGAGTTTTAAGCTTTTGATATATCCTAACCTTTGCTTCGACTGCTATATCACATAAACTAAAAGCATTATCTGAAAAACTATCGATTTTTGTTGTTTGACAATATTTGATGACTATAGAGACTTTTTCATCAGTAGAATTTCCACTTTAATTAGCTAAAAAGGTGTAGTTGTATTTGCATGGACAGATGTATTCCCATTCAGCTTCACTAAGTAAACGATGGTTTTTAATTAAGTAGGTAGGCGTTAAAATTTATCGTACTTAGGAAGGCAGAAGGCAGAAGGGAAAAGGCTGATAAACTACTTTACTTTTTGTTAAAGACTTAATTTTTTTCATGCCTATCTACTTATTTTCTAAGATATTCTGGCACAAAATTCATTAGCTTTATATCTTCATCTGCTTTCTACTCTTCAAAAATTAATAATTATCTCTCGTTAAAAATGAAGCAATAGTAACTTGATATTGAGGTCTTTCACTCAATAATTTTTTAGTCTATATTTTGGAAAAATTAAGCATAAACATATCACTTGGAATTAATATCATTTATATCAAAAGCTCACTCTAGTAATTTCATTTGATTTGCGTTAAAAAAACCTAACGCTTTTAGGCAACAGGCAAGAAGGTTTTCCGGATTTTTTACTGTTAGTAAATAACTAACTTTTGTTTGACATTTTATTTGAAAATGCTATCTATAAATATGTTTTTATGAAAAATTATTTTAGACGTTTTTTTCAGTTTTTTCTATATCTATACCGGTCGCATTAATTAGCTTGAAGACGCCCATGTTTCTACTTAAAAATAACAGGTGCATCTTTGTGGTGGATCAGCCATTCCTGATCGTATACACAATCGCTATTAAGGCAGTTCGTCTACAGGAGGATAACTGATTCAATACCTCTACTATCAAGCTTTAATATTTAATATTAAAAAGTATTATTTGAAGCTTTACTAAGATTGAATTTTTGTAGATTAGTTGATTAGTATAATTTTTATACAAAAACAAGGTGCCACTCAAAATAAGACCTGCTATACCTAAAAAAATATTAAGTTTCGCCCATCGCTCATAGTGTTATTTAATTCATTTATGGACTGGCAAAAAATCAATAGCTCGAGCTGTAGAAGTATCTCTAATTATCATTTTATAGAAGATAGACTTTAATCAGCTACCTTTTATTCAGACAAAGATGATATGATAGTTAAAACTTATTTTTGATGATATTTTATGCACAATCAAGAACCACCCAAAATTATTAAACAACGTCTGCAATATCAGGGTAGAAAATTTAACTTTGACGTTAACCATCTGCGTTTACCCAATGGAGTTGAAGGAGACTGGGAATGTATTCGTCATCCGGGTGGAGCTTTATGTATCCCTGTTACTTCAGATGGAAAATTAATCTTAGTAAAACAATATCGATTTGCCATTAAAGATAGGATTTTAGAATTTCCAGCAGGTACAATAGAAGAAAATGAAAATCCTGCTGATACTATCAAACGAGAAATAGAAGAAGAAACAGGTTATCGCGCTCATAAATGGCAAAAGTTAGGAGAATTTCCTCTCGCTCCTGGATACTCGGATGAATTTATTTATGCTTTTTTAGCAGAAGATTTAGAAAAGTTGGAAAGTCCACCAGCGCAAGATATTGATGAAGATATAGAAACAGTTTTAATGACGCCTCAAGAATTAGAAAAGGCTATCTTTGATGGAGAAATTGTTGATGCTAAGTCAATCTGTAGTTTATTCTTAGCTAAACCATTTTTATCAGGAAGTAAGAAGTAAGAAGGAAGAAGGAAGAAGAAAGAAGAAAGAAGAAAGAAGAAAGAAGAAAGAAGGAAGAAGGAAGAAGGAAGAAGGAAGAAGGCGTTTAGTTATCTATAACAGAAGGAAAAAGCTTGGGTTCTCTGAATGTTAAGTTTTTGATATTTCCTAAGCTTTGCTTTGACTGCTATATTAACCAATAATTTAGTATCAACGCCTGAAAATTGGTATTAAGCTTAAAATGAAATTTTTCCTTTGAACAAAGCAAGCAAATAACAAAAATGAAGACTGTAAAGGAGTAGCGAAGTAGAAAAAATTAATTTGCAAAACCTATTTGATTTGACAAATAAAAATATTTATTAGCTAAACTACAGTTCAAAAATTAACAGTTAACAATTACTGAAGGAGGAAGAAGATATTTAGTTATCTACCAGAATGGAGTGGGAGAGTAATACCATTTCTCAAAAACTTTTCTACATTTTCGCATAGTAGGGGAGTAGGGGAGTAGGGGAGTGGGGGAGTGGGGGAGAAATAAAAATAATAATAATTAATATTAAATTGACTCAAATTAGCAAAAAGTTTATTAGGATAGTTTAATTAATTAATAACTGAAGTGTTACCTAAGTATAGCATTACTTTTGGTAATTGGTATAAGGGAGTCAGGGAGTAGTAAACATAAGAATAATATGCACTTACTGGCTAATCATCGCTCTTAAGGTTATTAAATCCTACTAATTACTTAATCATTGAAGTTTTGCATCAGCATCGCATTCTTTTTGATAAATGGTATTAAACCCATAAATAAAAACGATAATTAACAATTACCGAAAAATTTTGGTCTAAAGACTCCTTATTGCAGGAGGTACTGATAACTGATAACTGATAACTGATAACTGATAACTGATAACTGATAACTGATAACTGATAACTGAAATGACCTCTCCTGAACAATAAATAAGAGGATTAACCAAAAAGACAAAAGAATGATTTTTTTCGTGAAAATGAGAGACTTAAAACCTAAAATAATTAATCATTAATAATTTTATTAAAATCGAGATTATAGCTGACTTGGAATTACTATAAACGTAAGCATTCCACAGGAAATGCTTACCTATAAACAAAAATTTTCTAATTAACAGTAAACTTAAAATTATAGCAGTCGAAGGAAAGGTTAGGAAAAATCAAAAGCTTAAAATTAAGACAAGGTAAGATTTTTTATTCTTCCTTTTTCCTTCTTCTTTCTTTCTTCTGCTATAACAATAAAATTAAAATAAATGTCTAACTTAATCCTCTTTTGGCATCGACGCGACCTACGCATTTCAGATAATATCGGACTTACACAAGCATCTCAACAAAATCAAAAAGTAGTAGGTATATTTTGCCTTGACCAAAATATTCTCAAACGAGACGATATTGCACCCGTAAGAATAACCTATATGATTGGTTGTTTACAACATCTACAAAAACGCTACCAAGAAATAGGAAGTCAACTATTAATTCTCTCAGGAAAACCTGCAGAAGCTATACCAAAATTAGCAACTTTTCTAGAGGCAAAAGCAGTATATTGGAATCGAGATGTTGAACCTTATAGTCGGGAACGCGATCGCCAAGTTACTGAAAATTTAGAAACAGTAAATATTCAAGTAAAAACATTTTGGGATCAACTCCTTCATTGCCCAGAAGAAATATTTACTTCTACTAATAAACCCTATAGTGTCTATACCCCATTCTGGAGAACTTGGAGCGGCAAAAAAAAATCTAACCCAGTCAATACTCCCCTACTTAAAGGGTTAACTGAAGAGCAACTTCAACAAACCAAAAAAGTAGGAGTTATTGACTTACCCACTGCCAAAGAATTAGGATTTAATTGGGAAAACCCACTCATTCTCGAACCCGGAGAAACTATAACACTAGAAAAATTAGAAACATTTTGCCAAGCAGCAATATACTCATACCAACAACAACGAAATTTCCCTAGTATTGATGGTACATCCCAACTCAGTCCCGCCCTAAAATTTGGTGCTATTGGTATTCGGACAGTTTGGGCAAAAACTCAAGAATTAATAGAAAATTGTTCTAGCGATGAAGCATTTGAAAATATCGAAACTTGGCAAAAAGAAATAGCATGGCGGGAATTTTATCAATATGTTATGTACCATTATCCCGAACTAGAAACAGGTCCTTATCGCCCACATTGGAAAAATTTTCCCTGGGAGAATAATGAAGCATATTTTTTGGCCTGGTGTGAAGGTAGAACAGGTTATCCTATTGTTGATGCTGCTATGCGTCAGTTAAATGAAACAGGTTGGATGCACAACCGTTGCCGAATGATAGTTGCTAGTTTTCTGACCAAAGATTTAATTATTAACTGGCAGTGGGGCGAAAAATATTTTATGCAGAAATTAATAGATGGAGACCTTTGTGCAAATAATGGCGGTTGGCAGTGGAGTGCGTCGAGTGGAATGGACCCAAAACCGTTGAGAATATTTAATCCTGCATCTCAAACACAAAAATATGACCCAGAAGCAGAATATATTCGGGAGTGGGTTTCAGAGTTGCGGAGTGTGGATCTGAAATATTTGGTTACTGGTAAAATTCCGGCGGATGAGCGAGAAGCTGTAAATTATCCTACGCCTATTGTTGACCATAAAAAACGACAACAACTATTCAAGTCACTTTATCAGGAGCAGAAAAATTGATTCAGAATATCTTTAGGTTACTTTTTCCTAAATCAACCTGATTTATTAATTAATTTGAACTATTCATCTGTGGGTGGTAGTCCATTGTAATGGCGATCTATATGTGATTATTTTTAGTTAAGAAAAAACAGTCGGAGTATCTTGCTCACTTGCTCGTTTCTTGCTCCCATGAAGCGCTGTTGTTCATCCTCATCTACCATTACCCTAGCAGAACTAACCATTTGTGTACTTATAACTTAGCTGCAAATAAATCAGCTAGTTCTCCAATACTATTTGCTCGAGCTAGTTCTATGCGGGGGATATTTAAGGATAACTCTTCGATCACCATCATAATAATTTCTGCTCGATTGACTGAATCGATGCCTAAGTTTTTGAGACTATCAGTTTCGTCTAGAGGAACTTCTTCTAATTATAGTGCTATTTCACTAATATACTTCTTAATAAACTGCAATATTTTTTATTTATTCACAATTTTGTCCTAGTGCCGCTACGCGGAAGTTAAAAGTCATGCATTTAAAAGTCAATCATTTTTTATTTGTAATTGTTTTAGGATTTTGTAACTGGTCAGTTATTTCCACCATCCTGCACTAGTCTATTAGCTTTTTATTTTAACTTTTAAACTATTTTAATGGGTAATTTTTGTTTCGCTACCTTATCAAGTATTGAGCATAACTCTTGCTGCAAGTTTTCTTATGATTTGGGGAATTATTAGTCTTAGGATAACCATTGCTAAGCTTAATTTTTTGGCAATTCCTTTCCCGATCCTGCTCACAAGAAAAATAGTTCACCACAACGCCGTCTTACCTCAGCTTTTGACCTGGATAATACCAGGTGGGTTCCTCGGCTCAAGTTTAAAGTTTCTGAGTACAAGCTCAGTTTACTGCCACTCAAACATCTAGGTCCCGATGTTTTTTGATTTGTAGGTCAAAAAAACATTTTTGGCAGTCACCAACGTCGCAGTAGAACCTAGATATCATTATAGCGATTATTTTTTCAATGTCATCCCCTATGAGGAAAGTCAAAAGTTATAAAGAAGTTAAAAGTCAAAAGTTATAAAGAAGTTAAAAGTTATCAATTGGAGCCTTGAGACTTATTTTTATCAAAATAATATGGGTCGCGCAACCCCACCTTATTAAGGCGAAATATTTTTGGAGAGTTGCTCACGCATCCCCTACTTCCCCTCACCTCCACCGGAGGGGTTAGGGGTGGGTTAACTTCTGACTTGTGACTTCGTTAACTCTGCCAGAGACTTTCAATTTCCTGGGCGATCGCCTCAGCTTTCTGACGGCACTTGGTAGAATTTTTCTCATGCACCAATACTGTCACATGACCTAACTTTCGTCCTGGACGAGATTCTGTTTTGCCATACCACCAAACCGAAGCATTAGGAATCTGAGCTAATTGTTGCCGTTTTGTCAAGTAGTCATTTACCGCAAATTCGTAACCCAACAAATTTACCATCACTGCGCCCCTACACTTAAGAGCGGTACTACCCAGAGGTAGACCACAAACAGCTCGTAAATGTTGTTCAAATTGAGAAGTCTCACAAGCATCCAAAGTGTAATGACCAGAGTTATGAGTTCTAGGAGCAATTTCATTAATTAAAACTTTTTTATCTTTAGTAATAAATAATTCAATACCAAATACTCCCACGACTTCTAAAGTGTTTAGGAGAGTTTGAGCGATCGCCTGAATTTCTTTGACTAATTCTAAATTTTCATCACAGACAAAAACTCGCCGACAAACCTGATTTTCTTGTTGTGTTTCTACTACTGGGTAAACTTTAATTTCACCAGTCACTGAACGAGCAGCAATAATTGCCACTTCCCGGTCAAAAGGGATAAATTCTTGAATAAAAATATTTGGATTTCTCTGAGATTTTAAACTATTAATATCCTGAATAACAGAAATACCATGACCATCATAACCATGACGACGTGCTTTTAATACTAGAGGAAATTTTATTGCTTCAGCTTCTGTTTTCCACTCCCAAAATTTTGGCACAGGTAAACCTAAATCTCGTAAATAATATAACTGTTCATATTTATCTAATAACGGCTTCAAGACAGATAAACTAGGGCGAAAGATTACATTTTTTTTACTCATAAGCGACAACTCATCTATATTAATAAATTCATTTTCAAAAGTAATCACATCACAACTATTAGCTAACTTAGCAGTTGCTTGAAAATCATCAATTTCTGCCAAAATAGTATCTTTTGCTATAGATACTGCCGGGTCATCTTTTTCAGGAGTTTGAATAATTAAATCTACTCCTAATTTTTTAGCAGCATCTGCCATCATCCATGCCAACTGACCTCCACCAATTACACCCACTCGCTGAATTTTGTTTTGGTGTTTTTTTGCCTTTTCAGTACTATTCATTTTGATTGTAAATTCAGTTTCAACTTTTGTATTTTATAGCAGAAGAAAGAAGGAAGAAGGAAGAATCTTGCGTTGTCTGAGTTTTCAGCTTTTGATATGTCCGCGCCCTTTGCTTCGACTGCTATAACAAAATAAAAATAGTTTTTATCAGTTTTATTAATCTATGACAATCCTATTTCAGGTGCGGGCAAAAATATCTTTAGGAAATAGGGAGTAGGGAATAGAAAAGAAGAAAAACAACTGTATATCAGTAACTTGGGAAACGCTACATACGAAATAGGAACCTATAAAACATTACAAATTAATTTCGTAAGTTGAACAATAATTTTCAAGAATTTTTTAGATATTTTTTACTCTTTTTTACCTAACATTCAATAATTTATTACAATTTTATTCAAGCTTGAGATTTAAAAATTTAGATGATTTTTACTCTTTTTTACCTAATAGTTAATAACCGATTCCAACTAGCTTCAAGTTTGAAATTTTAAATTTTAGATATAGCAATAGCCAAAGCTGTTAGGACTTATAATGATGATGAATCTTAGACTAGACAATGTTTTTTCCACTGTTCCCAGTTAAGTGTTCTCTGTTATAACTTTTACCTTCTTTCAGTTACCGAATAATTAAGGTTTAAAGCCTCTTCTTTAAAACAAAAAAAATCAAGTTCGCCAGTCCTATCAGTTTTTAGGAGAGGTAATTTCAGTTATCAGTTATCAGTTAACAGCACCTCTGTAATAAGGAAGCAAGAAAATACGGAATTTTCTTTTTTTTATCCCCTTAAAAGGGAGGCTTTAGACCAGGATTTTTCGGTAATTATTAAGTAGGTAAGTCTAATATCAGTTATCAGTTATCAGTTATCAGTACCTTTGTAATAAAGAAGCAAGAAAATACGGAATTTTCTTTTTTTATCCCCTTAAAAGGGAGGCTTTAGACCAGGATTTTTCGGTAATTATTAAGTAAGTAAGTCTAATATCAGTTATCAGTTATCAGTTATCAGTTATCAGTACCTTTGTAATAAAGAAGCAAGAAAATACGGAATTTTCTTTTTTTATCCCCTTAAAAATGGAGGCTTTAGACCAGGATTTTTCGGTAATTATTAAGTAAGTAAGTCTAATTAAACGTTAAAAAAATTGTATGGGCGGGTTTAACCAAAACGAAAGCTTTGACTTAAGCACGCTCGAGTTCTAAAAACCCGCCCTCTAATATTTTGTTTATTTCTGCTCACCTACCTAATTAGTCATTATTAATTACTTAAATCAGCTCTTAATTTTTTTTCTGCTTCTACTTCATCTAGTTTTGATTGTTCGATAAACTCATAAAATATTGCTTTTTCAATCTTAGGAAATGTAGGGCTAGTTTCAACCTCAACATATTTTTGATTTTGCAGTTGATAAATTAGTAAAATTTCTCCATCATAACGCCAAAATTCTGAGATTCCCATGCTGGCATAAAGATTAAGCTTATTAATATCGGTATGAGTAATATCAACTTCTACTACTAAATCAGGCGGTGGGTCTTCAGTTAAATCAATTTTTTTTCCTGCCACCTTTGATTGATTTTGAATGTAATAACAATTGTCGGGTTCTGCACCTCTGTCTAATTGTGGATAATTCAAAGTCGTCGAGCCTAAAGTTTTGATTTTCAAACCCATTTCAAAAACTAAAATCCTGATAAATAAACCAATTATTTCTCTGGCAAATTCATGTTCTTCCAGAGGCATAGTAATTTCCAATATTCCTTGGTCATATATAATTCTGGCATTGCGACTTTCTCCCAGAGCTTCAAGAATTTTTTGGTACTTCTGCCAATTAAAGTTATAGAAAACAATTCTTTTTTCAGGAATAGTTAGAGCAACAGTATTAATCATTTTTTTTCCTATCAAACCATTTTGTTCCCATTTCAGTCATAGCTGAAAATACTAGATAAAAAATCAAAATACTTATACCGATAAGAAATGGTACTAAATCATCCGGCATTTGTTAATCCCTAGTCAATTTTATCCACCGATGATAACATGAATAACGTTTCGCTACGCGATATGTTGGCGGAGCATTCCAAAGGAAAATGCTGAACCTTGCTTCAGAAGTATCTCTATCTACATTTCAGTTAATAACTATGAAAATTATCAATTTTATCCTAATTTTTATTGTGCCTCTAATTGCGACTAGCTTGATGATTTGGCACTTTTATCTTGAACCAAAAATAACTATGTTTGATGATGATAAAAGGGTGAATAATTTCCGTAATATGGATCGGGTTTTTCCCAGTAAAATTATTCATTGTTCTACTAAACCCTATAATTTTCAGGAAAATTTGTGCGACCTGAATATATCCTATAAATTTCAGGGTGAAACTCGAACAATGGAAGACTTTTTACAACGGACAGGTAATACAGGATTTTTAATAGTTAAAAATGATGCGATAGTTTATGAAAAATATTCTCAAGGTTATACAAAAAATGACAAAAAAACTTCTTGGTCAGTGGCAAAGAGTTTCATTTCTGCCTTAATAGGTATTGCGATTAATGATGGTTATATTGAAAGTATTGATGACTCAATTACTAAATATATGCCAGAGTTAAAAGCATCTGGATATAACAATGTACCAATTAAGCATATTTTACAAATGTCTTCTGGAATAAATTTTAGTGAAGCCTACGAAGATGATAATTCTGATATTAATAAACTTTTATATAAATTATTTTTGTATATGCGACCGATGGAGAAGGTCATTTTAAATTATCCTGCTAAAGAACCATCAGGTAATTACTTTGAATATGTAAGTTTGAATACTCAGATATTAGGTTTATTGTTGAGGCGAGTCACTAAACAAGATATTGTCAGTTATTTAGAAAAGAAATTATGGCAACCAATGGGAGCAGAATCAGATGCTTATTGGTTGACTGATAATTATGGAACTGAAGTAACTTTTTGTGGGATGAATTGTACTTTGAGAGATTATGCAAAATTTGCTTTAGTTTATTTACATAATGGGCATTTTAACGGACAACAAATTATTCCTAAAAGTTGGGTAAAAGAGTCAACAATTCCTGATGCTCCCTACTTAAAACCAGGGGCGACAGATGAGCTTTATTTTAAGTGGGGTTATCAATATCATTGGTGGATTCCTGAAGGTTCAAATGGTGATTATTGTGCGACTGGTGCTTGGGGACAATACATTTATATTAATCCAGAAAAGAATTTTGTTGGCGTAAAAACTGGTTCTAGTAATAGTATTTTGAGGACTATTGATGATGTGGAAACTGTTGCTTTATTTCGAGCGATCGCTGATGAGTTAGATTTGGATTAATTAGGGCGTGACCGATCTAATCTAAAAGCATTGACATATAAAGACAAGTGCCTTTTTGGGGTCGAATTGCAGTACGCCTGTTTCAGTCATTAACGCTCAAAAAGTTATTATTTTAGGCGCATAGTTGGTCAGAACAATCTTGGGACAATTCTTACTCCTACCTCCTCGCTCATTCACATTTCTCCTATCTCCTACCCCTACTAAAAGACTTTTTCAGCAAGCCCTAATTAGATTAGGTTTTAGGTTTGAATAGTTTGGATGCAATTAGGAGGATGTCTAATTCAGTCTTAATTTATAAATATGAATTTTAGAAAATATACAACTTATCCTAATATTTACTACTTCTTCTAAGTTTTATTTATCGTATAAGGCTTTGAGTTTGAAAATTTTAAACTTTGTCATGGATTGATGACAAAATATCAGAAAAAATTTTCCCATTTTTTCACGAAATTTCAATCTTTTTAGCTCTTTTGCTCAATTTTGTAATATTATAGGTAGTGATATAATCTGGAGGTATTTTATAACTTAATAAAATTTTAAAGCTGCAAATGCCTATAATTTCGTTGTTTTGGGAGGCGATCGCTCTTGATTTCCCTTACCATCAATGACTAATTTTTCTCTCCTCATTTTTCGGTAGGTTGATCCATTAGCTATTTTATGGTAATAATCTTTGGATTCTGTAAATACGAATCTTTAATTTGAGTTTTTCCCTGACTTCTACTTTATACTTTTTCTTATTTATGTCTTAAAAGAAAAGATTTGAAATACTTTAAATTAGCCTCTTTCTCAGATGCCAGAAGCTATTGGGGAATTTTCCTACTCTTCCATAACTTGATTAAATTGATGTTAGCTACTTTTATTGGTATTGACTAAAAAATCATGCGCATATACGAACACGACCCAATAATACAGATAGTATCACAATTTTTGGGAGAAGGCAAGCTGATTTTACTCCCGGCGCGACACTTTTGAAGCTTCACACAATGAAGATATTTTATGATTATCGAACCTATTCAATTTGCTGCCGATTCATCTGGTCGCCAAATCAAAGATTATGGTGTGAAGCTTCTCGGCGATTCAGCTAAAGACCAGGTAAACAAACAATACGAAAACCACCCCGGGAATTACGTTCATAGGAATAGAAGCTATGGCGACAGGCACTCCGACAACTCCTAGTAAGGTTGCACCAACAACCACCACGAAGCACTCGTTTATTACTATTCCCTGGACTTTCCCAAGTACTTCCGTCAGTAGGAGAACTATCATAGTTATCGTGCCAAATATCTAGACACCACTCCCAGACATTGCCGTGCATATCATATAAACCAAAAGCATTGGGAGGAAAAATTCCTACTTCGGTTGTTTTTTGTCGGTACTCACTTTGAGGAGCTTTGCCATAAGTATAGTTGCCATTGTAGTTGGCTAACTCAGACGTTATAGTTTCTCCAAAATAGAAAGGAGTAGTTGTCCCGGCGCGACAAGCATATTCCCACTGACTCTCACTGGGCAGTCTGTAAATTCTCCCAGTTTTCTGAGATAGCTTTTGACAGAACTCTTTGGCGTTATGCCATGTCACTCTTTCTACTGGGCAGTTTTCTCCTTTAAAGTCAGAAGGATTTTTTCCCATAATGGCTAAATATTGGTTTTGAGTAATGGGGTATTTACTCATATAAAAAGGTTTTAGGATTACTTGATGCTGAGGGCTTTCTGCATCATATCTGTGTAATTCATTTTTCGGGGAACCCATGAGAAAACTTCCTCCAGGAATATAAACCATTTCTAATTTAATGCCATTACCTAAATCTTCTATTTTTTGTCTAGCATTACCAGGAGTGCGAGTGATTATTTTGCCAAAATTATTGACAGCTACTACCTCAAAAGTAAATATTTCTCCTATTTCTGATTCTGGTATTGATGTGAGAAATGTTTGTGGTGGAGAAGTTTGATTAATAGGGGATGGTGCTGTTAATTTTTGAGATATTTGTGGTGGAGGGGTAAACTTTTTTTCTGTTGGATAAGTCTGGTT
This sequence comes from Okeania sp. SIO2C2, assembly GCF_010692625.1. Classification (NCBI taxonomy): domain Bacteria; kingdom Bacillati; phylum Cyanobacteriota; class Cyanophyceae; order Oscillatoriales; family Microcoleaceae; genus Okeania; species Okeania sp. SIO2C2. Next base: position 435,146 of record NZ_JAAHGM010000011.1, read on the forward strand.
AATAACCGACGATATTTCCCCTGTATTTTGAAATTTTTTGTTAGTTTTACCCACAATCATTTTATCCAAAGAATTTGTTACTTCGGGGGTATACCAGACAATCCGAAAACCCCTGTAGTGGATAAGGTTGTTACCATCATTGTCGTAACGTCTGGCACTCCGACAATTCCAAGAATAGTTGTACCAACTACCGCCACGGAGGACTTTTGTGTTGCTATCTCCCCTAGTTTGCCAAGCACTTCCATCATTAGGTGCACCATCATAATTAATATGCCAAATATCTAAACACCATTCCCAGACATTGCCGTGCATATCGTATAAACCAAAATTATTGGGAGGAAAATTTCCCACTTCGGTTGTTTCTCCTCGATATTTATCTTTAGGAACATTACTGTAAGGATAATTACCGTCATAGTTAACTAACTCAGACGTTATAGTTTCTCCAAAATAAAAGGGAGTAGTTGTACCTGCACGACAAGCATATTCCCACTGACTCTCACTGGGCAGTCTATAAATTTTCCCGGTTTTCCCAGAAAGCTTTTGGCAAAACTCTACTGCGTCATACCATGTCACATTTTCAACTGGGCGACTTTTTCCTTTAAAGTGAGAAGGATTTTCTTTGGTAATAACCTGATATTGTTCTTGAGTAATGGGATATTTACTCATATAAAAAGGTTGGAGAGTCACTTGATGTTGCGGACTTTCATCAGAGCTTCTTCCCTGTTCGTTTTCTGGGGAACCCATGAGAAAACTTCCCCCAAGAATATAAACCATTTCTAATTTAATACCATTACCTAAGTCTTCTATTTTTTGTCTGGCACTAACGGGGGTGCGGTTGATTATTTGGCCTAAATTATTGACAGCTACTACTTCAAAAGTAAATATTTCTCCTATTTCTGATTCTGGTATTGATCTGAGAAATGTTTCTGGTGGAGAAGTTTCATTAATAGGGGATGGTGCTGTTAATTTTTGAGATATTTGTAGTGGAGGGGTCAACTTTTTTTCTGTGGGATAAGTCTGGTTCATAACCGACAATATTTCCCCTGTATTTTGAAGCTTTTTCTGAAAATCAGGCAACAAGAGAATGCGGAAACCCCAGTAGGTGCCGTAGTAGTCAACATTATTTCTAATACGGCGAGCACTCCGACAAAACCGAGGATGTATGTTCCAACAGCCACCACGAAGAAGTCGTTGACTACTATCTCCTTCATTTTCCCAGGGACTTCCATCAGAAGGCGCACCGTTATAGTTAATGTGCCAAATGTCCAGACACCATTCCCAGACATTGCCGTGCATATCGTATAAACCAAAAGCATTGGGAGGAAAACTTCCCACTTCAGTTGTTTTTTCTAGATGTTTACCTTTGGGAACATTGCCATAAATATAGTTACCGTTGTAGTTAACCAACTCAGACGTTATAGTTTCTCCAAAATAAAAAGGAGTTGTTGTACCTGCACGGCAAGCATATTCCCACTGACTTTCACTGGGCAGTCTATAAATTTTCCCAGTTTTCTCAGAGAGTCTTTGACAAAATTCTATGGCGTTATGCCATGTCACTTTTTCTACTGGATGGTTTCCTCCTTTAAAGTTAGAAGGATTTTCTCCCATAATTGCTTGATATTGGTTTTGAGTAATAGGGTATTTACTAATATAAAAAGGTTGAAGAGTTACTTGATGTTGAGGACTTTCACTATTAAGTCTTTCAACTTCGTTTTCTGGGGAACCCATGAGAAAACTTCCACCAGGAATATAAACCATTTCTAATTTAATGCCATTACCTAAATCTTCTATTTTTTGTCTGGCATTACCAGGAGTACGATTGATTATTTTGCCAAAATTATTGATAGTTACTACCTCAAAAGTAAATATTTCTCCTATTTCTGATTCTGGTATTGATCTGAGAAATGTTTGTGGTGGAGAAGTTTCATTAATAATGGGTGGTGCTGTTAATTTTTGATATTTTTGTGGTGGAAGGGTTAACTTTTTTTCTGTTTGATAAGTCTGGTTAATCAGCGACAAGATTTCCCCTGGATTTTGAAATCTTTTCTTAGTCGCCCTGATAATCATTTTATCCAACAAATTTCCTACTGCATCACTCACTTTCGACTTTAAATAATTTCGCCATATCCACTTATCTTCTCCCACGTCAAATAACTTAAAAGGTTCAACTTCAGTTAATAAATGAATACAAGTTACGCCCAAACTATAAATATCGCTAGAAAAGGTAGCTCTTCCTATTGCTTGTTCGGGAGGAGCATATCCTTCAGAACCAATAATAGTTCCTGTCACAGCTAAAGTCTTCTTTGTAACAAATTTCGCTATGCCAAAATCTACCAATATAATATTATTCTCTGGCGAGCTTCTAGCTCGCACTGGATAAAGTTGATTATTATTTTTTCTCCTAATAATATTCTCTGGTTTAATATCTCGATGAATTACCTGTTGAGAATGAATAAATTCTAATACGGGCAATAAACTTTTTAACAACTCCAAAATTTGTCTTTCATTAAAAGCTCCTGACTCTTTTAATTCCTGTTGTAAATTTTGCCCGTCGATAAATTCTTGTACTAAATATTGTCGGTTATCTTGAGTAAAGTATGCCAAAAGTTCGGGAATTTGTGGATGTCTACCTAAAGTATCTAAACGTTCAGCTTCTTGAGCAAATAATAGAGCAGCTTTTGATAAATTTTCTGTTCTTTGTAATTGAGGTAAAAATTGTTTAATTACACAAAAAGGTTTTGAGGGTTTAAATTCATCGACGGCTTGAAAAGTTCGACCAAAACCACCCCGTCCAATAATTTTTAGGGCGCGATAACGTTCGACTAAAACTAATTTTTCATGGCAACTCTGACAGAATTTGGTTTCTGGTGGATTAGATTCTAAACAATTAGGATTTAGGCATTGAGTCATTTCAGTTAGCCTCCTCCGGAGGAACTTCGTTAACAGTTATCAGTTATCAGTAGTTCGTGCAATAGGGAGGCTTGAAATACTGAAGTTTATTATTTTCATCCCTTTAAAAGGGGAAGTCTGAGACCTTATTTTTGGGTCATAGTTTATAATCTGATTTTATCTTCTTAATTTTTAATTATAACTATCGCGATTGTAAATATTTAGTTTCTGGCATAGCTCTGAGTATTTCTTTCCTAAAGTAATACTTTCAGATTGATAAATTTTAGCTATAAAAGTTGCTGGTCTATTTCAAGCAAATTTTTCTATTGTTTCTAGAGTTTTAACAAATTTTTCTGTCATTACTTCACTGAAAAAATTAGTATCAGTACTTTCATACTTTAGTTCAGCAAGCTACATAGCTAATATGTGAGAGAAATTTTTAGTCGTAAATTTCAAATATTACTTCAATTTATGTCATTTCAGTTGTCAAAGTTTTTATAACTTTATTTTTTCCCAAATATCAGTCAATCAAGAAAATAATTTATGACTTTTTTTACTTTGTTTGATAATGTTTTGTTTGTCATAGAAGAGAATTTTTACAAAAGTTTTTTATAAGTTTCACGAGCAGCGAATATTATCTAATGGTGATTCAGGTTCAATAGTTAAATCTGGTCAAAATTCTAGTTCTATTTTAATATTACCTTTCGGATACTGAAATGACCAATAATTATATTGATATCTTCTATACTCTTCTGGTGAATAATCAACATAAATTTTGAGTTTTAGTTTTTCTTTGCACCAATAATTAGGGCTTACCGATCTAATATCAAAGCATTGACTGATATTGGTTTTAGTCTTTTTAGGGTTGAAAAAAGTGCGCCTGTTTCAGTCTAAAATGCTCAAAAAGTTAGTATTTTAGGCAAGAGTTGGACAGAACAATCTTGGGAAAATTATTACTCCTACCTCCTCGCTCCCGAGCCATTTCTCCTGTCTCCTGTCTCCTACTCCTACTAAAAAACTTTTGAGCGCAAACCCTAATTATCACCAATTTTTACTGAATTCTTTCCCAAGAATAGGTCAATTAAAAAAAACGATTTATATTGAGCTTGGTTTGATAATGTTTTGTTTGTCAGAGAAGAGAATTTTTACAAAAGTTTTTTATAGTTTTCACTAGCAGCGAATATCATCTAATGGTGATTTATTACTGAAAAAATTAGGATAAAATATCTAACATTTTCCCAAGTAGCTACTAATTTTTATCTACTTCAATAACCAGTATTTTCATACTTCAGTTCAGCAGTCTACATAGCTCATATGTGGTAGGAAATTTTCATCGTAGATTTAAAATCTTGCTTCAACATAAGTCAAAGCTTTTATAACTTAATTTGTTCCCAAATATCGGTCAATCAATAAAATAATTTATGAGTTTTTTTAGCTGAGTTCGATAATGTTTTGTTTTTCAGAGAAGAGAATTTTTACCAAAGTTTTTATAGCTTTCAATCTGGCAAATATCATCTAATCGCTTCCGGTTCAATAGTTAAATATGAGGCAAATTATAGCTCTATTTCAAGATTAGCTTTCCTATACTGAAATGACCGATAATTATATTGATATTCTCTGTACTCTTCTGGTCAAAAAAATCAACATAACCTTTTGACTTTCAGTTTGCATTTCCACCAATAACTATTACCAATTTTTGCTTTATTTTTTCTAAAACATCAGTGGATAAAGAAAACGATTTATATTTCTTTAGCTTGGTTCGGTAATGTTCTGTTTCTCAGGAAAGAGAATTTTTATAAAAGTTTTTTATAGCTTTCACTATAACGAATATCATCTAATGGTGATTCCGGTTCAATAGTTAAATCTGGGCAAAATTCTAGTTCTATTTTAATTTCTGATTTTGGGTTGCTAAATTGAGAATTATAATTGAATTCTCTATTGTCTTCTGGTAAAAAAATCAACATAGTTTTTGAATCTAAGTCTACCTTTTTGCCAACTACTATCACCCAGTCTTAAGAGTTGACATTCTATTTCTTCAGTCACTGATTCCCATTTGCTACTATTTAGTCCTATATCTACTTTCTGTTCGACTCTAAACCCTCCATTTAAAAGGGAAAAAATCACTAACACGCGATCGCGATTATTGCCTTTCCTTGAATAAATTCTGTCTTTTAGTTTTTCTAAATACAATTCTTTAAATATCCCAACTATAAATGTATGTTTAAATTTACCTTCCTCAAACAACAAAACATCATCATCACTTTTAAGTAATTGAAAATTATCAATCATATTAACCAACTAATCTAAACTAGCAACTGTTATTATCTCAGCTTAACTACCTACACTTATTTTTAGTGAGACTTTTATACTTTATTTAAAATTTAACTTTATCTTCTTGATAACTAATAACAAATCTGGTTATTATAGACTTATTATAAGGTGAGGCTTAACGAAGTCAGAAGTCAAAATTCAGAAGTCATAAGTTATTTTTGTAAAGGGGATTTGAGCAACTCTACCAAAAATATTACGCCTTAAAAGGCGGGGTTTTAGACCCTTATGATTTTGATAAAATTATCAGGTGAGGCATAAAATAGATATCTATAAATCAACTTTTCTAAATCAGGTTGAACATCAAAGTCTTCTGTCTTAGATAACTAAAGCCTTCTTCCTTCTTCCTTCTTACTTCTTCCTTCTTCCTTCCTTATGAAAATATTAATAGTAGGTAACGGCGGTAGAGAACACGCGATCGCCTGGAAATTATCCCACTCTCCCCAAGTTCAACAAATATTTTGTACCCCAGGTAACGGCGGTACTGCTACCTTGCAAAAATGCCAAAATATACCTATCCCAGTTGAAGACTTCCCAGCTCTCAAACAACTTATTGCTGACCAAAATATTTCCCTAGTAGTTGTTGGCCCAGAAATACCCTTAGCCCTGGGCATTACTGACTATCTACAACAACCAAACCTCAAAATATTTGGCCCCACCAAAGCAGGAGCCATCCTCGAAGCTAGTAAATCCTGGGCTAAAGATTTCATGGCCGAAGCAAATATTCCCACGGCCAAATCAGCCACCTTTACCAACGCCGAAACGGCCAAAGCTTACATCAAAGAAGTTCCCATAGTGGTCAAAGCAGATGGTCTAGCTGCTGGAAAAGGAGTTACCGTTGCTACTACAATTGAAATGGCTCATCATGCCATAGATGCCATCTTTCAAGGAGAATTCGAGCCAGATACCCAGTCTGTGGTAATCGAAGAATTTCTCACAGGTCAAGAAGTATCAGTTTTAGCCCTCACCGATGGATTAACTATTCGTCCCCTATTACCAGCTCAAGACCATAAACAAGTGGGTGAAGGAGATACTGGGCTCAATACTGGAGGTATGGGCGCTTATGCTCCCACTCCCATCATTACGCCGGAACTAATGACTAGAATTCAACAAGAAGTTCTAGAACCAACTTTGACTAATTTACAAAAACGTGGTATTGACTACCGAGGTATTGTTTATGCTGGATTAATGATTAGTCCTCAAGGAGAGCCAAAAGTCTTAGAATTTAACTGTCGGTTCGGGGACCCGGAAACTCAACCTATTCTCTCTCTGCTAGACAGTCCATTAGAAGAGTTATTGTTGGCCTGTTGTGAACAGCGTTTAGCTGAGTTGCCCCCAATAAATTGGAAACCAGGAGTAGCAGTTTGCGTAGTTTTAGCCTCTGGGGGTTATCCAGAGGTTTATGAGAAAGGTAAAGTAATTTCTGGAATAGAAAAAGCTGAAGCTAATGGAGTAACTGTATTTCATGCTGGAACTAAATTACAGGAACAACAGTTAGTCACCGATGGTGGCCGTGTATTGGGAGTAACAGCAATAGGGTCTGACTTTTCTGAAGCTAGGACAAAAGTTTACAATGCGGTAGATTCTATAGAGTTTGGCCAAATGTATTATCGGCGGGATATAGGTAGTCGGGTTTTTGGGTCTGTTTATTAATGGATAATTGATAATTACTTTGGGTTTTAACCGTTACGGAATTGAATATAAGGAAATATTATTTCTTCTCTTGTTCGATTGGATATGGCGAGGAGAACCGCTCTTGACATAACCCCTTCGCTAACGCCATCCCACCCTACGGGAAACTGCGCTTTTCATGTCGGCGACAGCCGTTAGCGGAGCTTTGCGCTAGCAAAACGACCGCTTTTTTACCCTTAAAAGGGGAAGCTTTAAACCATAATTATTTAATAATTAATAATTAATGATTCGGTAAATCAGGTACATCTCAATTTTGAATAAAGCCAAAAATTTATCGCTTTTAGGCAACAGCTCATCTGGAAACAGGGAATAGCAAGTATATAGGAAAAAAGTATTTTTGCAAATATTATGAGATGCACCCGGCCAATTCAGAATATAAATAAAATAAATCTGAGCTTTCAAGAATTCTTAGTTATCCTAATTAATAATATAGTCAAAAATGCCTACTAAATTTTGACCTTTAACTTTTGACTTTTAACTTTTAACTTTTAACTTTTAACTTTTAACTTTTGACTTTTGACTTAAGCCCATGCTTGCCCTCCTAAAAAAAATCGGAGAAATTATCGCTAACTGGTGGTCTGAGTTTACCCTCCAGACCAAACTCATGGCAGTAGTCACCCTTATGGTGTCTTTGTTAATGAGTAGTTTTTCTTTCTGGGCAGTAAATACCATTCAACAGGATGCTCGTCTCAATGATACTCGCTATGGTCGAGACCTGGGACTATTATTAGCTGCAAATGTCGCCCCTCTAGTGGCAGAAGGCAAACGCAACGAAGTAGCTCGTTTTTCTCGACTTTTCTACAGCAGCACTTCTAGTGTACGTTATATGCTCTACGCCGATCGGGAAGGAAAAATTTTCCTTGGTTTGCCTTTCTCAGAATCAGAGGTAAAGACCTCCTTGACTCTACGCCGTCGCATTCAACTACCAGAAGATTTTATGGCCAATGTAGAGCCAGGAAATTTGTCTGTCCTACCGATGGTGCGACAACATTTAACTCCCAATGGAGAATTAACAGATGTTTTTGTGCCGTTAATTCAAGAAGGTAAATATTTAGGAGTTTTGGCAATAGGAATTAATCCTAATCCTACTGCTGTTATTTCTTCAAATCTTACGAGAGATGTTACTTTGGCAGTGTTTGTTTCGATTTGGGCAATGGTAATTTTAGGGGCAGTATTTAATGCTTTGATTATTACTAAACCGATTAAGGAATTATCAGAAGGTGTGAGAAATATTGCTCAGGGAAATTTTAAGCAAAGGATTGATTTACCATTTGGAGGAGAGTTAGGGGAATTGATTTTTAGCTTTAATGAAATGGCAGAGCAGTTAGAAAATTATAAGAAGCAAAATATTGAAGAATTAAGAGCAGAAAAAGCTAAGTTGGAGACTTTGGTCTCGACTATTGCTGATGGTGCTTTATTGTTAGATGCTAATCTACAACTTATGTTGGTTAATTCTACTGCTAGGCGAATTTTTAGTTGGGAAGGAAAGGGTGTTGTAGGTGCAAATGTTATTGATTATTTGCCTGCAGCTGTACAAATGGAAATTAGTAGACCGCTTTATCAAATAGCAGGAGGAGAGATAGAAGGTGGTGAATATTGCTGCACTTTGGATGAACCAAATAAACGTATAATTAGAGTGTTATTAACAACGGTTTTATTACATAGATCTCCAGGTAAAGAGTCTCTTTGTCAAAGTTGTATTTATGACGCAGATGATACTTGTAATTCTACTGAACGTCCTGAGGTTATTGAATGTACTCTTTATGAGCATCAATTAGAAAAAGGTTTAAATTCTCAGTACCGGGATAGTCTGAAAGGAATTGCGATGACTGTGCAGGATATTACTCGTGAAGTAGAGTTAAATGAGGCAAAAAGTCAGTTTATTAGTAATGTATCTCACGAGTTAAGAACTCCTCTATTTAATATTAAATCTTTCATCGAAACTTTACACGAATATGGGGAAGATTTAAGTGAAATAGAAAGAAGAGAATTTCTGGAAACTGCTAATCACGAAACAGACCGTTTGACTCGTTTGGTTAATGATGTTTTAGACCTGAGTCGTCTGGAGTCTTGTCATATTTATCATCTAGATGCTGTTGATATTTCTCAACCTATAGAACAAACTTTAAGGACTTATCAACTCAATGCTAAAGATAAGGAAATAGAGTTAAATTATGAGATAGAACCTCACTTGCCTTCTGTCGTTGGTCATTACGATTTATTGTTACAAGTATTTGCTAATTTAGTAGGCAATGCTATGAAGTTTACTGAAGCAGGAGGAAAGATAATGATTCGAGCATATATATTAGAATCTGACTCTGAAATTTGCAATATTGAAGCTCAACAAATTGAAGAGGGAGGATGGATAGTTTCTCCTCCTCCTCCTCGGCCAATAGATTTACATTTACCCTCAGAACCAAGTTGTCAAAAGTTTGTCAGAATTGAAATTTCAGATACAGGAAGTGGTATTGAACCTGAAGACCAAGAGGCTATTTTTGAGAGGTTTTTCCGAGTAGAAAATCGAGTTCATACTTTGGAAGGAACTGGTTTAGGTTTGTCTATTGTGAGGAATATTATGGATAAGCATCATAGTAAGGTTCAGTTAGTTAGTGAACTTGGTGTGGGTACAACTTTCTGGTTTGATTTACCAGTTTTTGAGCAAAATATAGTATCAGAAGAAAGTCATTTATTAGATGTAACTCAACTTTAGAATAATTCAAAAGTCAAAAGTTAAAAGTTAAAAGTTAAAAGTTAAAAGTTAAAAGTTAAAAGTTAAAAGTTAAAATATTACGTTGTCTGAGTTTTAAGTTTTGGATATGTTCTAACCTTTCTTTCCACTGCTATGCCAGTTTTTGACCAGATATAGTATCAGAAGAAAATTAATTATTTAGATGTAACTAAACTCCAGAACTAGGGAACAGGAATCAGAGTTTTAAACTTTTTATATATTGGGCGATCGCTGAAAAATTATTTAAGACTACTCAGGACTTACGCAAATTAATCTTGAAAGCCCGATATGTAGGGGCGAATGGCATTCGCCCTTACTAGATTTAGTGCCTGTGCGTAAGTTATAACTACTATATATACTGGGTACAGTTTTCTGATTTTATTTACCAGTTTTTGAGTTAAATATATAGTTATTTCAGTTGAGATTGAGACAAGGATTTATGGCCTTGAAAGAGTTTCAGCTAGAAAAGTGTTTCATTCTTATTTGAAATGACTATATCAGAAGAAAATTAATTATTTAGATGTAACTAAACTCCAGAATTAGGCAACAGAAATCAGAGTTTTAAACTTTTTATATATTTGGCGATCGCTGAAAAATTATTACTATATGTAATGGGTACAATTTTCTGATTTTATTTACCAGTTTTTTTAGCCAAATATATAGTTATTTCAGTTGAGATTGAGACCCGGATTTATGGCCTTGAAAGAGTTTCAGCTAAAAAAGTGTTTCATTCTTATTTGAAATAACTATAGTATTAGAAAAAGTTAATTATTTAGATGTAACTAAACTCCAGAATTAGGTAAAAGGAATCAGGGTATAAAAAATTTTATCTATTGAGTAATAACTGAAAAATTATTCAAGACGACTATATAAACTTGGTACAACTTTCTGGTTTGATTTACCAGTTTTTGAGGGTGCATTTCATCTTGAAAAAATACTTTTTTCCTATTCCCTAATTCACTGTTTCCTATTCCCTAAAAGCGATAAATTTTGGCTTTCTTCAAAACTGAGATGCACCTAAAAAACTGTTGTACTGCATCTCAAATAAATTTGTAATTTTTTAAAATTCTCACCTCCTCAGAAATAGCAGCGGGGGATTTTAAAAAGAAATTATCAAACTGATAAGAACTAAACTTAACAATAACCACCAAATAGTATTTCTTTGAAGCCAAAATTTGACAGTTCCAAACCAACTTATACGATTAAAATTAGTAGGAGGTACAAGGGGTTCAGACTGGTCGTGATAAAGGGTACAATTTTTAGCATAGGGACGTTGAGGAAAATTACAGGTATCATCAAAATGGTAGATACAGCTATTACACAAATATTCTTCTGTTTGAGTGTGATAAATAGGAATTCCTGGATGACCAAAAGCTTTAAGAGAAACTCGACAATGCGGACAAATGATCGCCTGACTATCAATTGGTTGATGACAACGAGGACAATTTGACATTTTGATTATGCTAGATATATTAAATTCAACAACTTTTTTAATCTACAGTTTAAATTTGTAGCTTAATTCTCAGTTAGTTGCTCCTTTATACCTAAAATATAGAAATAGGAAAAAAATAAATATGAATAATACTGAAAATCTACTTAAACAACTTTTAATGATCGGCATTGGTACAACTTCCCTAGTGGCCGAAAAAATACAGGAAGTCACTAACCAATGGGTTAAAGATGGTACTATCAACCCAGACCAAGCTAAAACTTTTGTTGATGATATAATGCAGCAACTTAGGTCAGAGCAAGGAAACTGGGAAACTCAGATGCAGCGACAAATGCGGAATGTCATGCAGGATATAGGTGTTCCTCGTCAATCGGAATTGGACGAACTCCGGGGTCGTTTGGACCGTTTGGAGCGTCAGATCCGAGATTTAGAAAATCGTAACTGGCGATAGATGAAGTCAGAAGTCAGAAGTCAGAAGTCAGAAGTTAGAAGTTAGAAGTTAGAAGGAAGAGGTTAGAAGTTAGAAGTTAGATTCTTGCTGTGATTAAATTTGAGAGACGTGAGAATGTCCTAATTTTCCTGACGACTGCTATGTCATTTAACAATATCTGGAATCTTAGTTAAAGTTAAACTTTCATATTAATTTTTGGTTTTTGACTTAATTATATGGAAGATTGATTTTAGTATCAAATATTATAGTTATTAATTTTTCAGTAGTTACGTTCTGTTTTGTCTGTTTGATTTTTTTTCAAAAATACAAATTAGAGAAAATGGGAGGTTGTTTAGAATCTTTATAAGGTCAGCTGCGAGATTGGAAAAATTACAACTGACGATAGTGTAGCTGCAAAATATAGTAGTTATAATTTAAACTTCAACTGAGAATTTTTGACTTTTAACTTAAATTAGGAGGATTAATTTTGCGAGGAATTATTATTAGTTTGGCGGTAGTAATATTCTGTGGTTTAGTTTTGATTGTTGCTCAAATCACAGGTTCGGAAAAAGGAGCAGTTGCTTCTCAAAATACACCAAGTACTATAAATTCTACTGAAGTTCAAGAACAAGTGGCAGAAAATATTATGACTGAAAATAATGAAGAAACTATTACTACTGAATCTGGTCTTCAGTATGTGGTCTTGAAAGAAGGAGATGGCGCTACTCCTCAAAAAGGTCAAACAGTTGTGGTTCACTATACTGGAACTTTAGAGGATGGTTCTAAGTTTGATAGTTCTCGCGATCGCAATCAACCTTTCCAATTTCAAGTTGGGGTAGGTCGAGTTATTAAAGGTTGGGATGAAGGGGTAGCTAGTATGAAAGTAGGTGAACGTCGTAAGTTTATTATTCCACCTGAATTAGGGTATGGCGCTAGTGGTGCTGGTGGGGTTATACCTCCTAATGCTACTCTGATTTTTGATGTGGAATTATTGAGAATTGCTGGATAAGTTCAGCATTCAGCTATCAGCAATTATAATTATTCAAAGGGGATAGAGACTTGTTCTCTGTTCCCTTTTATATATTCTTTAATTCCTAAAAATTATATGTCAAATCTCACAGTTAAAGATTTAGAAATATTGCAAGGTACTCTTAATCAAGCAGGTTTAGATTATCAATTAGAATTAGATGAAGGAAAGATATTAGTTATGAGTCCGTCGGATATTATTTCTAGTGAAATTGGCATTCGTTTAGCAGCTTCTCTTTATGCTTGGGTTAACCCACGTCGTCTCGGACGTTTGTTTGATTCTAGTGGTGCTTTTATTCTTCCAGATACTAATTTAAAAGTTCCTGATGTTTCTTTTGTTCGTGCCCAACGTTTGAAAAAAAGTGTTCGTTATTTTGGGGAGTTAGTGCCAGATTTAGTGGTAGAAATTAAGTCTCAAAGTGACATAATTAAACCTTTAAAAAAGAAAATCAAGAAGTATTTAGAATTGGGAGCGGAAGTAGGGATATTGATAGATCCTGACAAATAAATAGTTATTGTTTATCGTTCTAATGGTGAAGGAATTGAGTTAAAAAATGGAGATATTTTGACTATTCCTGAATTATTTGGTGAGTGGGAATTACTTATTGTTGAACTTTGGCCACCTGTGTTTGATTAGTAAGCATTCAGCTATCAGCTATCAGCTATCAGCTATTTTTTTTACATTAAGTCATTGCGACGGTTACTCCGTGGAAGGAAGCAATCTCAGGGGTGCGCGGATATTCCTTCCTATCGTCGCAATGACGACTGTTCAACCGGATTTTATATTAGGCATTTTGTGACAAATTTTCTATAATAATAATTTTTAAATCTATTATCAAAATAATTGGGTATAAAACCTTGTATTTTAATCAGTTATTAGTTAAATATTTTTTATAGTTTTATCAAAATAACAAAGTAAGAATTTAATTTATGACTTCTAACTTCTGACTTCTAACTTTAACTTGATATGCCTAAATATAATTTATTTTACACTAAACTTTTTCGACGCAAATTTAACCGACTGCTTTGGATGAGTTGCTTTGCAATGACATTAACTATTGTATTGTCTTGGAGTTGGATATTACCTAGTTACACTCAGACACCTAAACCTAATATTAAAAGTCAGCAAGTTATCATTCAAGAAATTAAAGATTATGCCGAACGTCATGTTGAAAATGATAAGGCGATGGATAGTAGATTAATGATTGATTTATATGAGAAAAATTCTGTAGGTTTAACTACTCCAAAAATTACTAAAATTTATGAGGAAGAATACACAAGACTCAAGGAGGAAAAAGATAGTAATCTCTGGGAAAAAATTAATGACGATATTTTTTATGGGTTGGGATGGTTTGCTGCCTTAGCACTTTTGATTCTGTTAGTTTTTAAGCAAGCTATAGACAATTGGGTAACTCATTTCATTAATACCTTTGGGAAATGGTTATACAATCAAATTTCTGGTTTTGAATTGTTTTGGAATTTCTCTCTAAAACGCTATAAAAAAGGTCTCATTAATAAACACGAACCACTAAAAATTCCTTTTCGTCCTAATAGTTCTTTAAGTCTGCAAGAAATTTATGTGGATTTGCAATTCTTGGAAAAAGCTAATAATGAACCAATTAATTTTTATGAGATTAAAAAATATAATCGTTTGACTATTAAAGGGCAACCTGGAGCTGGAAAAACACTTTTATTAAAATATCTTGTTCTCTCTTGGGCGAGGGAAAAATTAAAAACTTCTTCTAATGAAGATGTGCCGATTTTATTGGAGTTATATCGCCTCAATGATATAGAATTTTCTGCTCTCAATTTGAAACATTGAAAATATTTTGGATAGAAAGTTACAATTTGCCTTACTATATAATCTCATTAAATACCGTCGTCCAACTCGTGATGACTGGCGTAATATTTTTCTAGATGTAGAACCTGGCTATTTAAAATTGGGTTTTGTACTATTGATACAATTTTTGATATTATTAACTTTGATGTTATTAACTTTAAAGGTAGTTGAATCCGCTACTCTTTTAGTATATTTTTTAATACCTTTTTTTGAGTTCGTTAGCCTAGTTATACTTATTAGTTTTGTCTTTCAAATAAACATAGAACATAAAACCACTAACCCCCTGAAGCATATTTTTAAATCTGATAGTTTCTGAATCTAGCAAACCTAGATAGATTTAGTAACTGAAGATTAGTAACTAAAAATAATTCTTAACCTGAAAAGGGGATAAATATTAAAGCTAAGAAGCTGAAATTACCCTGATGAAAATATTGCTTGATTTAACTTACTTTCTCAAAATATGGAATAAGCGATCGCTCTTAAAATCTCACCCTTTATTTATTCCTAAACTCTAACTTTCTTTGATATATAGAAATAGCGATCGCTCTCTAATATTTCATCCTTTGAAGATTGCTAATTTAGATAGAAAGCTGATAACTGATAACTGAAAAAGCGATCGCCCTCAAAACTATACTATTTTTAGTTGAATAAAAAGTCATGCGTATAGACGAACAAACCCTTACAGATTTTATAATATCAGAGTTTTTGTGAGGAGGCAACGGAAAATCCTTTGACGCGGCGATTTTTTCTTGTGAGCTTCAGAGAATGAAAATGTTTGTACCTTTCCACGCTAGGAGGTACTAGATAAAAAAGAGCGATCGCTTTCTAAGATTCACACTTTTTATTTGACGCGCCGAATTTTTTGTGAGCTTCAGAGAATGAAAAAATTGGTGGTTTTTCCATGAGCATAGATGGATGGAAAGATTTAATCAGGGAAAAACAATCATTAGCTGGAGCTTCACAAGATGAAAATGTTGGTGATTCTCTACTAACAAGAGATGGGTGGAAAAGTTTGATGATGGGAGAAAAATGGAAAGAGCGATCGCTTTCTAATACTTTATCTTTTTACCTATAGTAAAAAAGCTGACTGCTGATAGCTGAGTGCCGAAAGATTTTTTTGTGAGCTTCATAAAATGAAAATGTTTGTGATTTTCCACGCTATGAGAGATGGATGGAAATATTTGATGAGGGAACAACAACCTTTGTGAGAGCTTCACAAGATGAAATTATCTCTGATATTACTCCTGGGAAAAATTTCTGAGACTGATAACTGGTAACTGAATAAGGCGATCGCTTTCCAATCTTTCATCCTTTTACTGCACTCTAACTTTCCTCATAACTGATAACTGATTTATCTGTTCCCTGTTCCCTGTTCCCTGTTCCCTCTTATTGCCAAATTTCTAAACTTAGTAAACTGGGGGTCAAACAATAACTTAACCGTACCAGTTGGACCATTCCGATGCTTAGTAATAATCACCTCAGCAATACCCTGGTCTGGAGTATCTGGGGAATAATACTCATCCCGATAAAGCATAATTACTAAATCCGCATCTTGTTCAATAGAGTTATGAACAACAATCTCATTCGCCACAAAATTATGGAGACCAGGCACAGTTAAGTCAAAAACCTCTGCTTCACCATCTGGTCTTATTTCCACAATTTTATCCCAGTTAAGATCAATTTCAGTAGGTTTTTCCCACTCCCGACACTTAACTACAGACCCTAAATTTCCACCATATTTTGGCCCAAAATCTACTTGAGACATAAGTTGCCCATAATACAATATTAAATATTTAAGCATTTTTTGGTTCAAAATAGCAAGAGAATCCCCAATATTCAGACTATTTAACTGTTTCCAACCCCCCATAGAAAAGAAAGGATGATTAGCCGTAGCCCTAATCAATTTTCCCGAAGAAGTTTGCAAAGAAAATATAGGTTTAACCCCAGTATAAAATACCCGACTAACAATAGCCGACTCAAATTTCCCAGTATTTTCATTCAATGCCAAAACAGAAAAATTAGACTTACCAACCAGACGAGAAATAGGAATTTGTTTACCATCAGCTAAATAAATTAAAGTATCCCCAGTCAAACAACCAGACTCTCTTAAGTCAGACATCATCGGTCTTTTATTAGTTCGAGACTCCACACTTCTACTAAGTTGAGATAAAGCAATAATTGGCACCGAAAGTTCTCGTGCTAAACCTTTCAAACTCCGAGTAATTCTTGCTAATTCCTGGACTCGATTATCACTACTACTACTTTCCATTAATTGTAAGTAATCTAATAAAATTAATCCTAAAGCTCCACCTTGTTCGCTCTGTAATTGTCTAACTTTTGAACGAATTTCATTGACAGTAATATTAGGAGTATCATCAATAAAAATTGGCATCTCGGCAAGAGTACCAATAGCGGAAGTTAAAGGTTCCCATTCACTCTGACTAATTCGCCCGGAACGCAATCTATTACTTTCAATTTTTGCTTCACTTGCTAATAGTCTTAATACTAATTGTTCCTTAGACATTTCTAGGCTAAAAATTGCCACTGGTAATTTGAGATTAGCTGCAATACTATGACCAATATTTACAGCAAAGCTGGTGTTATGAAGGCAAATATCATTAGCTACAAAATTATGAGTTTCTGGTATGGTCAAATCGTATACTTGTTTTTTTCCCGCTGGTTCTATTGAAACAATTTCATCCCAGTAAATATCGTCATTTTCTAACTGCTCGCTCCCGGAATTCTGTGGTTTGACTAAATTTAATCTGTTGGAGGGGAAATCTAGATTTATAGATGGAAAATTTCTCATATCTCCCAGAAGATTTTTTCCACAGATAGTATCAGCAGTAGTTAAATTCTCTGAAATTTTATCCGACATTCCTTTGACACTTCTACCCTGAAGTAACTGATTTTGAGATTCAGCAAATTTTTCCATCAGACTCACCAATTTATTCCAGAAAATATCCCTACTTTCTAATTGTTCCTTCCAGGCATTATCCGGTTTAGCTAAATTGAATCTGTCGGAGTTAAAATCCAGATTTTCTGATGGAAGATTTCCCATATCTGCCAGAAAAATTATTCCACATATAGTATCAGTAGTAGTTAAATTCTCTGAATTTTTAGGAGAGGTTATTTTCTCTCTTCTACTATTTACCGACCGACTTTTAGATTCGGCAAAATTTTCCACTAGACTAACCAATTCACTCCATAAAATATCCCTATTTTCTAATTGTTCCCTCCAGGAGTTCTCTGGTTTAGCTAAATCAAATCTGTCGGAGTCGAAATCCAAATTTTCTGATAGAGAACTGCCAATATTTGCCACACCACTTTTCATAGATAAAGTCTCATAAGTCGTTAAATGTCTTAAATTTTTATCCGTCTGTCTTGTGCCGTTTATGCTCTGTGGTGAAAACCATCTAGATTCGACAAACTTTTCCGTTACAGAAGTAATTTCATTCCCTAAAATCTCAGTATTTTTTAGTTGCTCAACCCAGAAACCATCTGGTCTGACTAAATTTAACCTGCTAGAGGATAAATCTAGATTTATAGATGGAAAATTTCTCATATCTGCCAGAAGATTTTTCCCACCGAAAGTATCATTAGTAGTTAAATGACCGATTTTTTTATCCTTCTGTCTTGTGGCATTTCTCTTCCCTGGTGAAAACCATCTAGATATGCCAAATTTTTCCGTCACAGAATTAATTTCATTCCTAAAAATTTCCCAATCTTTAAAATTTCCAGCCAAGGAATTTTTCTTTGTGAGTAAATCCAAATTTTCTGATAGAGAACTACTAATATTTGCCACACCACTTTTCACAGATAAAGTATCAGTAGTAGTTAAATGACTAATTTTTTTATCCTTCTGTCTTGTGGCATTTCTCTTCCCTGGTGAAAACCATCTAGATTCGACAAACTTTTCCGTTACAGAAGTAATTTTATTTCCGAAAATCTCAGTATTTTTTAGTTGCTCAACCCAGAAACCATCTGGTCTGACTAAATTTAATCTACTAGAGGAGAAATCTAGATTTATAGATAGAAAATTTTTCATATCTGCCAGAAGATTTTTCCCACCGAAAGTATCATTAGTAGTTAAATGTCCGAAATTTTTATCCGCCTGTCTTGTGCCGTTTCTCCTCTCTGGTGAAAACCATCTAGATGTGGCAAATTTTTCCATCACACGCACAATTTCATTCCCGAAAATTTCCCAATTTTTGAGTTTTTCAATCAAGTAATTTTTTTTTGTTAGTAAATCCAAATTTTCTGATGGAGAACTACTAATAGTAGTAGTGAAATGCTCGAAATTTTGCTCCGCCTTTTCCTTCAAACTTTTAGCCTGTGCTGAAAGAATTATAGGTGCAGCAAACTTTTCCATCACCACAAGAACTTTATCCCAGAAATTTTCTGTATTTTCTAATTCTTCAACCCAAAAATTATCCTTTCTGACTAAATTTAATCTGCTAAAGGATAAATCTAAATTTATAGATGGAAAATCACCAATATCTGCCACCAAATTTTTGACTGATACTTTATCTGTAATAGTTAAATGCCACAATTTTTTATTCGTCTTTCCTTTCCTACTTTTACCCTCTTCGACTTTTTCAATAGCAGCAATAATTCCAAATCTGAGTAAAAGATGTTGTACTTGCCTAACCAACTTTTCACTCACCACAGAATAACCAAAACATACTTCCCTACTCTCCAAGATTTTTACCCATCCATCCAGGGAAAATAAATATCTAATGAATAAAGCTAACTTTGATTTTTCTAATTTAAAGACAATAGGAGAAAGACAGAAATTATCAGAATCAATCAGAGAAGCAAACTGATTTTCTGGAATTGTTTCATTACCAAAAATATCTAACCGACGGGGTACAGCTATTTTTTCTCCTACCTGTAATTTTGCCAAAGGTTTCCAACCATCAACTGTTAGAAAAGGATGAGTAATTGTCGTCTCTACAAATCTTCCCGATCTTGTTCTTACTCTAAAAACTGGCTTAATTCGATCATCAATAAAAGCAGAAGGTTTAGTCATCTGAAACTTCCAATTTTTCCCTAGAGTTAATAATTCTACTTCCTGCCTTTGATAAACTTCTGCCAAAGTAATTAAACTGCCATCTTTTTGCAAAACTAAAGTGTCATAAGCAGCACATTTTCCCATTGATGGACGACCAGCTACAATA
This sequence comes from Okeania sp. SIO2C2, assembly GCF_010692625.1. Taxonomy (NCBI): domain Bacteria; kingdom Bacillati; phylum Cyanobacteriota; class Cyanophyceae; order Oscillatoriales; family Microcoleaceae; genus Okeania; species Okeania sp. SIO2C2. The sequence continues at coordinate 454,709 of NZ_JAAHGM010000011.1, forward strand.
ATTAAATCCGAACGTTGAAAACCTCCAGTCATTGCATCTAGATCATAAAAACCACAAGCAAGACCAGGTAAAGCAACTCCCTCATTTCTATCTTCAATATCCTGAAAAGTATTAATTAAAGTTTCAGAAATAGGAACTAAATCTTGTTGTGGTTTATCCTGAGTCAGAGCAAATATTTTTTGTTCAGCTTGGTCAAGAATAGTTTTTAATTCAGTAGCTGTTTGAAACCCTAAATCAAAAATTTCATTTCCCGCTTGAATTAATTTTCTGCGGATATATTTATCAATAACTAAAACAGCATATTGGTCGATATTAACCGCCGAAACAGTTCGTTCTAATAGTTGAACTATTTTTACTTGTCCGCCAATTTTTTCTAATTGATTATTGTCAGTAAGCCAACTGGTAACAGTCATTAAATCTGTAGGTTTGCCCTGATTATAAAGTTGCCACATTGCTTTATAAAGAATTTGATGAGCTTCAATAGCAAAAAACTCTGGGCGTAATAACTCTGTGACTCGGTTAATAGCTTCTGGGTCGAGGAGAATACCACCTAAAATAGCTTCTTCCGCTTCAATATTTTGGGGAGGTAGGCGATCGCTAGACATCTGTGATTTACCTACAATTATTTAAAATTTATTTGAAAAGGGAATAAGGAGTAGGGAGTAGGGAGTAGGGAGTAGAGTTTAAATTACTCTGGTAGAAAAATCTATACTCAATCCAATTGTTGAATATTAAAGTCGAGGAAAATATCACCTAAAATAGCTTCTTCCACTTCAATATTTTGGGTTGGGGAGGTAGGCGATCGCTAGACATCTGTGATGTACCTACAATTATTTCAAATTTATTTGAACAGTAAATAAGGAGTAGGGAGTCAGAGTTTAAATTACTCTGGTTGGTAGAAAAATTCATACTCAATCCAATTGCTGAATATTACAGTTGGACTAAAGTCAAAAGTCAAAGACTGTCGATCAAAGGATACTTACACATTTTCGAGTCATAAAATCTAGATTTAGTGTGGCACTAGAGTATTTATTTGCATAACCCCTAATTTCTTTTTAACTTTTGACTTTTGACTTTAAAATTAGCTACCCACAACTTGAATCTCTACTTCAGCAGTTACCTCTGGATGAAGTTTAATTTGAGCTTTGTAGAATCCAACCTTGCTAATTTCTGGCAAAGTAACGCCACGTCTATCAATTTCTTGACCAGTATTTTCCTTAATTAAATCCACCAATTCTCTATCAGTAACAGTACCAAAAATCGCATCATTTTCACCAACTTGTTTAGCAATTTTAAAGCGACCAACTGTTTCCAAAGCCGTCTTTTGAGCTTCTGCTGCTTGTTTCAATTCTATTTGTCTTTGTCGCTCTTGTTCTCTACGACGTTCTACCTGTTTAAGAACACCTGGAGTAGTACGAAAAGCAATTTTCTGAGGAATCAAATAGTTACGAGCATAACCAGGAGCTACTTCTACCACATCTCCTGATATTCCCAATTTTTTCACATCTTGATTCAGGACTACCTGTAATTTTTTGGCCATGATTTTAATTTTAAAATTTTCACTGCAAACTTTAATTATATCCTAAATTTAAAGAATCATAGAGATGATTAGTAAAGTAGATTTACAAAATTAACTGATTAATTTAAGCTAGGGTAATAGCTCAAACCGACTGAATATCTAGATAAGTACAGTTAAAATTTAATTTAAAATTATGTTCTCTAGACTGTAAATCGCCTACTCTATTATACAAAGAAAAAATTATCATCAAATAAATATTCAATCAATGTAAAATTTGCCAATCTAATAAAAATGAAACTTAAACAAAAATTCATCAAAATTATTTTAGGAATAATCTTGACCAACTTATTAATAGTCTTTACTTCCTGTCAAACATCACCAAATAATGAAAGTTTAACTATTCGGAGTGCTCATAGTAATTGGATAGAAGAATCATTTCAAACCGAAGTTGTAAATATAGGTTTAGAAAAATTAGGCTACAAGGTCGAAAAACCAAAAGAAATTGATTATCCGGCACTTTATATTTCCATAGCCAATGGAGATTTAGACTATAGTGTTGTTTATTACCAACCAGGACACAAAAAATTCTTTGAAAATGCCGGTGGTGAAGAAAAATTAGAGGGAGTGGGAATTTTAACTCCTAATGGAATTCAAGGATATCAAATAGATAAAAAAACCGCCGATAAATATAACATTACTAACCTTCAACAATTAAAAGACCCAGAAATTGCTCAAGTTTTTGACTCAGATAAAGATGGTAAGGCAAATTTAGTTGGTTGTAATCCTGGTTGGGGTTGTGAGTTAGCCATAGACCATCACCTTAAAGCTTATGGACTAGAAGATACTGTAGAACATAATCGAGGCCAATATACAATTTTATTAGCAGATGCTATTACTCGTTATCAAAAAGGTGAACCTATTCTTTATTATGCCTATAATCCTCACTGGATATCTGCAGTCTTAAAACCAGAAGAAGATGTAGTTTGGTTAGAAGTACCTTTCACATCTTTACCAGAATCTATGGGAAATCTGGGTGAAAAAGATACATCAGTAGATGGTAAAAATCTTGGCCTTCCTAAAGGCGATCAGGGTATTGTTGCTAATAAAAAATTCCTAGAAGCTAACTCAGTTGCCAAAAAATGGTTTGAATTAGTCAAAATTCCAGTTGCAGATATGAATGCTGAAAGTTTACGTATTAAAGAGGGTGAAGACCAACCAGAAGATATTCAGCGTCATGCTCAAGAGTGGGTAAAAAATCATCAACAAGAATATGATAATTGGTTGGAGGTAGCAAGAAAAGAGGCGTTGTCAGATTAAAAGATGAATTATAGGGACAGAGTTCGCGTGACCATTTTTATGGATGTGGTGACTGTGGCATTCTGGACATTCCATTGCATTTTTCCTTGAACTTTAGACGCTGATCATTCTCTCAATCATCTTCTTTTCTGACAATGCCAGAAAAGAAGCTAGTTAAGTAGGAAAAATCTTCATAAGCTTTCAGTCTCACGGGGTGATAAGCACCTCAAAGCTATTGTGGGATAAGGGTTTAAAGGATATAAGCAAGGGTGAAAAATTGACTGGTTTTGTGAGAATGATAATTATTATTAGTGAGGGTGTGGGTGAACTTCGCTCACCCATACCAACACAATGCGTTGATTTATTGTTCAAGTAAATTACTCTCAAAACATTTATGTAAGTCAATTAAAAAATTTTTAATAATCAGATGAATAGTCAGACGTTTCGGGTAAATAATTAAATATGATTTAACATTGACAGAGCTTTTAATCCCCTTTGATCATGAGACTTTTTCTGAGAATTAAAATTCATCATATCTGTGACAATTTCAACTAAATATTCCCCAGCTATGACCGACAATTAACCATACATACCTACCCAAAAATTGCTATGTATTCTATCTTTTCGCCCTGGTTCTTTTAGTCGAAAAATATATCTTTGACCTCCTGACTTTTTGAGGCAATTACCATGGTAACATTAAGCATTATAAGCAATTGCAACTAGTAAAATGAGATTGGTAATACGTTGTGTATTAGCTCTACTTCCTTCTAGATTATATCCCCCTGTTTTACAATCTTTAAACATAGCTTCAATACCCATTATCGACCGATAAAATTTGAGAACTTCATCTAAACTTTCAAGATTTGTCAACAACTACCAAGGCTCCTTTTCCATCTTGTTTTTATATTTTCGTTTCCAATAAGCAACTAAATTAAAATATCCCAATCCTTTGTTCTGAGTAATATTGATGTTACTTAAAAATATTTTTGTTCCTGGAGATACAGGTAAATTACTCAATGGCTGGTATTTTTGACGGGGTTTTCTTTAGTATCTTGTTTTTGTCCGAAGATGAAATTAATTTTTTGAGTTATAGCTCTAATTTTTAGCCAGTAAGATAATTCGACACCGTGAATTTCACTGTCTCCAATAACCACCAATTTATATTTTTTTAATAAACTTAAAACTGGTCTGATAAGTGCTTTTTGGTCGAGGAAATTAGTAGAGCCTTTTTTATTCAAAATTTGCCAGTTGAATCAAAATATAGTGCCTTTTGCCTATTCTCAAATTTCTATAAATCTTTAGTGCTGAGAGTATAAAATACTATTGATGAAAAAATTTTCCATCAAACCACAATGAAACAAAAATATCTCAAAACTATTCTAGGAACAATTCTCACCAGCTTATTAGTAATTTTTACTTCCTGCCAACAAGTTCCTGATTCTGAAACAGTTACTATTCGGAGTGCTAATAGTAGCTGGATACAAGAATTATTTCAAACTGAAGTAGTGAATATAGGTTTAGAAAAACTTGGCTATAAAGTTGAAAGACCAAAACAAATTGAATATCCAGCAATTTATATTTCTCTTGCCAATGGAGATTTAGAATATAGCAGTGTTTACTATGAACCACAACACAATGAATTCTTTGAAAATGCTGGTGGTGAAGAAAAGTTAGAGAAAGTTGGAACTTTAACCCCTAATGGAATACAAAGATATGAAATAGACAAAAAAACAGCTGATAAATATAACATTACTAACATTGAACAATTAAAAGATCCAGAAATAGCCAAACTTTTTGATTCCGATGGAGATGGGAAAGCAAATTTAGTTGGTTGTAACCCTGGTTGGTCTTGTGAATTAGTTATCAATCATCATCTTAAAAATTATGAATTAGAAGATATTGTAGAACATAATCAAGGACAATATGAAATTCTCTTGGCAGACGCAATGACTCGTTATCAGCAAGGGAAACCAATTCTTTATTATGCTTACGATCCTCATTGGATATCAACAGTTTTAAAACCAAATGAAAATGTAGTTTCACTAGAAGTACCTTTCACTTCCTTACCGTCATCTATGGAAAATTTAAGTGAAAAAGATACATCTCTAGATGGAAAAAATCTTGGCTTTCCCCTGCTTCAACAGCGTATAGTAGCGAATCAAAAATTTTTAGAAGTCAACCCAGTTGCCAAAAGATGGTTTGAGTTAGTTGAAATTCCAATTGTGGATATGAATTTTGAAAGTTTACGTATCAAAGAGGGAGAAGATACACCAGAAGATATTCTGCGTCATGCTCAAGAATGGATAAAAAATAATCAGCAAATTTATGATAGTTGGTTAGAAACAGCTAAACAAGCTGCTAATTAAAGTAGCAGTCAAAAATTTTTAATAGTCAATCAGAGAATATTTCATTACTACAAAATCTTAACTAAAAGGATTTTAAGCGGTTTTCATTAACATAGAATACAACTATTTTTACAATTTTTACCTGCTTGGTGCATATCTATAATTTTTACCGTAGTATCTCTTTGTGAAAACCGCTATATAAAGTAAAAAAAGGCAATATAACAATATGATTTGACCTGCTATTTATATTTCTATAGGTAATGGAGACTTAGATTATAGCGTTATTTATTACTTACCAGGACACGAAAAATTCTTGAAAAATGCTGGTGGAGAAGACAAATTAGAAGGAGTTGGAATTTTAACTCCTAACGGAAGAAGTGGATATCAAATTGATAAAAAAACAGCGGATAAATATAATATTACTAATATTAAACAATTAAAAGATCCAGAAATTGCTAAACTTTTTGACTCCGATGGAGATGGTAAAGCTAATTTAGTAGGTTGCAATCTTGGTTGGGCTTGTGAATTAATTATAGATAATCAACTTAAAGCTTATGGATTACAAGATACAGTTGAACAGAATCGAGGCCAATATACAATTCTTCTAGCAGATGCTATTACTCGCTATAAACAAGGAAAATCTATTATTTATTATGGTTATAATCCCCATTAGATATATACAGTTTTAAAGCCAGGGGAAGATGCAATTGGGTTAGAAGTTCCTTTTACTTTCCTACCAGAATCTATGGGAAATCTAAGTAAAAAAGATACATCTCTAGATGGAAAAAATCTGGGCTTTCCCTTACTACAACAACATCTTGTGGCTAATAAAAAATTCTTAGAAGCAAATCCAGTGGCAGGAAAATGGTTTGAATTAGTTGAAATTCCAGTGGCAGATATGAATGTTGAAAGTTTACGTATTAAAGATGGAGAAGACCAACCAGAAGATATTCTCCGCCATGCTCAAGAATGGGTAAAAAATCATCAACAAAAATATGATAATTGGTTAGAGCAAGCGAGAAAAATTACTAATTAATAAGAAATCATTTTGCTGATTTTTCAAGAATTAAATGAGTTTGAAATTTTAGAAAAAAAGCTGATACTAATCTCCACATTTTCAAATTTCCAGAATTATTTAATTATTAATTATTCGGCAAATAAAGAATCAGAAAATCAATGGATTTTAAAATTAATCAAAAAGGCTGATGCTAATTTATAAACTGCTATAAATCTATAATCAATATAGTCATAAACTACCAGATGTTAAAGCTCTTTCAATCAATCAATAAAATGAAGCAAAAATCTCTCAATATCATCTTAGGAATAATCTTCACAAGTGTATTCAAGTGTATTAATAATTTTTACTTCCTGTCAACAAACCCCCAATTCCCAAACAGTCATTATTCGTAGTGCTCATAGTAACTGGATAGAAGAATCATTCCAGACTAATATTGTCAATATAGGTCTAGAAAAACTCGGCTACACAATCGAAAAACCTAAAAAAATTGGATACCCCGCTATTTATATTTCTCTTGCTAATGGAGATTTAGACTATAGTGTTGTTTACTATCAACCAGGAAGTAATCATTTATTTGAAAATGCTGGTGGTGAAGAAAAATTAGAGGGAGTCGGCATTTTAACTCCTGATGGAATTCAAGGATATCAAATAGATAAAAAAACTGCCGATAAATATAAAATTACTAACATTCAAAAATTAAAAGATTCAGAAATTGCCAAGCTTTTTGACTCCGATGGAGATGGCAAAGCAAATTTAGTTGGTTGTAATCCTGGTTGGTCTTGTGAATTAATCATTAACCATCAACTTCAAGTTTATGAACTGCAAGATACAGTAGAACATAATCTAGGTGAATATACAATTCTTCTTACAGATGCTATTACTCGCTACCAACAAGGAAAACCTATTATTTATTTTGCTTATAATCCTCATTGGATATCTTCAGTTTTAAAACTAGGAAAAGATGTAGTTTGGTTAGAAGTTCCGTTTACCTCTTTTCCAGAATCTATGAAAAATATGAGTGAAAAAGATACATCCCTATATGGAAAAAATTTTGGCTTTCCCGTACTTCAACAGCGTATAGTTGCTAATAAAAAATTCTTAGAATCAAACCCAGTTGCTAAACGATGGTTTGAATTAGTCAAAATATCAATTGCAGATATGAATGCTGAAAGTTTACGCATCAAAGAGGGTGAAGATACACTAGAAGATATTATGCGTCATGCTCAAGAATGGGTAAAAAATCATCAACAAGAATATGATAGTTGGTTAGAAACAGCGAGAAAAGCTACTAATTAGGGTTTGCTTAAAAAGTCTTTGAGTAGGTGTAAGAGACAGGAAACAGGAGACAGGATAAATGGGAATTAGCGAGGAGGTAAGAGTAAGAATTGTCCCAAGATTGCTCTGCCCAACTCTTGCCTAAAATATTAACTTTCTGGGGAGTTTTAGACTGAAACAGGCGCACTGCAATTAGAGCAAAAATAAGCTAAAGCATTTATTTATATATAGATGCTTTGAGATTTAATTAGTAAGCCCTAATTAAGAATAAATAATGTTGCTATTTTTTCAAGAATTCAATGGATTTTAAAAATCATAAAATGCTATGATTTTGTGATCAATCAAGTCATAAACCAGCAGATATTAAATATATTTCAATCAATTAAACTTAAATGAAACAAAAATATTTAAAAATTTTCTTAGGAAGCATCTTAACAAGCTTATGAATAGTTTTCACTTCCTGTCAAAAAACTCCTGCAGGAATAGTTACTATTCGTAGTGCCAATAGTACCTGGACAGAAGAATCATTTCAAACCGAAGTAGTGAATATAGGCTTAGAAAAACTCGGCTATAAAGTTGAAAAACCAAAAGAAATTGATTATCCGGCAATTTATATTTCTCTTGCCAATGGAGACCTAGACTATAGTGTTGTTTATTATCAACCAGGGCACAAACAATTCTTTGAAAATGCTGGTGGAGAAGAAAAATTAGAAGGAGTGGGCATTTTAACTCCCAATGGAATTCAAGGATATCAAATAGATAAAAAACAGTGGATAAATATAATATTACTAACATTGAACAATTAAAAAATCCAGAAATAGCAAAACTTTTTGATTCTGATGGAGATGGCAAAGCAAACTTAGTTGGTTGCAATTCTGCTTGGTCTTGTGAATTAGCGATAGATCATCATCTTAAAGCTTATGAATTAGAAGATACAGTATATCATAATAGAGACCAATATACAGTGCTTTTGGCAGATGCTGTTACTCGTTATCAAAAAGGGGAACCTATTCTTTATTATGCCTATAATCCTCACTGGATATCTGCAGTTTTAAAACCAGGAGAAGATGTAGTTTGGTTAGAAGTTCCTTTTACTTCTTTACCAAAATCTATGGGAAATCTGACTGAAAAAGATACATCCCTATATGGAAAAAATTTTGGCTTTCAGATATCTCAACAGGGTATTGTTGCTAATCAAAAATTCTTAGAAGCAAACCCAATTGCTAGAAAGTGGTTTGAATTAGTACAAATTCCAGTTGCCAATATGAGTGAGGAAAGTTTACGTATTAAAGAGGGAGAAGACCAACCAGAAGATATTCTCCGCCATGCCCAAGAGTGGATAAAAAATAATCAAGAAAAATATGATAATTGGTTAGAAAAAGCAAGACAAGAAACTGATTCATTAGAAATCTCCAATAATCAAAAATAAAATCAACTACCACACAAAAATAATTAACTCTTTCAGTCTACTCCCTACTTCCTCTTTTCTGGAGATGTCTATTGTAAATAGAATTCAAGCAAAACACTATCCATAATATTATTAATATAATGGTATATAGTAGTCAAAAACTATAACGTTTGATATGCGTAGCGTTGAAATCTCAAAAATCCCTAAATGGATGATTAACTAAAATAGAATAGAGCTTTCCTCTGTTCCTGTGCAAATATAAAAAAAACCAAGAATAAACAGCCAATGTCTAGGCCAGAATCTAATCCTTCCCCAGAACAACCAGAAAAAATCCATTTACCTCGCACCAGCGAGTCAGAAACCCTCAAAAAAATTCGCCATACCACATCCCATGTCATGGCCATGGCAGTACAAAAGCTGTTTCCTAAAGCACAGGTGACAATTGGCCCCTGGATTGAAAATGGCTTTTACTACGACTTTGATACCCCCGAACCATTCACAGAAGCTGACTTAAAAACCATCAAAAAAGAGATGGTGAAAATAATTAAACGTGACTTACCAGTAATTAGAGAAGAAGTCAGTCGCGAAGAAGCCAAACGTCGAATTGAACAAATAAAAGAACCATATAAATTAGAAATCCTCGAAGACTTAGAAGACCCTATTACCATTTATCATCTTGGTGAAGAATGGTGGGATTTATGTGCTGGCCCTCATATAGAAACTACAAAACAACTTAATCCTAAAGCCATCGACTTAGAAAGTATCGCCGGAGCTTACTGGCGCGGAGATGAAACTAAAGCCCAATTACAACGTATCTATGGAACTGCTTGGGAAACTCCAGGACAACTGGCAGAAGATAAAAGACGAAAGGAAGAAGCTCTCAAAAGAAACCATCGTAAACTAGGTAAAGAATTAGGACTATTTATGTTTTCCGACCTTGTTGGACCGGGATTACCTCTGTGGACTCCCAAAGGTACAATGTTAAAGAATTCATTGAAAGACTTTCTCCAACAAGAACAACAGAAACGGGGTTATTTACCTGTAGATACTCCCCATATTGCCAGAGTCGATTTATTCAAAACTTCCGGACATTGGCAAAAGTATAAAGAGGATATGTTCCCGATGATGGCTGAGGATGAGGAATCAGAAGCTCAGGAACAGGGTTTTGTTTTAAAACCAATGAACTGTCCATTCCATATCCAAATTTATAAACAGGACTTACGTTCTTATCGGGAGTTACCAATACGACTTGCCGAGTTTGGCACTGTTTACCGCCATGAAAAGTCTGGGGAATTAGGTGGTTTAACCCGAGTCCGAGGTTTCACTCAAGATGATTCTCATTTGTTTGTGACACCCGAACAACTTGAAGCCGAGTTTCTTAGTGTGGTAGACTTAACTCTATTTGTGTTTAAAAATCTACAACTAAATAATTTTAAGGCTAGATTAAGTTTCCGTGACCCTGACTCAGATAAGTACATTGGTTCTGATGAGGCTTGGGAAAAAGCTGAAGGTGCAATCCGTGGAGCTGTGGAAAAAATGGGTATGGATCATTTTGAGGGTATTGGTGAAGCTGCATTTTATGGCCCAAAATTAGATTTTATTTTCCAGGATGCTTTGGAGCGAGAATGGCAGTTGGGTACTGTGCAGGTAGACTATAATTTGCCCGAACGATTCGATTTAGAATATGTGGCAGAAGATGGGACGAGAAAACGCCCAGTGATGATTCATCGCGCACCTTTTGGTTCCTTGGAAAGGTTGATTGGGATTTTGATTGAGGAATATGCAGGAGATTTTCCTTTGTGGTTAGCTCCTACCCAAACTAGACTTTTGCCAGTTAATTCTGAATTTTTGCCTTTTGCTCAAGAGGTTGCTGCTCAGATGCATCAAGTAGGTATTCGTGCTGAGGTGGATATTAGTAATGAACGTTTGGGTAAGTTGATTAGAAATGCTGAAAAGGCAAAAATTCCTGTAATGGCTGTAGTTGGAGCTAAGGAAGTTGAGTCAAATAGTCTGAGTATTCGGACTCGTGCTGCTGGGGAATTAGGTTCTATACCTGTGCCAGAGGTAATTGAGAAGATGAGTAAGGCGATCGCTAACTATGAAAATTTCTAGACTTTAACAGGAAGTAATTAAAAATCAAAAATATACTTCAACTAATTCTAACACGAGTATTTGCATCCGCTTTCTGATAAATTGAGAGCGGGTTTATTTATTTGACTTGTTATTTGATAAGCTCTTGATAGTATTTAAAAGTTTTGAATTTAATAACAACTGAATGGCCATAAATTAATAATCGCTAATTCCAATTTTCACCATTAAACTATGCCAAATTGAATTTAATCGTCTATCTATAGAAAGTAAAACTTTTCTTTGAGGACGACTAACAAGTCTAGACCAAGTTATACTTTGCAGGGATCATAAATATACATAAATATAGATGATTGACCAATAAGTTATTAGCTATAAGTAATTACGCTGGTAGCTGATAGTTCAAAATGATAGTATTCTCTTTCAAAAGTTAAATCAGATTGTTATATTATTGATAGGTATATTATTTCCCTTATATCTAGAGCCAAGGTCGGCGATAATCTGACATATTTTTTTTGTTTGCGAAAGGCGCTAGAACATGAAAGCATCTAAATTTAAAGGAACTATATGAGACCAAAAGGTTTCAACATAATAAAGTTAAAGATAAAAATGATTAATATCTTAAAGGTTCCTCTAAGAGGGGATGTGTTTTTCGCTTTTTTATGCTTGGAAAGTGCGAAAACGCAAATTACTAGATGTCGCTGTCCAATGGCTCATGTACAGCTAGGAACAGTGACTTAATAATATGAACTTTATGAATACCGCTAAGAAAAAAGTAGAATCTCTATTAAGTAAATTGCCAGATAATTGCTCCCTTGAAGATGTTCAATATCATTTATATGTAATTGAAAAGGTTCTTCATGGTTTAGAAGTAGCTGATAAAGAAAGAAAAATTACACAAGAAGAAGCTGAAGGGCTTTTGAGTAAATGGGTTATAAAGTAGTTTGGTCTTCTAAAGCTATAGATGATGTGGACGCGATTGCTTCCTACATAGCACGTGACTCTGTTTCTTATACTGCAGCAGTAGTCCATAGGATAATTAATGTCACCAAAAATTTGATTCATAATCCTTTACAAGGAGAAGTAGTCAAAGAGTTTGGGGATGAAAGTTACCGACAAGATTATGCTTACAGTTATCGAGTCCTTTATCAAGTTAAAGGTAATATAGTAATTGTTGCTGCGGTTATTCATGGAAAAAGGTTATTAGATTTATAGTTGAAGCGCGATCAAGTCCAATCAAATATTAGCTCAGAACCGAGTTTCATTGGAAGCTCGGTTTTCTAAGTTAGAAGTCAGGAGTCAAAAGTCAACCTTTTCACGGAAGTCAAAATTCAAAAATCAAAAGTCAAAAGTAAGAATTTAATTGAGGCTTGCTGAATAAATATAAAAGCATTGACTGATATTGGTTTGAGGCAAATTATGTCTGGAAAAAGTATGAGATTTTCAGCAAGCTATGGTGAAAAATGAGTATTTTCACCGAAGCACGCAGCCTAAAAATCACTCTGACTATTATTTTTATTTTGGCTACTGACTCTGTGATTCCCATTTATTCTAATATTCTATGTCCTAACTGCTCCCTACTCCCGACAAAGAGCAAAAAGACTTTATTCAGCAAACTCTAGTTGAACTAACTGTCAGTCAACTTTCAAGTACGGAAGTCAACGGAAGTTAAAAGTTAGAAGTCAGAAGGAAAAATAGAGTTTATGTAACTCAAGCGGAATCTGCTGTATCTCCTATTAATAAAAAATAAAATTAATTATCGTAATAAATACATTAATTATTTCTTCCTAATCCCTATTTTTCTACGTTCTCAAATTACCAATTTTCCCTTTTTGCTCTACTTTCTGTATACCAATCATTAACAGTATTATCTTGATTTTTAATTGTTTGAGGTTGATACTTAACTTCTTCTAAATCGTATTCTTTTTCCATTTCAACTTCTTCATTCTGGGAATAAATATTAGTCAAAGGCTCTACAACTTTAGCCAACGCATCTTGAATAAATAACTTAACAAATTCATCTTTTTTTGTTAATTGAAATTGTTTTTGTACTACTTCTGTAATGCCACCATCTCCCCAATCTTGATTATGACTAAAATATTCAATAAAACTCTTTCCAGCAATTCTTGTTAAATAAGCTGCACTTACTCCTTGAATTGCCTTCCCAATTAAAAAAGTTGCTATACTTAACTGTAAAGCTGTAGAAATTAATTTAATCGCCCCTTCAACAATACCTAAACTAGCAAGTGTTTTAGCTAAAGACATTGCTAACTCTTGCCCTCTTTCAAGATTTAATTCACAACCATAAATTTTGCCAATTTCTATCACCATTTGAGCATTAACAGCTGCCGTGGCCAAAACATCTACTACAGGCAAAGGTGTAACAGCAATAACTCCTGCCCCTATCCACTGAAACCTTTCTACAATCTTCTCTGCTTTTCGTCGTCTTTGAGCATCAATTAAGGATTTTGCCTCTTCCCCTAAACGCTGAGATTTTAGCAAAATATTATCAGCAATCAAATCTTCTCCTTCAGACCTCAAAACAGCAGCCATACGTCCGATCAAAGCCATAATATCAGGTTCTGGCTGATATATTTCTCCAGTCTCAAGCTTCACAGAATGAGGACTAGCAGCGATCGCCACAATATCCATTTTGCTAAACCCTACTAACCTTTCCCTGAGCTTAACAATAATTGCTTCTCGGTCCTCTTCAGTGTAGAGGTCTATTTTATTAAAGACCACAAGCGATCGCTTACCAATGTCCGCCAAAGCGTTAAAAGCAGCATATTCGGACTTCTGTAAATCATTATCAACCACAAATAATAGTAAATTAGCCTCTGTCGCCAAAACCCTTGCCAGTTGACCCCTTTCCGTACCTGCTACTCCCGCTTCTAAAATTCCTGGAGTATCAGTAATCAAAATTTCTTTTTTCAATTCTGGCATTTTTAAATGATAGGTCTCCCCTACTTTAGTTGACCCCATAGGTGCTTCTACCCTACCCACCATCTGACCCATTAGTGCATTAACCACAGAAGTCTTACCAGCAGAACCAGTACCAAAAACAACTACTTTTATATCACCTCGTGCTAGACTAGCTTCTATTTCTTGTGAACGCTCTAATAACGCTTGTCGAGCAACCTCATCTTGAATCAAGATAGCCTGTTGTCTCAAAGCCTTGAGAGATTCAGAAGCTACCTCAGATTTCACAACCGGAATCTTAACTTTAACTTTTGAACCTCGTCGCCGTTGATTTTTTTGAATGGTATATAGTCTCAGATAATATATGAAAGCAAAAATGACTATTCCAATGAGGAAAATTAATAATAGTAAGAATAAGTTGGCCAAAAGTGGAGGAGCGGACCATGAAACTTGACTATATAGCCATGATAAAGAACCAATCAGCCAAATTATGAGAAATAAAATTAGGCTTAAACCTAGAATCAATATTAATAAGCGGGAAGTAGGCATTTTCAGTTATCAGTTATCAGTTATCAGTTAACAGTATCTCCTACTGAGTAAGAGGCTTTAAATACTGAATTTCCTTTTACTCAATCCTCTTCTTTTCAAGGAGAAGAAATTGTTAATTATTAATTATTTATTAATTGTTGAACTACATCATTTAATATAAAACTTGACAAAGTAGACAAGTTATGTGTACGTCTTTGAGAGGCTTTTTCCGAAGAAAAGTGTTTTGAGAACTGTAGACAAGATTGTTATTCCTCACACTTCCCACACCTCCCACACCTCCCACACTTCCCACACTTCCCACAGCAATATCGCGGGCAATAGCTAATAGTGAAAAAAAAGTGGACTTTATTCAATTCATCATCAGTCTATTTCCTAAGCACTATGGCTTATATATCTAATACCATTAAAAAAAAAGAATGTTACAAATAATAGGGGCAATTAAAAGACTTTACAGGAGATGTTCCTTTGACTAAAAATATCACTTACGACCTAATAAATGGTATTGAAGCTATTGATTATGACTACTGACTCCTAACAAATAACTTAGCTATTTGTAGCAAATATTTATAAAATTGGTATAAAATATCTTTGCTTTACAAGCTAATGGTCGGGAGTTTTTTTGACTCTAGAAATTAAATTAATCAAGAAAAAATAACATCGGCTTTAAAAATCCCTATTATGTAAGCATTCAGCGGTCAGCTATTAGCTATCAGCTATTAATTTTGAGGAAGGTAAAAGCAACCTTTGAAATTGAAAAAGAATAAAAAGTTACTGCCATGGGTCCCAGGATAAAACCTGAGAAATAATTATTCATTACTAATTGCTGATAGCTGACTGCTGATAGCTGAATGCTTACCCTATTATTTATTGGTATGCAATATTTTAAGTTGAAACACTATCTAAAATCTAAAACTTGAAAGCTAGGACATAAAGCAAAGATAAATATTTAATTAAATGTTATAGATAACTTGAAATAGAAGTTAAAATATCAAAATTTTGTATGTATGAAGCTATTTAAAAAACCATCAGAAGAAACACAATCAATTCCAAAAACTATTTCTGACAACAGTAATGAAACAGGTTTAGGAACATTTGGTGGTGTTTATACTCCCTCAATTTTGACAATTTTGGGTGTAATTATGTACCTCCGCTTTGGGTGGGTAGTAGGTAATGTTGGTTTATTGGGGACTTTGATTATCGTCACTTTGTCCACAGCAATTACCTTTCTAACTTCTTTGTCAGTCAGCGCGATCGCTACAGATCGAATAGTCAGAGGAGGTGGTGCCTACTATATGATTAGTCGGTCTCTAGGTATTGAAACAGGTGGTGCAGTAGGAATACCACTATACTTTGCCCAAGCTCTATCAGTAGCTCTTTATACTATTGGTTTTGCAGAAAGCTTAGTAGATGCCTTTGGTGGCCTTAACCAACTATATGTAGCTCTGATTACAACTATAGCAGTGGCAGTCTTAGCCATAACTTCGGCAGAAATTGCTATTAAGGCCCAGTATTTTATTATGGCTGCAATAGTTCTATCTCTAGTTTCATTTGCATTCGGACATCCCCTAGAAACAACAAACATAGAAATATCGGGAGCTTCAGAGATAGTATCAGAACCATTTTGGACAGTTTTTGCGGTCTTCTTTCCAGCCGTAACAGGTATTATGGCAGGGGTGAGTATGTCTGGAGACTTGCGAGAACCTAGCCGTTCAATTCCTGTAGGTACTTTGGCAGCTGTTGGTACAGGGTATTTAGTCTATATGGTACTACCAATTATCCTGGCTATGCGGGCGGATGCTACTACTTTAATTGAACAACCTCTGGTGATGAAAGAAATGGCTTTTTGGGGACCAGCAATTTTGTTGGGAGTTTGGGGGGCTACTCTTTCGAGCGCGATCGGTAGTATTCTGGGAGCGCCAAGGGTTTTACAAGCTTTAGCAAGAGATGGAGTTTTACCTAGTTGGTTGTCTTTTCTAGGTAATGGCAATGGGCCAAATGATGAACCGAGGATTGGTACAGCGGTAACTTTAGGTGTAGCTACTGCCACGGTTTGTATTGGTGACCTAAATATTATTGCCCCAGTGCTGACAATGTTCTTTTTGACAACTTATATGGTTTTAAATGTTTCAGCGGGTATAGAAGGCTTTTTACAAAGCCCCTCTTTTCGTCCTACATTTCAAGTCCATTGGTCATTATCAATGTTGGGAGCGCTTGGTTGTCTGGCAGTGATGTTTTTGATTAATGCTGTGGCTACAGTTATTGCTGCTTTGATAGTGCTAGCAATATTTATCTGGCTACAGCGACGGGAGTTAGAGACAACTTGGGGGGATGCTAGACGTGGAATATGGATGGCATTGGTGCGGGAAGGAATTCTTCAATTAGGTGAGGAAGATACTAAAAATTGGCGGCCACATATTTTAGTTTTGTCTGGGATAGCGAAAAAACGCTGGCTATTGATTCAGTTTGCAGATGACCTGACTCATAACCGAGGCATGATTACTATTTGTAGTGTTCTACCTAGTGCGTCTCGTGATGTGTCTCAGCAAAGTGATATGCAAGATACGATTCGTGAGTATTTGGACAAGCGAGGAGTACAAGCTCTGGTGCGAGTAGTTACTGCTACAGACTTTTTTGATGGTGCTAAACTCTTGGTGGAAACTTATGGCATTGGGCCACTAACGCCAAATACTGTTGTACTTGGAGATAGTCAGGAACCTTCTAGGCGTCATCGCTACTGTCAGTTGATTGGTCATATTCATAAGGCTAAGAAAAATGTAGTGATTTTTCGAGAAGACAGTGATCGTGGTTTTGGTCAACATCGTCAAATTGATGTCTGGTGGGGTGGTTTACAAAATAATGGTGGCTTAATGTTACTTCTTGCATATTTGCTGCGTACAGATATTGATTGGCGGAATGCGGAAATTTATTTGAAACTTGTAGTACCCGAACAAGCTGCTATTCAACCAACTCAGGCAAATGTTGATAGTGTGATTCGAGGTTTACGAATTAGTGCTGTATCTCAAATTTTGGTTTCTAATGGTCGTTCTTTCTATGACATCTTGCATGAGTCTTCTCAAAATGCTGACTTGATTTTTCTGGGAATTCGGACTCCTGGGGAGAATTTTACTCAATATTATGAGGATTTACAGTCCAAAACGGCTAATCTTCCCAGTACAGTATTTGTTTTAGCAGCACCAGGTTTTTCTTATGGTGAAGTTCTCAGCGATCGCTAATTTTCACAGAAGTCATATCATGTCCGGTTGAATAATTAGACTTTGGTGTACAGAAGCTAGCTATGCTTGAGGCAGGAAGCAGAAGGTTTTCTTCTATTGTCAACTTAATTTTATACACGCTCCGATGCTGCCGGACATGATATCAGGGAATAGGGAGTAGGGAGATAAAATTGTTGATTTCATACTTTCATAAATAATATATATCCCGCTCCAAAAATGTAAAAATTGGAGCAGGATTCTCATGTGAAAATAACACAGGATAACTAAAGTTGTCTAGTCTAAACGACTCCCTTGTCTTCATTACCCGGTTAAAACATGGGGACTTTCAACATCCCTTTTCGGTAAAGTTTGTGGTCATTTTTTAGACAATAGTTAATCAGGAGGTAACAATGCCTTAATCTGACTGACAAATTCTTGATGATCCACTACTGGTTTAGAAATATAACTATCCGCACCACTTTGCTTCAAAAAAGATTCTCGATCACCTGCCATAGCATGAGCTGTCACTAATATGATTGGTATTTTATCCGTTTTAGGGTCAGCTTTAAGAATTTGAGTAATTTTAATCCCATCAACAGATTTACCCTGGTAAACACTACGAGCTAGAGAAACGTCCATCAAAATCAAGTCTGCTTCTCCTGAGTTAGCCATTTTTACTACTTCTTCCACATCTTCTGTGTGCTTCACAGCTAAACCACCTCTTTTGGTCAAAATCTTGGAAAAAACTCTAGCATTAACTTGATCGTCTTCTACAATCAAAACAGTTTTCATATAAGTCTCCCGTTAAATACCTGTTAAGTTTAAAAACCCCATTATAAAGTTTAGACTAAATTTTCTTATAGATAGGGAAAGCCAACTTAGTTTAACCAGTTTCAGTTTAATCAATTAAAAATTACATAATGATTTACTAAACTGAATAAGTAGCTATTGTTTTAAATTTTTATAATATACATCTGGCGGTCGTAAAAAATAATATCAATTATCCCACAGAAATTATCAATTCTTTCCTCCTACTCCCTACTCCCTATGCGTGGTGGAGATGTCTAATAGTTATCTGTAAGTTTTTGGACATTTACCTCACTAGTCCAGGATGGCGGAAATAACTGACCAGTTAAAAAATCCTAAAACAATTACAAATCAAAAATGATTGACTTTGTAAATGCATGACTTTTAACTTCTGTGTAGCGGCACCAGAGAGAAGCTTAATAGTCCAATCTTATTGGGATAAAGATTGAGAAGATATTTTCTTCTGCCTGCTATGATGATGGGAAAAGTAATCTATAAATACTACTTTTATCAGCTCCAATGCGGGAATATAAAATATTAATAATCATACATTTTTATCAAAATAAGATTTCAATTCCTTCAGCATAATTGAGGTTAACATACTTTACCTTAATATATTTGTATAACTATCTAAAGTGGTATAGCAAATATTTTAGTTCTACATAGCCTTCAAAGTATTAGTAGGCTAAGTAGATAATATTTTAAGCTTTAATCCCAGTTTGTGCTCGTCGATCAAATATAAATAATTATTCCTATAATCAACTACGATCAAAAGATTTGAGGTGTGTTATTCCAATTTTTTGGAAAAAGAATGTTACCAATAATAAGGGCAGTTCAAAGACACCTGTAGGAGATATCCTTTAGACCAAAAAGATAAATTATGACTTAATAAATGGTATCAAAGCTATTCATTCTGTACATTGCTAATTCCATAGCTTCCCTACCTGTAGGGGGAAACTGCCGTTAGCCACTACCACTGACTTCTAAGAAATAACCTAGTTATTTGTAGCAAATATTTATCAAAATAATTGGGTCTAAAACCCCGCCTTTTAAGGGAAAAATTTTTTGGAGCGGCGCTCAAATTCCCGTTACAAAAATAACTTCTGACTTCTGACTTCTGACTTCTGAGTTCGTTAACGCACTTGGTATTAGTTACTATCTTCAAAAAATCTTGTGTACATTAAAAAAAATCGATAAAAAAAGCTACGAATGTGAGGAAAATTCAACAATTAATAATGAATAATTAATAATTAACAATTACCTCTTCTTTTAAAGGATAGGATTGACGCAGAGCGTGATTTTTTTTTCTTTTTTATCCTTTAAAGGAGAGGATTTTCACCTTAATTACTCGGTGAAAATATTAAATTTACTTTGCCTGAATTAGAAAAAAACATCCTTCAATAACACTCCAATTAATAAACTGATGTGCATATTAAGTTGGGTACTCCTTGTTACCTTTGAGAAAATTTAGGTATTCCATGCTGAAAATCTTAAATTGTCATAACATTTGGACTTAGTCTCTCAATTGTGCTTTGTGATTTGACATTGCTGAATTAAGGTATGAAAGTAGGTTTATAGGGAATAGGGAACACTTAACTGGGAACAGTTAATATTAACAAGTAGTTCAAACCATCCAAAATACAAAATCCAAAAGTATCAAATCATACCCAAAATCAGCAACGCCCGTCATTTTTGATAAATCGTAATCTAAATAGCAACTCATGGCCAAACAATTAAATCTACTTTCCGGACAAGTCATTACTGCAGCGCTGCATATTGAAATGCAGCAATCATATCTTGAATACGCCATGAGTGTGATTGTCGGTAGAGCTTTGCCAGATGTCCGAGATGGACAAAAGCCAGTGCATCGTCGAATTCTATACGCCATGCATGAACTTGGTCTCACCCCAGACAGACCATTTCGTAAATGCGCCAGGGTGGTTGGGGATGTTTTGGGAAAATATCATCCTCACGGCGACCAAGCTGTTTATGATGCCATGGTACGGATGATTCAAGACTTTTCCAGTCGTTATCCATTAATTGATGGACATGGTAACTTTGGCTCAATAGATAATGACCCTGCTGCTGCTATGCGCTATACAGAAAGTCGTTTGGCATCTATTAGCAATGAAGGCTTACTTACCCAAATTAGTGAGGCTACAGTTGATTATACCAACAACTTTGATGGTTCTCAGCAAGAACCTACAGTATTGCCGGCACAACTACCTTTTTTATTACTTAATGGCTCTTCTGGTATTGCAGTGGGAATGGCGACTAATGTTCCGCCACATAATCTGGGAGAAGTAGTGGATGGCCTTATTGCTTTAATTGATAATCCTAATCTTTCTGATGAAAGGTTATTTAGATTGATTCCTGGGCCTGATTTTCCTACTGGTGGGGAAATTGTTAGTACTGACGGAATTATTGATGCTTATACCAAAGGTAGAGGTAGTATTCCTATCAGGGGAGTGGCTACTATTGAGGAAGTTCCTACAGCTCGTGGGCGTCGCACAAAAAGGGCTATTGTGGTGACAGAGTTGCCTTATCAGGTTAATAAAGCGGGTTGGATTGAAAAAACTGCAGATTTGGTTAATGCGGGTAAAATAGAGGGTATTTCTGATTTGCGAGATGAGAGCGATCGCTCTGGTATTAGGGTTGTAATTGAGCTTAAACGTGAAGCTGACCCTAGTGTTGTACTTCACCATCTTTATCAGCACACTGATTTACTTTCAAAGTTTGGTGCTATTATGTTGGCTTTGGTTGATGCACAACCACGACAGTTATCTCTACGAGAGTTGTTACAGGAGTTTATTAGTTTTAGGGAACAAACTTTAACTCGTCGCTACAGCAATGATTTGGAAATAGCTCAAGGTAGGTGTCATATAGTTGAGGGTTTGCTGAAAGCTTTAAAAGATTTGGATGCTACGATTGATATTCTCAGAAATGCTCCTGATGGTAGTAGTGCTAAGGTGAGTTTCCAAGAAAGTTTGGGTTTGAGTGAAAATCAAGCTGATGCTATTCTGGCAATGCCAATGCGTAGACTGACTGGTTTGGAAAGACAAAAATTGGAGGAGGAATATGAGCAACTGAGAGGGAAAATACAAGAGTTACAGGGTTTATTGAGCGATCGCCGTTTACTTCTAAGATCGCTGAAAAAAGAATTACGGACTCTAAAACGCAAGTATGGCGATCCTAGACGTACTAGAATTATTGTTCAAGGGGAATCAAATGTTTCTGTTTCTCAACAGAAAAGCAATGTAGAAATTGGTAGTCAAGAAATAAATAAGGAAGCTAAAGGTAGAGGTAGAAAATCAAAAGGTACAGCTGTTGAATCACAATTTTTGACTTTGGAAGCTGCTCCACCACCGACTGAAGAGGTTGTTATAGAATTTACTCACCGAGGATATGTAAGACGATTACTTGCTAAAGAATTTGAGAAGCATCAAATTGATAAAAAATCTAATATTACTGTTGAAAATAATGATGATTTTACTATTAATATTATTGAGGCAACTACAGACCAAACTTTAGTGGTATTGACTCGTACTGGTAAAGCTTATCCTCTGAAGGTAAATGATATTCCTTCTGGTTCTAATCGTTCGACAACACGACATGAATATAAGGGTGTACCTTTAGTAACATTATTATCACCGTCAGCAACTAAAGAAATGACAGATGCTCGTCAGGAGTTTATTATTGCTCAATTTGTTTTACAGGAGGCTGAAGAAAATAAGGATTTAATCATGTTGACTCAAAATGGTAAAATTAAGCGTTTATCTTTGTCTGATTTAAGTGATATTACAAATCGCGGTATAACAGTAATTAAACTAAAGGAAGATGATGAATTACGTTATGCTAATTTGGCTCAGGTAGGGGAACAAGTAGTTTTGGCAACTTCTGGGGGGAGATTATTAAGATTAGAAATAGATGAGGAACAGTTACCTTTAATGGGACGTACTGCACAGGGGTCTCAAGCAACAAGATTAAGAAAACAAGAGGAGTTAGTCGGTTGTGTGACTTTGGATGGAGAAAGCAATTTATTTTTAGTTTCTGAACAGGGTTATGGAAAGCGTATTGCTATTGCTTCGTTGCGAGTTGCTAACCGTGGTGGTATTGGTCAGAATGCTTTTCAGTTTACTAGACAAACTGATGTTTTGGCGGGAATAGTTGTTGGTGGGTCGGATGTAGTAGTTCAGATGTTAACAACTGATGGTAAGGTATGTGGAATGATGGTGGATTCGGTTAAAGTTTATGGGCAGGATGATAGGGGGAGTAGGTTGGTGAAATTGGGGGCAAAGGAGAGGATTATTAAGGTGGTTGGTTACTGATAGATTGTATTATGTTTGGTTAAAAGTTTTAACTTTGGTTAAAGAATGGCAAGAGGGAGAAGAAAAGTTCTCACGGAGAAAGTTTTTTATAACTAATTATTCTGACTTTATGTGATAGTGCTTTTCACTTTTAAGTTCTACATTCTGAACTTCATCTTATTGCACAAAAGATTATCTTTTAGGAAACAGAGGTTTAGATTAGTCTGTATTCAAATAAGTAATACCAAATTGATAAATTTTTGCTACCAATAGCTAGGGTATTTCTTAGGAGTCAGGTAGGGGAGCCGTCGGATTGGCGACGTACAGGAGTCAGGAGTCAGAATGAATAGCTTTAATACCATTTATTAGGTCGTAAGTTATCTTTTTAGTCAAAGGGACATCTCCTGTAAAGTCTTTTGATTGCCCTTATATTTATAACATTCTTTTTTCACAATGGTATAATACCAAATTGATAAATTTTTGCTACCAATAGCTAGGGTATTTCTTAGAAGTCAGGAGTCAGGAGGAAATAAAGAATAAGATAGATTCCAGTTTAGACTTCTTGTGAGTCAGTCATGTCCACCCATTCAATTTCCCTGTTATTGTAGTGAATCTCAAGAATGTGTAACAATTTTTTACGCTGGAGTACAGTGTAAGCTTTTTTAAGTAAATTGTAGGCTCTCTCAGAATATTTTTCACCACCCCAGTACCATAAAGATCGACCTGCCTTTAAGGCAGGTACTACGTTATCATCTGTACATTCATCAAGAAGTGCTTTGTATCCTTCATTGCTACGTTTACTATCAGGACTTACGCCAAGACACTATATATAGCGTATGCTCAATAGAGCGATCGCTTAACCGATTATAGCGATCGCCTCAAAACAAGTATCATAATCAGGACTTACACAAACACACTATATATATTCATAAATTACACAAACACACTATATATAGTATTACCTCTCAAGGTTGATCTATTTAGCGATCGCTTGAAAAAAATCTAAAAATTTTAAAAGCTTAACTCAAGTTACTTGATATTATTGGGTATAGTAATTTAGTATACCCAATAATTATTGATCAATATATTTAAGATGAATTTTAATTATTTAAAATATTGTCAGTATTTAATAAGTAGCCAGAAAAATTATACTCTGACAAATCTTGCTGATCATCTGGAAGAAGTTAGCCATGATAGCGTAGCTTTGCGTCAGCAATCAAATTAACCGTCCCATACAAAAATCTTGATTTAGGAGCATAAATTTTGTGGCAAAATGTGCAGGAGGAAATTATAACTACTGAAGATGGTTATTTAATTTTTGATGATACAGTTATCAATAAAAAATATTCCCAAGAAATAGAACTTGTTCGACGTCAGTATAGCGGTAACGAACATAGGGTAGTTCGTGGAATAGGAATAGTTAACTGCCTATATTTTAATCCTCATTCTAGTTCAATTCTGGATTTCGCGATTATCGTATATATGATCCAGAGAGTGATGAAAAGAGTAAAATAGATCATGTAGAAGAAATGATGGTTGATGTAGTAAAAAAGAAGAAAATACGAGTAAAAACAGTATTAATGGATAGCTGGTATGCAACCCAAAGACTTATGGCCTTAGTGGATAATTTAGGTAAAATTTACTATTGTCCGTTAAAAAGGAATCGTTTAGTAGACGATACCGGAGGTATAAAAAAATATCAAAACCTGGAAGAATTAACATGGAATGAGTGGGAATTAGTATCAGGAAAAATTCTTAAAGTTAAAGGTTTTCCTAGAGATAAAAAAGTCAAATTATTCTGGGTTACTGTTTCCACAAACAGAACAGAATATATTGCTACTAACGACCTGAATCAATCCTGTAATGATGACGTAGAGTTGGAAATCCCAACTCGATGGAAAATAGAAGAATTTCACAGAGAAATTAAACAATTAACAGGACTGGAGCGTTGTCAATGTCGTTTGAATCAAATCCAAAGAAATCATATTGCTTGTGCTATGTTAGCTGGGAATTATTTGAAGAAATTGGCAACTATTATTGGTCGAACTATTTATAAGCTTAAGCATCAATTATTGTCTAAGTATCTATTCTCTGAACTGAAATATCCTTCAATCAAAATCACACTTATTTAACTTGTTAAAAGTTGAGTTTTGGTGAGAAAATTTAGGGGGATCGCATTAAAATTTAACTAGCGTTAGCGGAGCTTTGCGTCAGCAATCGCTCTATTGAGCATACGCTATATATAGTGTCTTTGCGTAAGTCCTGACTATAAACCTTTGATGATTCATTTCTGCGGAACTTTTCAGGTACACAAAGTCCCAAACCACTATCTGATGAAACGCTCTCTACTCGATTTTCGACAATCTCTATTGAATGCTTGCCTATATAATCTTGAATGCGTTCTAAAAATCTATTAATTCTACTTTTAGTCTCTAGATAATCTTCATCCTCATCCTCTGGAAAATCTGCAAGACATTCATCACAATATTCAAGTTCTTCTTCGCACCGATCAATAAGTGCTGAGAAAATGCTGCTGTAGACCGTTATTTGATCACCATCATTGTTATAGTATGACGCAGCACCTCGAAAACCAACAGAAGGGTCATCAAGTAGAAGTCCCCAGTGCAAGCCATCACAATCTCCATGTAAGTATGTAAAAAATTCTGGTAAATCTCGATAGTAGCGAAAATGAAGAAGTGCTAATTTCTTAAAATTTTCAGTTAGTAATTTTGGGTTTAATATCAAGCTCAATAGTCCAGAAGGAGATACATGAACTGTACCTAAATCAATCTCCAATTCTTCTTCTGGATAGTTTTGTAAAAAATCAGCTAATTGAAAGATTGAAGTTGGAAAATCTATATTATAATAACCTTTTAGCAAGCTTTGAATATCTGCAAACTTTTCCATAATTTTTTTTCTCTCTCAAGATAGAATATTCCAAAATTACCCCTATTCGCTATTACCTTATTTATAGATATTCAATCAAGATACGATCTTAGTAACTAATAATCTCTGCCTCAAGTCCTATAGCCTTAAAACTATTAATAGTTTTCTCCCCATCTTCTACCCAAAATTGCCGACCGAATTCTACAGACTTTTGTTCTTTATGATCAAATATTAATGCCCCTATTGCCACTTTTGCTTTTTCCCGATCGCCAGAAGATTGTTCTTCAAGAATAGCTTGAATTTGTTTAAATAAAGAATCATTTTCACGAATAATATTTACTGGTATTTGCAAGATAATTATTTGTCTTTGTTTAGCATAATTATTTTCAGTTATTAATAATTCAGCATCTTTTTTCGGAGGATTTTTTTGACTCTCTAATTGCTCTACTGGTTTTTCTACTTCTTCAACTATGTGATTAATTTTTATCTCTTCATTTCTCGATTCATTTTGATAATTATCTAATTCTGTCACTGGTTTTTCCTGTTGTTCCACTGCATCTGCCATTACCTTTTCTAATGCTTCAGCACTATCTACTAATAACTGACTTTCATCATCCTTATGATCAACTTTTCCACTCAAAACCAACAAAGCATTTTCTATCAGTAAATATTTAATTTCTTCATATATTTTGGGGAAAACTACCGCATCAACTTGCCCGGTCATATCTTCTATTTGCAGAAATGCCATAGGGTCGCCTTTTTTAGTAATATGATGTTTAATTCCAGTTAACATTACTACTAATTTTATAGCTGACTTAGATTTTTTTTCCGACATTTTGTCGATAGTAATAACATCCTGAATTTTATTTTGTTCATGTGCATATTTAAGAGGATTGTCTGATACATAAAATCCGAGAATTTCTTTTTCATACTGCAATTTTTCTTTCGCAGGAAAATCATCAACATGAGGATGTTTAGGGGCAGAATCAAAAGCTGGCATTGTTGTTTCTGCTACATCAAATAAACTTAATTGCCCCAGGTCTCGGTCTTTATTTCGGTCTTGTGCCCACTTCATTACACCATCTAAATTTTTAATTAATTGGTGACGGTTTGATTCAATTTTATCGAAAGCTCCACATTTAATTAAAGATTCTAAAGTACGACTATTAAGAGCATTAAGATTAACACGGTCGCATAGATCGGCTAAAGATTTAAATTCTCCTCCTTCTTTTCTTGCTTTTAAAATTGCTTTTATTGCTCCTTCGCCCACATTTTTTACTGCGGATAATCCAAATAAAATTTTATTTTTTACTTCTCCTGTAATTTCTTTTGGCAGGGGAGTAAAATCTACTTCTGAGCGATTAATATTTGGTGGTTCGACTTCAATATTAAATTTTTGACAATTAGCAATATATTTTTGTACTTTATCTTGGTCGCCACTATTAGCAGTAATTAGAGCTGCCATATATTCGACTGGATAATTAGCTTTTAAATAGGCAGTTTGATAAGCAACATAAGCATAAGCAGTCGAATGAGATTTGTTAAAACAATATTCAGCGAACTTAATCATCTGTTCAAACAAATCTTGTGCCACCCCGGAACTAACACCTCTTTGAGTCGCACCATCAATAAATATTTCTCGGTGCTTTTCCATTTCCGAGACCTTCTTTTTACCCATGCAGTTGTGAACTATAAAATCATTAGCAATGAAGTTATGAGTTTCGGGAATTGTCAAATCAAAAACTTCTTCTTTGCCAATATATTCTATAGAAGTAATCTCATCCCAAAACACTTCAGAATTAGCTATTGCTTTTAATTCTTCATCTGCAAAAGCTGTCGCAAAATTATTAACTTTATGATGGGATAAACTTCTAGTTGGGGTGTTTTGAAAATTCAAACCTGACGACATTGTGCCACGACATACACCCACAGCTTTATCTATTTCTGCCCAAGTCATTCCACTAGCTTTTTTAGCTTGTGCAATTAGGGTAATAATTTCTGGAGGTAGACAATGTTTAGATTGATTCTTTTGCTTATCTTTGATAACTAAATAACAACTTTGACAAATCTGCTTTTTGTAACTACTCAAATATGGCTGTATTAATTCACAAAACTTGAGCATATCCTCACGCCCTGTAATTTGAACCCGATAAGAAAAATAAGGCTCACCTAGATATTTGATCTTCTTAATATTGAACAGAGAAACAATACCTAAGCGTAGAAGTAAATGTTGGATTTGTATGACTAAAACTTCTGAGGTAGAGTTGTAATCAGTATGCCCAATTTTTTTGTCAAAACTACCGTCGGTTGACCATAAAATTCCTAAGAAAATTTGTAACTGACTCTTAGACAAAGAAAATACCCAATTAGGAATTTCTTTATCCCGTGAATTAGCACGTTTGAGATGATTATCTACCCAATTATTAAAAGCTGACAGAAAACCTATACGAACATAAATAACTGATTTTTTTCCTGGATGTAGTTGTTTATCAACAGGTGCTGAAGAGCCAAATAATTCTTCTGCGCAGCGATTAAAATCAGTAATTAATTCTGGATCACTATTACAGAAATAACTTCTGACTTCTGACTTCTGACTTCTAACTTCTAGATGTCCGTCACCTATTAAATAAGCAGTAAGTTTAATTTGAGCATCAGATATTTGACTACTATGATTAATCGGAATTTTTTTTGGTAAACCTAAGCGATCGCCTATTGAAAAATATTTTAATGGTTTCCATCCTAAAACTGTATAAAAAAGGTGGTCGTTTGTAGCTCTAATTTTCCTATTTGTACGAGTGGTAATTTCCCAAACATCTCGGACACCATTAGGATGAATTTCTGTTATTGGTTGTTCCAAAATTTTTTGACTTTTGGTGTCTAAAGAAAAAACTTTTCGACCCAACCAATACTCAGGTTTAGCAGCTATTTCTTTCAGACTAACCAAGTTGCCTGTTGCTGCATCTATTACTTTTGTGGAACCACTCAAACAACGGCGTAATAAATCTGCTTCTCCTAAAGAATATCCTGCCAAATCTTGAGCCATTTTCATAATTTGTTCTTGGTAACAATTATGAACAACTACCCCTTGAGCGAGAAAATAAGGTGAGCTTTGGTCTTCCATTTCTAAATCAAAACATTCCGCTTCTCCTGCTTGTTCTACCGAGACAACATAAACAAGTCTGGCATCTTGCAGATCGGTTTTTTCATAGATTTCCCGGTCAGACTCTTCCCCATTTTCCTGGTTGGTTTGATCTGATAAATTTGTCTGTTTAAATAAGGTGGATTTTTGCCGGGAAGACTCCAGACTTTCCAGACTCGGACTATTCGTCTGGGGAATTAAACCTTTTAAGTTAGTTGCCAAAGTTGAAGGGAAAATAGGTAGATAACTTTCCCTAATTTTTTGCCAATTTTCCTGGTTAGTTTGATCTGATAAATTTGTCTGTTTAAATAAGGTGGATTTTTGCCGGGAAGACTCCAGACTTTCCAGACTCGGACTATTTGTCTGGGGAATTAAATCTGAGAAATTCGCCTGTTTAAATAAGGTGGATTTTTGCCGGGAAGACTCCAGATTTTTCCGACTCGGACTATTTGTCTGGGGAATTAAACCTTTTAAGTTAGTTGCCAAGTTTGAAGGGAAAATAGGTAGATAACTTTCCCTAATTTTTTGCCAATTTTCCTGGTTAGTTTGATCTGATAAATTTGTCTGTTTAAATAAGGTGGATTTTTGCCGGGAAGACTCCAGACTTTTCCGACTCGAACTACCCCTATGACAAATGGAACCTTCTAAACCAGTTACTAAAACTAAAGAGGAAGTAGGTAGATAATTTTCATTAATCTCTTCTTTTTCTTCCTTTGGCATTTGGGAGTTTCCCAATAGATAAATAAACCGAGACCTATCAGAAACCCCAACATAATTATCCGCCAGATAATAATCAATTTTTAAGCTTCCCAAAAGCTTGCCAACTTGTGACAATAATCGAGCAGAAGAACTCTGATAATAAAACAACTTTTCCCTATCACAACCACCACTATCCCAGAGACCGTGCAACAAATCTATTCGGTCTTTTTCCGAATAATCCAAAATATCTTCTGGTAAATGCTTATCAACAGATTTTACCTGCCAACTCCTACCGCTATAAATACCATCCAAAAACTCGGTTAGGGGTGTAGCTTTGGATTGAGTATTGAACTTTGAATA
The DNA here is from genome assembly GCF_010692625.1 of Okeania sp. SIO2C2. Lineage (NCBI taxonomy): Bacteria > Bacillati > Cyanobacteriota > Cyanophyceae > Oscillatoriales > Microcoleaceae > Okeania > Okeania sp. SIO2C2. The sequence continues at coordinate 484,536 of NZ_JAAHGM010000011.1, forward strand.
GACATACCAGCCAGGAGTATCAAAATAATATTTAACTTCCGCGCCCCAAGTTTCATCAATCAAATTTGCCAGCCAAACAGCACCCTTTTCTGTTGAACAGGAAATATTGGGAATTGAAGAAACCAAAGAACCATTTCCGATTAATAACCCCAACAAATAAGCCTCATTTTTACGAAGTTGTTTCTGATTACTAGAAACTTGCCATTTTTCATAAACCGCAGAACCATACATAAGACCGTTCTTAACTCCCCTCACCTCAGATTTCAACTCCCAGGCAAACTTATCTCCTTCTGGAGTTAAAAAGCGATGGTTTTTTCCCGAATAAATTACCGTCCCACTAGACAAAGTAATCTTCAATATTTCCTTAACACCACTCCGCCACTGTCTAGCAACTTTTGCCTGCCAAACTTTCTTACCATCCGAAGTTAAAATTACCTCCCCACTCTTAACATTTTCGATCGCCTGCCTCGAACCATCTGGTTTATCAATTAAAGTTCCCTTTGGCAAACATAAAACTCCATAAGTTTCTTGCAAAATTGGTTCTAATTTTGGATCTTGATATTCAATTTTCTCCCGCCCATGTTTCCGGTCAATAAACTTTGGAATTAAACCAGCATCTAAAGGTCCGGGACGATACAAAGCCAAGATAGAAGAAATATCTTCAATAGAAGTAGGCTTCAATTTTTTCACCACATCTACCATGCCAGAAGATTCCAATTGAAATACTCCTTCCAAATCTCCAGACTTTATCAGTTCGTAGGTCTTTTTCACATCCTCTGGCATTTTCTTGATATTGCCTCTTGCTAAAATTTCCATTGCCTTTCTTTCATTAGCTGGCAACTCATCTGGAACCAAAGGAAGATGATGATTTTGCTCAATCAAATCGGCAGTATTCTGAATAATAGTTAAATTTTTCAATCCCAAAAAATCCATTTTCAACAAACCAAGGGATTCTATATCTTCCATGTGATACTGAGTAATCACAGCTCCATCATTATTCCTTTGTAAAGGCACAATTTCATCTAGGCGTTCCTTAGAAATTACTACCCCTGCCGCGTGTACTCCAAAAGTTTTATTAGTTCCCTCAATTCTAATTGCCATCTCTATCCATTGCCGGACAGAAACAGAAATTGTACTAACTTCTCCCCCTTCATTATCTTCTATTTGTATTTCTTTATTCTCAAAAGCTTCTTTAAATTCAGGGGAAGGAGTCTCATCAGAAATCATCACCTTTAACTTGGCTGGTTTACCCCTGGCAACAGGAATTAATTTTGCCATTTTATTGGCTTCCCCAAAAGAAACACCTAACACCCGACCCACATCTTTTAATACTGCCTTAGATGTCATTCGGTTAAAAGTAATAATTTGAGCAACTCTCTCTTCCCCATACCGTTCAGTCACATAATCAATCATTGCATCTCGGTTTTCAATACAAAAATCTGTATCAATATCTGGCATTGATTTCCGTTCGGGATTCAAAAATCTTTCAAATAATAAGCCATGATGTACCGGATCTATATTAGTAATCCGCAGAGAATAAGCAACTAATGAACCAGCAGCACTTCCCCTACCAGGTCCGACAGGAATATTGGCATCTCTTGCGTGTTTAATGTAATCCCAAACTACTAAAAAATATGTAGAAAATCCTTTCTCCTGGAGAACTTTCAATTCAGTTTCCATTCTCTCTTTGTAAGATACAGGAAGTTCATTTTTTTGTTTTAGTTTCAGCCGTTTTAATAATCCATCCCAAGCAAGTTCTTCTAGATAAGTATCAGCATTATGTTCTGGTGGAATAGGATAGTCAGGAATTCGTGGTTCTCCTAATATTCCTTCGTAGGCTTTAACTTTATTTGCTACTTCTAATGTATTAGCGATCGCCTCCTCTATAACTTTATCTTCTAGATGGTCTCGAAATAATAATTTCATCTCTTCAGCAGACTTTAAATATTCGGTGCCACTATACCGCATCCTTTTTTCTTCAGCTATTAATTTTTGAGTGTTAATACACAATAAAGCGTCGTGAGCTTCTACATCTCTACAGGAAATAAAATGAGAGTCGTTTGTCGCTACTATTTTTATCTTTAATTTGTCGGCAATTTTGACAATTCCAGTATTTACTACTCTATCTTCTTGGAAACCGTGGTCTTGTATTTCTAAATAGTAATCTTCTCCAAATAAATCTTTGTACCACTTAGCTACTTTCTTAGCTTCATCTAATTTTCCCTGCATAATATTTTGAGGTACTTCTCCTGCCAAACATCCGCTAGTTACTATCAAGCCTTCGTGATATTTTTCTAGTAATTCTTTGTTAATACAAGGTCGAGCAAATATACCTTTTCCTTGAAAACCATGCAGGTGAGAAAGAGTTGTTAATTTGACTAAATTTTTATAGCCTTGAGTATTTTTTGCTAATACGACCTGGTGAAACTTTTTGCCTCTTTGTTGTTTTTTAATATCTCCATCTATCACATACATTTCATTCCCAATTATGGGTTTAATTCCTTTATTTCTACAGAGTTTAATTAATTGAATCGCCCCATACATAACCCCGTGGTCTGTCAGAGCAATAGCTGGCATTCCTAGTTCTACCGCCCTATCTATTAATTGTGGTAATTGGGATGCCCCGTCTAATAGGCTATAGTCGCTATGAATATGTAGGCCAACAAATGACATTTTTTTTAGATTTTAGAATAAATATTATATGTAGCTTTATTTTATAGGGAAGAAGTAGGAAGGAAGAAGGAAGAAGGTTTATATTTAATTTTTGGTGCTGTTTGTTTGAGTGAAAGTCTTTACCTGTAAGCTTTTTAGGGTTTAATGAAAGACTTTCATAAATTAAGCTTATAAATTATGGCTAAATATATTTGGAATTTAAACTTAATTTTCCAAAAAAAGTTCAAATGAGCTATTTAGGGGTAAAAATGGGGGTAAAAAGGGTGCGATCGCTGCTTCATAGGCAATTTATTAAAAGTATTGATATGTAAGAGATATAGGGTGGTTGCTTGTCAAGAAATTTTCGTGTATTTTGGAGGTAAGTTATTCGCTCTGCGTAGGTGCTTATTAAGATGAGTAAAAAATTTTTGTTTTTGAGTGGGAGTGCGATCGCGTTTCCGTCAATATTATGTAAATCAAATTACAATTAATAATTTTGATATCAAACTACTACTATGGCTACTGAAAAGGTTAATCCAAGTTTGAAATGGCTACTTCAATCTGAATGGCGAGAAACATTCATTCCTAATTTAGGTAGAGAGCCATGGATAACTGTTTATTTTGATAAAGTTACTGAAAACGAGAATCTTGGCATATTTTCAGCCTTGATTCCAAATGCTAGCGAAACGTAGTTCTATCATTTTTAAATATCTTTTGCTGGAATGGAAAATTTTTAGAAAAATAACTATCTGAATTGTTAATCAGACTATAGGGATTGAGAATCTAGGCATCAAGAAAACTTTCAGAATATTTACCACCACTGCAATAAAATTAATAGTTAAGCAGCTTTCAAGCAACTAACAATATGACTTATATTTTATTTATACTGCGTAATGAGTAAATTGCTTTCACTTCTTTCATTCATAAATCCATGGGCAATTGGAGTCATAATTCTGTGCATAGGAATATTTATAACTATTGTTCCTATAATCAGAGCTTTTTTAAAGAAAATTGATTTAGATAGTGCTGGAACCTGGTTTGATAATGCCAATAATCTTGGAGAAGAACAAGAGAGGTTAAAAGAACACTTTAGTAGAATAAAAGGAACTTTAGTCTACTGGAAAAATCAGGCAGCAGCTTACCAAAGGCTTGACTCAGCACGAGTAATTTGGAGTTTGATTTCAGCCATTAGTTTGCCTGTTCTTATCCAATTTTATGATGCAACAAATAAATTGGCAGTTAGCTTTATGACTTTGTTGACAACATGGACAGGGTTGATTGTAACTTTAGCTTACACCTTTAAGGCAGAGCAAAAATATCAAGGATTTCGTCAACAAGAATCTGATTACTATGACATTAGTCGTACTTTGCTTGACTTTCCAAATTCAGATCCTCAACTTCTCAAACAGCAGGTTGATGAATATATACAAAAGGTAGCAGATATTCGGAAGTTTGCTCGTAGAATTGAAACTGGGAGTCCTCCGTCTGCCCTCTAGGAAGTGCAAGTGCTGTTGGTTATATTTAGCTGAAATAGCAAATTTCCCATGACTGGGCTACAATTCACTTAAACTTATTTCTGCTTCTTTAAATGAACTATGAAAAAGATTTTTAAGCTTCTCAGTAAGGAAGTTTTAAGCAAGGCTCAAGTTAGAATAAAATTACCAATACCATTTATAAGTTATGAAATTCCTCTTAATGAAGTTATCGATCCCCAAAGCATAGATACCAGAATTAGTCGATTAAGCGATATAAAAAAAGAGCTAGAGTCTGCAATATTGGCTGTAGAATCATTGCAAAGTGAGGCTCAAGAAAACAAGGAAAAAGTTAGTAAGTTACAAGAACGTATTCATGAGTTAGAGGAGGATAAAAGTACCGCAGAAACTGTTCTATAGTCATTCTGGTTTAGATTGAGACGAGTTTTTCTTGCTGTGAAAGGATTTGAGCTGAAAAAGTGCCCCATTCTTATTCAGAATAACTATAAAAGTTCCTCAAGAATCCTTTGCTCGTCTGATCGAAAACGCTAGTTCTAAGGGAAGAGTTCGAGGATGGATTGAAGGCTTAATTCTTGGCTTGCTATCTGGAGTTATTTCTAGCCTTGCAGTTTGGTTTTTCACTGAAAATATTACTACCCTACCTCAGAAACCTTCTACTCAGGAACAATCAAGACCTATTTCTTCAAAATCAATGGTAAATTATCAGAATTAATCCCTAAAAATGGTATTTCTGGGTCAGAATCTACCAATTACAACCTATTCAAAAGTTTCTGTAAAATAGCTTTCAAATAGCGATCGCCAACTTCCTAACTTTTCAATTCACTCAAATAATATTATTTTGCAATTAATACTCTTAACAAAAAAGAGATTTTATGTACCAACTAATCATCAACAGACCAGAAGAAACAGCCTTAACCTTAAAATTAACCCTAGAACAACTTAGTCAAGAAATGCAATTAATTGCTACTATTAAACTTTATGAATTAGGTCGTCTTTTTTCCAGAGCAGCAGCAAATTTGCTGGGAATTCCTAAACCCTTATTTTTAACAAAATTAGCTGATTATGGAGTAGAAACTTTTCAACTTACTGAAGCGGAATTAGCTGAAGAATTGAAAAGTGCCTAATATTATTGTTAATACTTTACTTAACAAAGGAGATATCTAATGAGTTTGTCTGTCATTGATCAGGTAGTCGAACAATTAAAAACTATGCCACAGCACTTACAATACCAGGTGCTTGAATTTGCTCAGAAATTGCTAAAAACTGAAGTCAGGGAAAAGGCAAGGTGGATTATTTGTTCGCCAAAGTCGCGGAGTTTGCGGAAGTCTTCGGTAAGATGGGGGTAGCGATCGCTATGGATTTAATCAGATATTCTTCGGCTTCAGAATAGCAACTTAAATCTTTATAAATTAATCCCAAATTGTTGGAAATATTTGCTACTAATATATTTTCTTTGTAAGCAGAAGAGATTAACACCTTTGGAAAAAGAATGTGTTTGAATAATCAGGGCAGTTAAAAGACATATACAGGCAATGTCCCTTAGACTAAAAAGATAAATTATGACCTAAAAAATAGTATCAAAGCTATTCATTCTGACCCCTGACTCCTGACTTCTAAGAAATAACCTAGTTATTTGTAGCAAATATTTATCAAATTGGTATTAACTCTAAAATGGGAGTAGTTTATATAGGCGATCGCGCCGTCGGCAAAACTCACTTAGCATTAGAATTGGCCAATCCCCAAGGAAATTATGTCCAGGTTTCTTTGGTCAATCAAAATTATCAAAATCTCCAGGCAAATTTACTTAATTTAGATGGTACTGCTAAACCTACTCAAAGCATTGAAAAGCGTTCTTTGGATGTGAAAGTTAGACTTTCTACTGGTATTAGTAAAATTTCTGTAGATTGGATAGATTCTCCTGGGGAATTATTTCGTAGATCATGGCAATCTGAGCATATTAATGAATGGCAAGATTTTAAAGAAACAATGGGTAAAAGTGAAGGAATTTTTTTAATTGTTCCTCCCTATAGAGAAATTTTACAGCCTCATATTAACCAGGAAAATTATATTACTCAGCAGCAATGGTGCAATAGATTTAATCGTTGGAAAGACTTTTTTATTTATGATTGTCCTCAAGTTAGACGTATTGTAATATGTCTGAATAAAGCTGATTTAATTGATTGTAATCTTGAGCACGAAATTTATAAATTGGCTTATTTACCTCATGGTTATACTATGAATTGGCTGCAACGGCATAATTATGTGGTTAATAGTTATTTTTTACCCCTTAAGTCACAGTTGGAACAAATAAATAGTAGTCGTTCTGGTTTGTCTGTTCGGTGTTTTATTACGAGTATTTATCACCGTAGTTTATTAGAATTACCTTGGATTTATTTAGCTAGTTATTTAGCTTGAAAGAAGGAAGAGGGAAGAAGGAAGAAGGAAGAGGGAAGAAGGAAGCAATAAGTATAGCCAGTGGGAGCATCTTGCTCCCATTATAAAAACAAGGAAGAAGGAAAAAGTAAAAAGGCAAAAGTGAAAGTTTTGTAATTGAGTTAGATAACAGAGAATTAAAAGTTATATCAAGTTGCACTGATTAACCACAATATAAAAAGATGAAAAAGATGGCATACTCCTCAAGAGTCATCTTAAGATGACTTAAACTATTAGCCAAGGATTTCAATCCTTGGTGAGGTTGGCGAGCCATGTCATCCGCCAAGAAATAAATTTCTTGGCTCAAAACAGAAGTCATCTCAAGATGACTAAAGATAGCTAATACCAAGCGTGAAAAAAGAATGCTATATTGAAGTGACACTTCAATTATTAAGTAATTAACACAGACTGAATATTTTTTTTTGATAATTATTAGCCAGTTATTGTTAATTATTCTTATTTTTACCTCTGCTCTAATCCCTCACTCCCCTACTCCCCCACTCAAGAAAATGTAGCAAACATTTATCAAATTGGTATAATTTATTATGGCTAATTAATGAGACTTGATATTACTGCCAAGGTACCCTCCTTCAATCTTAGAATAAATTATTAATTATTTGCTGAAGTGCTGACTGCTTACATAGTAAACACAAATTTAATCAAAAAAATGGGGAATATTTGTATTATTGGACCTACGGGCGCGGGCAAGACTACTTATCTAGCAGGATTGGCTTATTGGCCGGAAAAAACTCACCCAAATTTTCAAATTACAGGCATTACTAATGATGCTCAAAATTTAGTTAATAAGGCTGAAACAATTATTCTCAATGGTGCTTCTTTAGAACCCACTATTATTGATGGAATAAAAATCAAAAGTTTCTATGATTTACCTTTGTATTCTTTTCAGATAGAAATTAAGCGTTGGTGGCAAAAAAAACCAGAAGAAATTAATCTAGTAGTACGAGATTATCCAGGAGAAATTTTTAATGAATTACAAACAGGTATTTCTAATCCTTTACATCAAGAATTTCTCGATGAATGTCTAATCAAAGATAATGTCGGTTGTCTAATTTTACTCCATAAATGGGAGCCAGGAATCGACATATTTTATAGTAATGTGATGGAGAAATTTATTAATTTAATTGATGAGCGCGACCGCTCCCAAGATTTACGCCTAGCTATAGCAATGAGTAAATGTGAAAGAGGAGAAATTTGGCCTGGTCGTCTTGACCCAGAATTAGACATATTTAAAGTGCATTTACCAAGAACAACCAGTATTTTACAAAAGCGTATTCCTCAACAAAATTTACGGTTTTATGCTATATCTACTTTTGGCGTTCTACAACGAAATGACCCCCGCCCAAATCGTACTGATGAATTAGGAAGTCCCCACTCAATTTTACGGGAACCTTTGAAATGGAAACCTTATGGCATAGTTTCACCCCTGTATTGGTTAAGTCAAGGTAAAACAATTAATAATTAATAATTAATAATTAATAATTACCTCTCCTTAAAAATAAGAGGTTGACTCAAAGGAAAATTTTTATTTATTATCCCCTTAAAAGGCTATGCTTTATAAACATCTTTACTTAACAGAAAAATTGACAAAATAGACAAGTTATGTATAAGTCTTTCAAAGGTTTTTGTCAGAGAAAAAATGTATGAAAAAGTACATTTTTTTGAGAACTTAAGTAGTTTTTCCTATCTACTATGATTCTTTCCTTCCTACTCCCCTGCTCCCTACTCCCCTGCTCCCCTACTTCCTACAAGGTTTTCAGGAGTTCCTTATAAGGGATAGCTTAAAAGGGGAGGCTTTAAACCACAAATTTTCGGTAAAAATAATGTTTAACTCCCTATTAAAGACCAGAATTAATGAGAATTTAAAAGAGGAAAATTGTTCTGGCATTTTACGAGTAATAGGCGATCGCGCTGCTGGTAAAACTACTTATATGGCTGCTTTAGCTAGATGGCCAAATGCTGATTTTTCTAGTCCTGTTGAATTAGTTACTCCAGCAAATAAAGATGGAGAATATTTGATTAAGCAGGCACAAAATTTGATAGAGGAAGGGTTACAAATTGAACAAACTCGTCTAGCTAATGATGTGCTAGAAATTAAGGATTATAGTTTAAGAATTACTCTCAAACCAGAAGATAATTCGAGGCGATCAAATACTGTTTTAAATCTAGATATTAGTTGCAAAGATTATTCTGGAGAATTTTTCAGCGATGTACTTCAGCAAACAGATTCTCAATTACTTCGAGACTACTTAAATGATTGTTTTCCAGCTACGGGAATTATGTTAATGATTGATGGTACAACTCATCGTAAAGATTTAGAATATGCCAGAGGAGTCGATCGACTTTTAGTAGCATTAGCAGGTCGGGATTTGTTTAGTGAAAAACGGCGTATTGCTTTGGTTTTAACTAAGTGTGAATTAGCTGATTTATGGGTAAATAGAAATAGACCGAAGTTTTTGGCAGAGGCACGGTTTCCTACTATTTTTAAAAGATTAGAATCTTGGCAAAATTTGGGAATGGGTAATGTGGAATATTTTACAACTTCTGCTTTTGGTGTGACAGGAAATAAATATTTAAAACCAAATTCTCAGCAAATTTATCGGGGTCGTGGTGGGGTAGCATCAGTATTAGAAGACTCGAAAAAATGGCGACCTTTTGGCTTAGTTTCTCCTATATATTGGATTTGTACGGGCAAACGTAATTCACAATTAGATTAGGGTTAATATTGTATTTTAGGGAGTAGGGAGTAGGGAGTAGGGAGTAGGGGGAAATAATTGATAGTTTATGTGCGATAATTAATTTTATTTTTTATTATCACCAGATGTCTAATATTGTTTGATTATTAATATCGTTTTATTATTGGGAATGGATTTAACAAAAAAATGGTAGTCCTGCATAGTAATGGTATACAAGGAACAAGAGATGCTTGGCACGGGAGCAAGATGCTCCCACTGTTCTCGTAACAAAAATAATGCAATGCACAACCATTACAATGCACCACCACCAAAAAAATTAATTTGCCCATGGAAACAATTGAAATTCACGAGTTCAGCACAGGTATAATTCCCGAAATATTACCCGATGGTAAATGGATTTCTCGGGGATTTAAAGTAGGGGAATATATGAACTTAACCTTAACTCAAGTTCCCCATACTGTAGGAAGAGCAATTGCTAATAAAGGCTTTGAAGTAGCCAAAGACCGTAATAGTCAAGAACCTACTTTTGTAGGGCGAGTTGTCTTAAGTATAAGTAATGAAGAACCAGATTATTCAGTAGTTGCTGTAGTCACTACTGGACAAGATGAGTATGGACGTTCGACTTCTTTTTATCGTTATTTTCTCTGCACTGGTAAAGATAATATTTGGCAAATATTAGACTGGATAAGTACTCAACAACAACAAGGTGTTAATCCGGTATTTAATCCATCTGAAACTAAAGAAGTTGGTAAACCAAATCAACATACAGTTACGACAAAATCAGAAATAAATTTACCCACAGAATGGCAAAATTGGCTGAGTAGTCAAGTTATACCTGTAATAATTTATACTGAATTATCTGACTTACAAATTATTAATAAAATGGCTGAAATTAAAGCCAACAATCTACCTATATCATGGGCTTATAATGTCGAAGCAATTGAACGACCAGAACAATTTATTATTATTCATCCTGCTAATACTGAAGTAGAAGCAAATCTGTTACAAATACAGACAAAGATGATGAAAAATCCCAGGGAAAATATCTCAACAAATATAGATGAAGCAGCTATAGAAACAGCAATTAAAGGATTAATTAGTGGTTCTCAAATAAAACAAGAATGGGTAGAAAATTTAATTTTAAAATTACAGAATGGTCAAGTTACATCAAAATATTTAAACAACCTGTTTGATAATCTGGGGGCGAGTAATGCTGTAAAACAAGAAAATGCTAATGCTCAAATGGTTAGGTTATTAACTTTAAGAGCAATTTTTATTCCCGAAACTTTACCAGAATATCTGAATTGGTTAAATATTACTGGAGATGAAAAAAAAGAAGATGAGAAACAAAAAATATCTCTAAAATTACAATCTCAACTGAAAAATTATCAAAAATCATTAGATCCATTAATTGTACTAGGAATGAATTACGCCTTCTATCAAATATTAGGAGGAAAAATATCTGTTCCTGCTTTCTGTTGGCTATTAAAAACTAAAAATAGTTTATGGTCAACCTATTCTACTATAATCAAACAACAAGTTCGCCACGATTTAGAATATTTAGAATCTTTGGGGAACAATTTATTAAACACAAATATTGACCAAGAAATAGAGCAACTAATTTATGGAAATACTATTTGGAAAAAACTCATTTCCCACTTAAAATATCGTCGCGATCGCTGCAATTATTATCAACCTTTTGCCGAGTTATTCTCTCAACTACCTGATTATGAGTTAGCAGCTTATTTTCATCAACTCAGTAATGGAAAAGTCCCAAAATTAATATTTACATCAGCATTTCCGAGGTTAAAGTCAATTTATGAAATTAGAGTTTTTGGGTTAAATGTTCGGCAAGAATTAACTGTTTATGACCGAATAATTATTTCTATCAAAAAGTATGGCGTACAAGTAGCAGTAACATTTTTATTACTGCTTTCTCATGGTCTATCTTTTGTTTTAGGATATCAGGCAAGTAAATTTAATAATGGTACTATTTCTGAACCGATAAAAAATGAACCTTCTACTTTTTCAGAAGAACAATTAACTGATAGTTCAACAAAAAATGTTCGTGCAATTTCCTCAGTAAAAATGGAAAAAGCACTAGAAAAATTTCCCACTACTAGCAGTGTAATTCGAGAAATAGTCCGGGAACTAGAGACAGAAATATTATCTCAAAATTCAACAGTAGTTACATCAGAAGACGCACGCTTAAAAATTATTCAAGCAATTAAGCAAATTCTAGAAAATGATATAAAACTTCAGTATGCTGGGGCGATAGAAGATGAGCTTTTGGGAGAACCAGAGAAATATTTAGAAGCACAAAAACAATGGATAGAAGCCATTTATTCTTATCAGCAAAAGTTTTTTAGTAGTGGTTTTGGCTATATAGAACCAGATAAACAAACAGCAGGTAGATTAAAGTGTAATATAGCTGATTTATTGGATATTCAATTACAACAAAGACCTCAATATTGTGAGGAGTAGTAGGGGCGTTAACGATAGTTATGCGCCAGCAAACAGCGTTCGCCCTTAGAGGAAGGAAGAGAATTTAGAAAAATTTAGCCATGACGTTCAGATGGAACATTTTTTTATACCGAATTAAACGGAATTTCATAAATTCTAAAAATTCAACTTTTTTTCCCTCTTTTTTATTATTAGTGCAGGATGGCAGAAATAATATCATGTCCGGTAGCATCGGTATTTTCAACAATTAATAATTAATTATTAATAAGTAAGCGTGAAGGTAAGGAAGAAGGAAGAAGAAAGAGGGAAGAGAAAAGAAGGCTTAAAAGCGTGAAAAAACCTAAATTTCCTGTAGATATTCACGCTAACTTTTACACAAACGATATCATGTCCCTTGACATCAATCCTTATTTGGCAAGGGTTTTGAGGTGCTTGTCACCCCGTGAGACCTCCGATACTACCGGACTCGAGCTGAAATCAACTAGGAATACCACTCAACAATGGCATCAAAAATTGCCTCCGCTGCTTTCTCAACTCTGTCTACCACGATCGCATTGGAATTCATGGCATTAATCAAGAAAGATTCACACAAGACACAGACAGGACAATTGGTCTTTTCTGCTGCTCTTAAAACTCCTAATGGAGCAGGATAAACGCCCTTCGGTAAATCGCTACGGTGTTGGGCGCACAAAGGCAAATCAACAGCGTCAGCAATTTTATCGGCACACAACGCAGCAAATTCTTTAGAACCTCGTTTAGCAAAAGAACTATGTACCATTACACAACTGTAATGATCTATATGCTTGTGAGGATCAGCCACAGAGTTAAGATGCAATGAGATAAACATATCATGATTAGCCGCTCGTCGTCCGATCGCACTTAAAAAATCCTCATTAGGATTGTAGATATCAACGGTTGCCCCTTGTTCCCGTAAGAAAGTGGCTAATACTTCAGCTTGACGAGCGACATGAAAATGTTCTTGAGGATAATCAGGGTAATAACCCTGCGCTCCAGGGTGTTGGGCACTATGTCCGGGATCTAAAAGGAAACGTTTGCCTTGTAAACGTTGGGATGGGGGTAGAGGATATAAGGGAACGCTCGAAAGATCCGTGGGAATACTGACAGCCCAAGTTCGAGCATTAGGATATTTAGTAAGCATTTCTGCTAACACTGTCGAGAGATCGGCCACAGTTCGTTCTAGAGGAATTTTATAAAGAGCTTCTCCTCCAGCCATGCAAACAAGGTAATACTCATTGTCTTGGGTACATTTAACAATCTTGTACCAGCCATGTTCTTCTTGAGAATAGTCGAAAAATAGAATATTCTTCGCTTCACTAAAGAACTTATCAACTTTGCTCATGTACTCAGGATCGGTAGCGTAACCTCCATCGTAGAGATGCTTAATAAAGTTGTAAGCAGTATCAGTATTTTCCCCACCTTGATAATGGTCGCGGTTAATAAAGGCAAGATAACACTCGAGGTAGGTTTCCGGTGTATTGGCGCAAACATAGTCTGTGAGAACGCCGTCTGAAGAAGAGCGGTATGGATAAGGAGTTGCGCCTTCAATGTCTTTGTGAACATCCCGAAACTGCATTCCATTAAAGTTGTTTTTTGTCAGCGCCAATTCGCTGGTTCCCCGACCACTTTCATGGAGTGATTGAGCAATAATGCCAACTTTAAAATGTTGTTTAAGATTGCTCCGGGCAACCACTTCTACCCATTTTTGAAACGGTTTGGGATAATTTTCTAATAGATTATTTCGAGGACGTACAGGGTTGTAATCAACATAGTAGGCAGCAACAAACCCCTGTTTTCCCTCATATTCAATTTTGTACCAGTCAGTTCGATTCCCTTGACCGTAAGCATCTCCTACTACCCGATCATCTAGAATCTTACAAATTGCCCACGGTGGTAAACGGAACATCACAGCAGATGCAGTTGAAGGTTCACGACGTACATTCAGGCCAGTAATTACTTGCTCATTGACTCGCCCTTCATCTTCTTCTGGATCAATCAGCTTAGCTTGATCGAGATAGGGTGTCGGATTGAGTAAATCAGAACGACGTTCATACTGGCGTTGCGGTACATCGTGATAAGTCCAATTTCCCCATTGAGTTAACCCTCCACTGCTCGTTCCTTTGTACATTTCCAAATGCAGCATTGAAGTCTTCGGCGTTGCTGAAGCGCAGGTATGATTAGGAAAAAGAGCGATCGCTCTTTTGTGATATTGAGCAGAGATTTAAAATTATGCAGTGTCCCGAATGTAAGTCAACTCATATCAATAAAAATGGCCATAAA